>NZ_JBHSPB010000009.1:0-312069 GCF_042656465.1 Streptomyces gamaensis
CCGCGGACACATCCCGGCTGTTCGCCAACGCCCGCAACTCGGCGGCCTGTTCAACGGAGAGCTCCATGCCAGCAGCAACGAGACACACGAGATCAAGTAACGCCAACGGAATCACGACGCACTAGGCTGGTGTGACTGACGATGGTGTCGTTGATGAGCAGCGAGGACGCCACCGTCGGCAACTGGTCAGACAAAGAAGTCCTCCGCGTCCGGCGCGTGGGCGCCTGTCAAAAATCTCGTGAACGCTTCGTCCTCATCCGCCCCCCAGAAATAACCTCCGGTGTGGTGAAGGTAGAAGAACCGCCCCCGCTCGTCCACAAGCACCAGCCCGAACTCCTCGGAGTCGTACCCGACGGGGAAGAGGCGACAGCCCAAGTTCGAGGCCAGCTCAGAAATATCTTCCGCGTCACCCTCATAACCGGCCGCAGGCTCCATCTTCAGAATGCGACCCGAAACCCTCGGATGCTTCAGCTTCAGCAGGCCATAGGTTCGGATGATTCGCTTCGCAGCATCAGACGGTTGAAGAGGTGTCCCCTGTCGCTCCGAGTCACGCACACGCACGTCGATGTCCTCGTCGCACTCGGTGCCGATGTCCCTCCCGGGAGACCAGCCATTCTCCGTCAGCCACGACAAGACCTCTGGAGAGAGGTCACCTACAGCCATATGCATTCCATTCCGTCAGCAGGTGATCACTTGTGCACGTGGATGGCCACACGGGTCACTTCAACTGCCATCTCGTGACGTGACAGGCCAGGCAAGCCGAAGCACAGGAACCGCTCGACGGTCCAATTCGGCGGCGACTTGACTCAGTTCAGAGCGGCACGGTCAGGCGTCGCACTCCCCCACCCAGGAACGCTTGAGCAGATGCTTGGGCAAGTATTCGGACTCGACCTCGATCGGCACATCGTTGTCGTAAGCCATACAGACAATGGCAAGCAAACTCAAGGCGACCAGCCCTTCGCTGTCCAAGGAGCGCGCTTCACTTCCAGTCCAGTACTGCTTGTGCCAGGCAAGAAATCCTGCAAGCGACGTGTTGAACTGCTCGGTCTCACCTCGATTGAGAAGCTGAAACAGCTCAACGGGGGGATACATGATCTTCAGCGTCAGTTCTCGGTTGAAGACCGGAACTGTCTCGACGTCAGTGCCATTGATCGCGTCAATCAGCTTGGCCCAGGTCTCCGCCGCCCGGCCGTTCCAGAAATTCTGCAGAGCCTCCACCCAGCCGTAGACGTACTCTTCGATTTCCGCTCCGGACGCACGCAGAAAGGAAACCGGCACCTGCATCAGCCGGTCAAGGCGTTCATTCTCACGGCAGACCGTGGCCAGGTAAACGGAGGTGAGCCAGGCTCCAGCATGGGTATAGGACGTCGCTCCAGTCGCCGGGAGGTTCCTCACCTCGCCCTGGCTCCCGATCCGACACGGCACGGGGCCTTCCGCTGCCGTGGCCGAGTCGAACAAGGCACAGCCGACCTGCATAGCCGTGACCCACGCCTCCCACGTCTCCAGGTTCGACGCCTCCGGATCAGCCGCACAGTACTGCTTGGCCACTGTCAGCGCACTGCCAAGGGCGCGGGAGCGGGACATCTCCGACTCCTCAAGACGGCCGAGAATCCGGGCAAGGCTCTGAACACGAGCAACGTTGCCCTCTGCCGTAGCGCTGTCTGCCGGGAACGCGTGCCGGGAAACGCGAGTGGCCACGAAGCTCTCCTCAGTAGATCGTGAAGTGTTCCAGCACAGCACCAGCGTACGAGGTGCCCGCATTTCCACTCCCTGCACGTACGTTCCCGGCCAGCCTAACGCCAGGTGAAACAGCCCTGGTTACCGGCGGTCCAGGGTCACCCACCACTCCGATGCCAGCACTTCGTCACGCGCCCGCTCTCATCCCACTCATCCACTTCGAGCACCCCCGACGGGGTACCGCTGCCGTCGCCGACGGTGCCCCTCGGGCCCGGTGCCCCCGGCCATGCCTTCAACAGGGGGACACAGTCAGCGCAGGAAGCGGTGCCGGTATGGGGGCACGCATACGGTCCACCGGGCCCGGCACCCGAGTCCCGGTTTGAGGGGCAGGAGTCGTTGCTCTTGATGGCAGCCATGAACAACGACCGCGCCCTGAGCGCGGGGGTAAGGACGTCTTCGTAGCCCGAGTGGGCACATCGCCTCTGGCGACACACCCGGGCTCCCGGACAAGGCAGTTGCTGACTCCGCTGCCGGAGTAACTCGACACACACCACTCCGCGTGGAAGCGATCAGGACTCGGGTTCGCCGGGAAGCGTCTCCATCACGGAACGAATCAGCGTTGCCGAGTCCTTCGGCGAGAGAGCACATGACCTCAGCACGTCGAAAGATCGTTGCCGCTTCCGGACGGTTACCGCATCTTCAAGCAACGCCCGGCGGCTATTACCCTCCTCCAAGGCAACCTGGGTCCCGTCGCCGAGCGTCAGCATGTTCAGCGAGCTGCCGGTCAGAGCATGTCCTCCGTGCGCGAGCGGAACAACCTGCAAGGTGGTCGTTGCAGTCAGTGTGAGCCGGGCGAGCAGGGCCAGCTGGTCACGCATGACTGCCGCTCCCCCGAAGCCTCGCCAAAGCGCCTCCTCGTCCAGAACAACGGAGTGGTCCGGCGGCGAATCAGAACACAGAACCGCTTGCCGCGCCATGCGCTCGACAAGCAACTCCTCAATTGCTTCTGGGGACTTCCTCGGGTCGGCGGTCTCAAACAGACAACGCGCATAGCCCTCCGTCTGCAAGAGACCCGGAATGAACTGGCCGCTGTACTCCTGAATGCGCTGCGCACACACCTCAAGGGCCTTGTACCGCGCGAAAGGATCAGGGTGCGCTTCTCGACAAGCCAGTGCGTACAGCTCTTCGAAGATCCCGTCCGTACTGAACGCCACGTCCAGCAGGGCCGGCAACTGCGGCGGTGGCATGACTTCGGCCGTCTCAATGCGCGACAAGTGACTCTTGCTGACTTTGACCAGCCCTGCCAGCTTTTCCAGGCTCAGCCCCTCCCGCTCCCGACGCGCCCGCAACTTCGATCCGAACAGGTCACGGGCAGAGCGCTCGGGCTTCAGCACCTTCGGCCGCGCTGGCATGGGCGCAACTCCCATCTCCCCAGTGGCGACTGGGGACATCAATCCCTAGCGCCCACAGCCCCGGACCCACAACCCTGAACATACAAACGGGAGTTGCCCGCTCCGCAAGGGCGGAACACGCAAAGGATCGAACGAAATGACGACGGCGGACCGCGCCCGCTGCGCCAACTGCGACAAGCTCAAGCAGGCCTACGAGAAAGCCGTGGACCAAGGCCGCACGGAAACGGCCCACCACCTCACAACGACCCTGCAGCGCCATCTCCGCCAGGCGCACCCGGCGGAAACCCTCCACACCCGCGTGGCCGCGGCAAACGCCCTCAGCCGCCAGGGCAGGGGCGGCGGCCCCCAGTGACAACACACACCGCCCTGACCGAGGCCGCGCCCGAAACCCACCCCTGCCTGATCTGCATCCGCCTCAAGGAAGCCCTGGCGACAGCCACTCAGGACGGGCACACGCTGCGCGCCCGCCACCTGGCCACGGACCTCCACCAACACGAACGCGAGGACCACGCATGACACCCCACCCCGTAGTCCCCGTCCCCCACTCCGCAGGCCCGACCACCCTGACCGTCCCCACAACGGAAACCTGCCCGGAGTGCGCCCGCCTCACGACCACCCGCCACCGGGCCCAGACCACCAGCAACTGGTCGGCCGCAGCGGCCGCAGAACGCGCCTTGCACCACCACTGCGCGACCACCCACAGAAGCACCCGCTCGACGTGACGCCCTAGGGCCACACCGGGCCACGCCCCCCGAGGGGGGGCATGTACTACTCTGGTACACATGCTGAAGAGAACGAACGTCTACGCGGACTCCGAGGACCTGGAAACGATCAAGGAGGCAGCAGCTCGCCTGGGCGTCTCCGAAGCCGAGATCATCCGGCGCGGTGTGCACATCGCTGCCCTGTCCGTACGCACCTGGGACACCCCCGTGTTCTCCGACGACGAACTCCTCGATCTGGGCGAAGCAGTCACCCACGACGACATCCGCTCACTACGCCGCACCACCGGAGACACCCGATGATCCTCATCGCGGACACGGGCGGCTTGCTGGCCGCGCTCAACCGCAGCGACAAGGACCACCAAGCCGCCCATGCCGCCCTGTCCGCAGCAGCGCTCACGGTCGTGTCCCCGATGACGGTCACCGAGTTGCATCAGGTCGCCACTTCCAGGGGCAGCCGTGCAGCGGCTGACCAGGCGGTGTCCGTCATCGCCGCACGCGTCGCATCCGGACGCTTCTCCCTCGCGGACACCACTCCTGCGGTCCTTCGTGATGCCGTCACCGTACGACAACGCTACGCGGGGCTCGACCTGGACCTCGTGGACGCGATCAACGTGGTCCTGGCAGCGGAGTACGACACCTGCGCGATCCTCACGGTGGACCGGCGTGACTTCCGCGCGATGCGCCCGCTGCATGGACCGGCGGCGTTCCAACTTCTGCCGGACGACCTTTGAGCGATGCCACACCGGACCTCCAGGGGCCGCTGCCCGAGTCCGCACAGGAGCGCGCCCGAAAGGTCTTCGTCGGCGCCGCGCCTCAACAACGGAAGCCTATGATCCCGTACCCGGGCCGGCCTTCCGTGTGCCGCAGCCAGCCGATGACCTGCATGACACCGTCCACGACCCAAGGCTCAAGCGGCGGCGCGTATCCCTTCGCCTTGGTCTCCTCGAACTGCTCAAGCGCCTTGGCGCACTGCACCGGCGTCTAGGCGGCGCATCCCGGCGCATCCGTGAACGGCAGGGGTGAGGGGAGGGCGCCACGGCTGAAGTCCTCCACGGAAATGGCCGTGACCCCCTATCGGCGGCCACCGACAACAGCAGGTCCAGTCACGCCGCATAGCGACCATCAGATACGAAAGTGCAGCCAACTGGCAGTCTGCGCCGGTCACTTCAACTTGTACTCGCAACCCTTGTTGGACTTGCCGTTCTGATTGTCCGACACCTTTTTGCCATCGACATAAATGACGCACGACCCGGCCCGAAGCGTGCCGTCAGGGTCCTGCACAGTCCCAGGTACCACCGACACCGTTCGGCCGACCTTCAGCTCGGCATCCTTCAACGTGACCTTGCCTGACTTCTTCCAGGGCAGAGTCACCTGTTCGAAGTGGTTGGTCTCAAGGGTGTAGTAGATGGAGGTCTTCCCGGTGTCTTGCGCCTCAAGGGTCACATCGTAGGTCTTTTCGGCGCCACCATCGCCACTGCCGCAGCCTGCTATCAGGGTCACAGCAGCAGCCAAGGCTGCGGCCACTGTGGACTTGCGTCCGGATACTCGCACTATTTCCTCAGTCATCGTGGCGCCGTCCGACAAACAGCGCCGTGCTCAACGGCCCGGAGGGCAACACGACGCCGTTGCTCACACATCAGCAGAGCGTGCACGCCAGTGACTGTCGAGCTCAACGCATAGGAAGGGTAAGACCCTTCACCCAATGAACTGGATTCCCAGAGCCTCGATGAGTGCCGAGCACGCACTGCACGGGCGAGTGGGCTTCCCGTGATCGGCGTCCCCCTGGGGCCGGATCATGCGCGACGTCATCGCGGCGCCGGCGAAGTGCGGAGCCGCCTCCGTGATGCTGACCGGCGGCTCACCACTGCGCTCGGAGTCCAGGCGCCACAACTGGTCCGAAATCAGGACCGCTTCGGCACAGCGGCCGGTGAAGCGGCCGCGCTGGTCCTCCGGCAGCTCTTCGACAAAGCGCCAGACGGCGGGATGGAGATTGGGGTGCCCCTCCCCGACAAGGCTGGTGTGACTGACGATGGTGTCGTTGATGAGCAGCGAGGACGCCACCGCCGGAAACTGATCAGACAAAGAAGTCCTCCGCATCCGGCGCGTCGGCGCCGGTCATGAATCTCATGAACGCTTCGTTCTCATCCGCCCCCCAGAAATAACCTCCGGTGTGGTGGAGGTAGAAGAATCGCCCTCGCTCGTCCACAAGCACCAGCCCGAACTCCTCTGATTCGAACCCAACAGGGAAGAGGCGACAGCCCAAGTTCGAGGCCAGCTCAGAAATGACTCCCGCATCACCCTCATAACCGACCGTAGGGTCCATCTCCAGAATGCAGCCCGAAACCCTTGGATGCTTCAGCTTCAAAAGGCCATAGGTCCGGATGATTCGGCTCGCAGCATCAAACGGTTGAAGCGGCGCCCCCTGACGCTCCGAGTCGCGCACACACACGTTGACGAGCTCATCGCACTCGGCACCAATGTCCCTGCCGGGGAACCAGCCGTTATCCGTCAGCCAGGACACGGCCTCCGGAGAGAGGTCACCTACAGTCATGTACGTTCCGTTCCGTCATCGGGTGATCACTTGTGCACGTGGATGCCGAGCTGCGGCAAGACATGCTTGCATGTGTCGCAGGGCGGAAAGAAGTCGCCATGACGCCCTCCGACCTCACCCGTCCTCTTATGGATGACGTCGCCAATCCGCCTAGTGTGCATCACGCTACCCTCCAGCACCCGGCGCGCATCATCGACCGTACGTATAGTCGAACCCGTCGGATCCAACTGGCGGAGCCTGTCGCTGATCAACGAGATCTCTGCACACTTTCCATGCCCTCTTCCCTTCTTTTCGAGTACACCTCTGTCAACATCTTCCTGAATCTGTTGCAGTATGTCTCTCAACACTGGGTGAGTGTGCGGCAGTGTCTGCCCATGCAGCTTAGTCGTGCTGCTGTGTACAGATATCACGTTGTCGTGCAGAAAACTCCCGGCGCATCCCGATTCCAAGTAGTGGTCACCAGGCGCTGCTTCACCCTTCGGGGCATTCACAGCATCGTCAGCGAGATGTTGCGCTTCTGTCTCAAGAACCGAAACCTTCTCCTCATGAGAGAGTCGCGAAACATCTACAGCCGGGCGCCGGTGATGTCGCATTTTATCGGCGCTGCTTCCATGCCAGTCAGGCTGCGGCTCCAGCGGCACGCCTTCCGGCGCAGGACCGCCGTGTCCGGACTCGTGGCTTTCAGCCGCCGCAGGAGCGTGCCCATCGTCGTGGGAGGCCGGGCGATCGGCGTCGCCGAAGCCGTGATCCGGCTCGGCACCGTGCGGCGCATGGTCATGACCACTATCACCAGGGTGGGCCGACCGTGCCTGATCAGCCTGGTGCGCACCGTCAACCGTGTGCAGGTTCCGGTCCGGCCCATATTCGCCGTGAGAAGACTCTGAATGACGCGGCCCACCAAGTGGCTCGTGACCCGCTGTCCCCCGTCGGACGTGGCCGTCCGCCGAGCCCCGGGGCACGCGATCCACCCCTCCTCCGGTGCCGTGGTCGGGCGAGTTGCCGGGAGCGTGACCAGAAGAAGCGCCTGAACCACGTCCTGCCGATCCGCCCGGCGGGACGCGCTCGGCCGCGCTGCCGCCCGACAGGTGGTCCGCCGTACCGCCCACGGACGCCTTCACGTCCGTACCCGAACGGACGCCGACGAGTACCTTCTGCTCCTCCTTCGCGGCCAGCTTCCGCCCCGCGTCCAACTCATGCTCGTTCGGGACACGTTCGCCGGCCGGCGCCTCCTTCTCGGCGTGCTTCACCGCCTGGTAGAGGTCACCGTTCTCGTGGTAGAGGTCGCCCGTCCGCTTGTCCATGAACGTCGGGCTGCCGTGGCGGTCCCAGCCCTGGACGAAGTGCTCTTCCGGGAACCGCTCCGGCATCTTGAACGTGTTGCCCGTGTGCAGGTTCGCGCCCAGGCGGACGTTGAAGGGCAGGTCTTTCAGCGTGCCCATCAGGTCGCCGACCTTGGCGACACCGAACTTGCCGAACTTGCTGACGTACGTCGTCGCGTCGACGGCCCTCGCGACCTTGCCCGTGACCGAGAGGACCTTGCCGACCGCGCCCGCCTTCGCCGCCGTGCCCGCGCCGCCGGAGAAGACGGTCGTCAGGACGTTGAACGTGACCGAGCCGGCCGCACGGGCCGGATTCTTGCCCCACTCGTCGTAGGCGACCAGCGCCTTACCGGTCTCCTTGACCGCTTTACGGGAGTCCCGGAGCCAGGAAGGAAGTTGGTCGTCACGGGCCGTCCAGAAGATGCCTGCCGCAGGGGTGGCCGTGATGGCCAAGCCCGTGGCGAGCTTGCCCAGGCCCGTCCATGCCTGGCCGGCCTTGTCCCAGCCGTCGACGCCGACGAGGGTACCGAGGCCCCGGACGGTGCCCCAGACGCCGTCGACGAAGAAGCCCTTGCCGAAGTCGACGGTCTTGTGCCAGAGCCACTCGACGCCCTCGTACTCACGCTCCGCGCGCTTGCCCCAGGGCATCTCCTCGGCCTCCTTGAGGGAGTCGAGGGAGTAGCCGTACATATTGGACTGGTGACTGCCGTCGTCGGTGACCAGCTCGGACAGGCCCACCAGCGCACGGATCTTGCTCGCGCAGGCCCGCTCGGCATCCATGAATTCCGCCCAGGCCGCCTTGACCCCGGTATCGATGCCGTTGTTCCGGTCGATGTTCTTCTGGTCCTTGCGCCAGTCGTCATCGCCCCGGACGCTCTCGACGAACGCGAACGCCTGATCCCGGAGCGTCTGCAACCGCGCTGCGATCGGCTTGGCCTCCGACACGTACGTGTCCAGTGCGGCCGACACCTTCTCCAAGTCACCCGCGAAATGGTCCGACTTGGTCTTCACCGGCGCGGTGGTCGCGAACAGCTGGTCCGCTTCCGGGGCGTGATAGCACGAGGCCAGGCCCTGGAACTCGGAGTGCACCGACCCACCGGCGTCCCGGAACTTCCCGGCCTGCGCCTTCAGATCGGCGGAAGCCCGCTCCAACTCCCCGAAATCACCCGTGAACACGGGTATCTGCATCGGGTTGACGAGCTGGTCGTCGCTCACTTGCCACCACCCGAAGAGTTGCCCTGGGACTTGCCGCTGCTGAGGTCCTCCGGCTTGATCTCCGGCTCCTTCAGCGCGTCGCCCTGCTTCTGGGCGGCCATCTTCAAGTCGCCCTCGATGTACGCCTCGGTGGCCAGCCGGGCGCCCTTGAAAGAGGCTTCGGTCCGTTTCGCGATATAGACGACGTCCCGTTCCCACTTGCCGAAGAAGTCGCCCAGTGCGTCACTGACGGGGCCCGACGGCGGCGTCGCACCGCAGTAGACGCCGGACACGGTGCCCGCCGAGCCCGCGGCCTTCTGGAGGTCCCCCTGGACCTTCTGGCCTGCCTCGCCCAGGTCCTTGGCCGCCTTGCCGCAACGCTGGAGCACACCGCTCACGCTCGACGGATATATGTCCCAAGCCGTCACAAAAAGCCCCCTGAAGCCCCTCTGTCCGGGTACCGGTCGATCTCATCGGCACACGCCGTGCCGGCAGCGCGCGTCGTGCCCGCGACGCGCGCCGCGTCGGCCATGGCGCGGCGTCAGCCGATGTTGTCGACCGCCGCCTTCGCCTTCGCCAGCGTCGACTGCGCCGTCTGGTCGTTCTGCACCATCGTCGTGCGGACGAGACGGATGATCTCGCGCACCTCGTGGGACGCGCGCTGCCAGCGGACTTCCTTGCCGTGGTACTCGTCCGAGACGCCGTCCGCCTGGAAGTTGGCCATGGCCGTCTTCACCGCGCGGTCACGGTCGTTCAGCACGCGCTCCAGCTGGCCGATGACGCCCTGCAGATTGCCCTGCACCTCGGACGAGGCACCGGTGTCGTAGCTGCGGCGGTCCAGATTCGCCATCGTGAAATCCCCTGCCCCTTATCGCCCGGAGAAACGGGCGGCGTCGAAGTTGGCCCCGGCCATGTTCTGCGAGGCGTTGGACTCCTGCTCCTGGTCACCGGTGCCGAACGCGGTGTCCATGCCGGACTGTCCACCCAGAATCGCCTGGAGCGAATCGTTGAGCGCGGCCGTGATCTCGTCGGCGCGCATCTTGAAGGAGTCGAAGGCGGCCTTTCCGGCGCCGTTGAACTTGCCTTCCAGCGGGTCCGCCGCGGCGATCAACTGCTGGATGAGCGCGCCCAGATCGGAGCTGGAACCCTCCGTCGCCGACCCGAGATCGGACAGGGTCGTCTGCCCCATGTCGAACTTCATGCACTTACCCCCGGACCGTCATGTGCGCTGTTCCCACCCGGACATTCTTGGACATCTCCAGGTGTGCCTGCGTCACATTTCTCTCCTGATGAACACCCATGTCTATCGAAAACGTGTCAGGGAAGCAACGCGCTTCCCCGACGCCCTCCACTGCCCTCGATACTCCCAGGCACCACTGACAACGGGTCGGGGACGGGGACGACGAGGGCGTGGGCTACGGTTCCGCCACGGAGCGTGGCGTGCTCTGAACGCACCCGAACCGCCCGGCCCCACTGACAAGATGGCCTCATGCCGCTCCACATGGGGAAACGGGACCTTCAGCACAGGCGGGACCAACTGCTCGGCAGCGCGACGAGAATCGACGCCGCCGGGCTCGACTCGGCCACGGTCTCCCTGCTGCTCCTCCACACGGCGGAGTGCGCCCTCTCGGAACGTCTGCTGACACGCGGCAAGCACCGCGACTCGTCCGCCCTGGAGCCGCATCACGATCTGCGGTCCATGGCCCAGGAGCTCCGGCTGCCCGGAATCGTCGGGAAGCACATCGCACGGCTTCACGGCCGCAGGGCTGCGGATCCTGCCGTCGGCCGCATCGACCGGTCGGACCTGTGCACGGCCTTGCGTCTCGGCGTAGAGCTTGACGAAGCGGACCAGAAGGCCGTGCAGGACGCGCTCCGCGCCATCATCGACTGGTGCATGCGGAACTGAGGGCGCGGCGCACTCGTCAGTGCGCGCCGGAAGGAAGGGACCCGCTCACGCCGCCGTCGGCTGTGAGCGGTCCAGGGCCAGTTTCACCGCGAGGGCTCCCAATACCCCGCCCATCACATGGCGTTGGATTTTCAGCCACATCGGGCGGCGGCGCAGGAACAGGGCGATCGATCCTGCCGCGAGGACGATCGCGCAGTTCACGGCCAGGCTCACCGCGATCTGTACGCCGCCGAGCGCGAAGCCCTGGAGCAGGACATGACCTGCGGCCGGGTCGACGAACTGGGGGATGAGGGAGAGGTACATGACGGCGATCTTCGGGTTGAGAAGATTCGTCATCAGGCCCATGGTGAACAGGCGTCGCGGGGAGTCCGGGGAGAGCTGCTGCGGGGTGAAGACCGATGTCCCGCCCGGCTTGAGGGCTTTCCAGGCGAGCCAGGCCAGATAGGCGGCGCCGGCGAGTTTGACCGTCATGTACAGCCACGGGACGGCGAGGAAGAGAGCCGACAGACCGAGGTTGGCAGCGGTGAGATAGGCGAGGAAGCCGAGCGCGACGCCGGTGAGGGATATCAGGCCCGCGCGGCGGCCCTGGGTGATGCTCCGGGAGACGAGGTACATCATGTTGGGGCCGGGGGTGAGCACCATTCCCAACGACACCGCGCCGACGCCCAGCACCGCACCCGTGCCCATCACGAAGTCCCCGTTCCCCCGGTCCTGTTCGCCGTGATCGGGCGGCCGCTCGGGGCGGCGTGATCACGCTGGTTCAGGATGCCCCGGGGGTGTGGGGGCGGGAAGGGGTTCCCTCAGTCTCTTCCGTCACAAGGGCCGCCTCTTCCATCGCACGGGCCGCACCGCCGCACTCACCTCGGCGGGTCCTCGATGTCCGAGATGACCAGGGTGTCCAGCCGCACCGCGTACCACACGTCCTGTGATTTCGCCTGCGGCCCGTGCCCCCAGCGCTCCGTGAGGATCACCGTCGCGTGGCCCGCGCCGCTGCCCTCGTACCGCACCGACCACGCCGGCGGGGCGTTCTGCGCGCGGAAGACCGGGTCCGCCTCGTGGAGCTTGGCCCAGGCGTCGAGGCGTCTGTTGAGGTCCTGGGTGAGGTATTTGGTGCGGACTTCCTTGGCCGTCACGGGGTCGCGTCGCTCGATCGCCCGGCGGTAGTCCTTGTAGAAGAAGTTGACCTGGGCCTCGGCGCGGGTCTCCCGGATCGTGACGGCCTGCGCGGGAGCGGGAGTCGCCCGGGCCGCCAGGGCGAGGGGGCCGAGCGCGGCCGCGACGACGGCGGCCCCGACAGCGCAAACGGTGCGGCACCTCGTACGTTTCGGCATATGTCCAGCCAAGCACGTACACCCGTACCCGTACATCGCTCATGCGGATGAGACCGGGCGCAGACGATCTTCCACCCCACGGTGACCTAGAGTCGAAAGCAGACGTCACTGGTTGTGGGGCCGGTGCAGGGACCGGGACGGCCAGGCGTCCCGTGGGGAGGACACGTTCTCGTATGAGCCGCTCCAACGGACTGATAGGCATCTGGGCCGAGACCAAGCGTCAGCAGCAGCGGCAGCGGGAGTTGGAGCACCGGCGGCAGGTGCAGGAGCAGCGCGAGTGGGAGCGGCAGCAGCGGGCGCGGGAGCGGGAGGCCGCGCGGCTGGACCGGGAGCAGCGGGCGGCGTACCGGCGGCGGCAGGAGGCGGAGGCCCGGCAACGGACGGAGGAGCTGGAGGCGCGCGTCGCGGAGTTGACGGGGCTGCTGGCGGCCGGGTGCCGGGAGCCCGCGTTCTCCACGCGGGCGCTGGCCCGGCCGGAGGAGGTCGAGCCGTTCCAGCCGGGGCACCTGGGGCAGCCCGTGCCGATGCCGGATCCGAACCTGTACCGGTCGTTCCGGGGGCGGCAGCAGTACGAGCGCGACTGGGCAGCCGCGCAGTCCGCGGAGGCGCAGCGGCAGCAGCAACTGGCCGCGTACCGGGCGCAGTACGACCAGTGGGCCGCCGGGCAGCGGGAGGAGATCCGGCGGCACAACGCGGGGATCGGCGCGCTCGTCGCGGCACTGCGGGAGCGTGATCCGGACGCCGTCGTGGACTACTTCTCAGGTGCCCTGTACTCGTCGACCGCCTGGCCCGAGGACCTCCCCCGGCAGGTGTCGGCGGCGTACGACCCTGCGGCACGGCAACTCTTCCTCACGTGGGAGCTGCCCGGCTACGACGTCGTACCTGAGGCGAAGGCCGTGCGCTATATGCCGACCGCCGACGAGCACCGGGAGACCGCGCGGCCGGCCGCGCAGCGCAGGGCCGTCTACCGGGACGTGCTGGCGCAGTGCGTCCTGCTGGTGGTGCGTGATCTGTTCGCGGCGGACGAGTTCGGGGCGCTGGACTCCGTCGCGGTCAACGGCTTCGTGGACGACCACGATCCGGTGACCGGGCGACGGGCGCGGCTGGTGCTCGCCTCGGTGGCCGTCACCCGGGCCGCGTTCGACGGACTGCACCTGGAGCAGGTGAGCGCGGTCGACTGTCTCGTGGAGGGGCTCGGCGGGCAGTTGTCCGCGCGGCCGGAGCAGCGGGCGGCCGTACGGCCCGTCCGCACGCCGGACGAGGTGGGGCGCGGCGTCGTCTCGCACGGCGGCGGGGACGACCCCGATCTGTACGAGATGGACCCCGTCGAGTTCGAGGCGCTGGTCGCCCAGTTGTTCCGGGCGCGGGGCATGCGGGCGGTGATGACGAGCCGCTCCAACGACGGCGGCGTCGACGTGGAGGCGCTGGACCCGGATCCGATCAGCGGGGGCCGGATCATCGTGCAGGTCAAGCGGTACCGGAAGACGGTGCCGCCGACGGCGGTGCGCGACCTGTACGGGACGGTGCAGGGTGCGGGCGCCAACAAGGGTGTGCTGGTGACGACTTCGGGCTTCGGTCCCGGGTCGTACGCCTTCGCCGAGGGCAAGCCGCTCACGCTCGTCTCCGGCGAGGAACTGGTCGAGCTGCTGGGGCAGCACGGGCTGCGGGGGCGGCTGGGAGGCGGGGACGGTACGGGCGGTACGGCCCGTACGGGCGGTACGGGCACCGGCGCGGGTACGGCCCGTACGGCCGCGACCACCGCGACCGCCGCCGCGCCGCAGCCGGCCGAGGACCGCGGCGGGTACAGCGTGCTCGGCATGGCGTGGTCCGGGTCCGTCGCCGTGGACGTGTGCGCGCTCGTGTGCGAGGGCACGCGGGTGCTCGGCGACGAGCACTTCGTCTTCTTCAACAATCCGCGCACCCCGGACGGGACGGTGCGGGCGGTGCCCGCGAGCGGGGCGGACCGGGCCGCGCTGGAAGTGGCTTTCGACGCGCTGCCGACGACGGCGGACCGGCTGGTGCTGGTCGCGGCGGTCGACCCGGAACTGGATCCGCACGCGGATCTCTCCGGCTTCACCGACGCCCGCATCCGGCTCGCGGACGCGTCGGGCACGGAGCTGGGACAACTGGAGGTCTCCGAGGGCCGCCCCGGCGAGACGGCACTCGTCCTGGGCTCCTTCCGACGCCGCGCGAACGGTGACTGGGACTTCGTGCTGGGCGGGCAGGGCTATCCGGGCGGGCTGGAGGAACTGGTGCGGGCGTACGGGGTGGATGTGGAGTAGGTCACGCCGAGGGCCGCGCGGGCGCCGGCCGCCCCAGTGCCGGACCGCCCCAGCTGTCGCACCGCCCCGGCTGTCGCCCGAGCCCGTGCCCGCGCGCCACCCCGCGTGCGGTTGTCCACAGGCTTGTGGAAGCCGCCCCACGGCCCCGTCCCGCCCCCATACACTTTGGCAATGGCCGACTCCACCACCCTCCCCTCCAGCCCGGCAGACCCCGTGGACCCCGGAGAGACCGGGGGCAGTGATGCCCTCCGTGTCCTGCGCCGGGTCTTCGGGTACGACGCCTTCCGCGGCGAGCAGGAAGAGATCATCGAGCACGTCGTCTCCGGCGGCGACGCGCTCGTGCTCATGCCCACCGGTGGCGGGAAGTCGCTGTGCTACCAGATCCCCGCGCTCGTGCGCGAGGGTGTCGGGGTCGTCGTCTCGCCGCTGATCGCGCTCATGCAGGACCAGGTCGACGCGCTGCGCGCGCTCGGCGTGCGGGCCGGGTTCCTCAACTCGACGCAGGACGTGGACGAACGGCGCATGGTGGAGGCCGAGTTCCTCGCGGGCGAGCTGGATCTGCTCTATCTCGCCCCCGAGCGGCTGCGCGTGGAGTCGACGCTGCGGCTGCTGGACCGGGGCAAGATCTCCCTCTTCGCGATCGACGAGGCGCACTGCGTGGCGCAGTGGGGCCACGACTTCCGCCCGGACTATCTCGCGCTGTCCGCGCTGCACGAGCGCTGGCCGGACGTCCCGCGCATCGCGCTGACCGCGACGGCCACGAAGGCGACGCACACGGAGATCGCGGGCCGGCTGGGGTTGCAGGGCGCGCGGCACTTCGTGGCGAGCTTCGACCGGCCCAACATCCAGTACCGGATCGTGCCGAAGGAGGATCCGAAGAAGCAGCTGCTGGAGCTGCTGCGCACGGAGCACGAGGGCGACGCGGGCGTCGTGTACTGCCTGTCCCGCAAGGGGGTCGAGGACGCGGCCGCCTTCCTCGTGGCGCACGGGATCGACGCGCTGCCGTACCACGCGGGGCTCGACGCGGCGACGCGGGCCGCGAACCAGGCGCGGTTCCTGCGCGAGGACGGCGTGGTCGTCGTCGCGACGATCGCGTTCGGGATGGGCATCGACAAGCCGGACGTGCGCTTCGTCGCGCACCTGGACCTGCCGAAGTCCGTCGAGGGCTACTACCAGGAGACGGGCCGCGCCGGCCGTGACGGGCTGCCGTCGACGGCGTGGCTGGCGTACGGGCTGCAGGACGTCGTCCAGCAGCGCAAGATGATCGACGGTTCGGAGGGCGACGAGGCGCACCGCCGCAAGCTCGCCGCGCACCTCGACGCGATGCTCGCGCTGTGCGAGACCGTCGAGTGCCGCCGGGTGCGGCTGCTCGCCTACTTCGGGCAGGACAGCGGCGCCTGCGGCAACTGCGACACGTGTCTGACGCCCGCCGAGACCTGGGACGGGACGATCGCCGCGCAGAAGTTCCTCTCCGCCGTCTACCGGCTGGCGCGCGAGCGGCGGCAGAAGTTCGGGGCGGGCCAGATCATCGACATCCTGCTCGGCAAGAAGACCGCGAAGGTCATCCAGCACGACCACGACACCCTGACGGTCTTCGGTATCGGCACCGAGCTGTCGGTCGCCCAATGGCGCGGTGTGGTGCGGCAGTTGCTCGCGCAAGGGCTGCTGGCGGTGGAGGGCGACTACGGCACGCTCGTGCTCACCGAGGCCAGCGGCGAGGTGCTGGGCCGGCGGCGGGACGTGCTGCTGCGGCGCGAGCCGGAGAGGCCCGCGCGGGCCGCGAAGTCCGCGAAGAGCGGCACCGGCGGCGGCAAGCGCGCTGCCGCCGCCGCGGATCTGCCGCAGGAGGCCGTGCCGCTCTTCGAGGAGCTGCGCGCCTGGCGGGCGGCGACGGCGAAGGAGCAGGGCGTGCCCGCCTATGTGATCTTCCACGACGCGACGCTCCGCGAGATCGCCACCGCCGTGCCGGGCTCGCTCGGCGAGCTCGGCTCGGTCAGCGGCGTCGGCGAGAGCAAGCTGGCCAAGTACGGGGAGCAGATCCTGGACGTGCTGGCGGGCTTCCGGGCCGCGCGGGCAGCCGGGGATCAGGACGGGAATCAGGACGGGGATCAGGAGGAGCCCGGGGATCCGGAGGAGCCGGTCATCTGACGCCCGTCAGGTGCGCGTAGGCCACCACGTTCCCCAGATAGCCGCCCTCCTCCTGGGAGAAGCCGCCGCCGCACGTGATGATCCGCAACTCGGCGCGGCGCGTGGGCCCGTAGACCTTCTCGGAAGGGAAGGTCCTGCGGTCGTACACCTCGATCGCGTCGATGGTGAACAGGGCGGTGCTGCCGTCCGCGCGCGCCACCTCCACCGCGCTGCCCCGTTTCAGGGCGCCGAGGCTGTAGAAGACGGCGGGCCCGGAAGCGGTGTCGACGTGCCCGGCGACGACCGCGGTGCCCACCGCGCCGGGCGCGGGGCCGTCCGCGTACCAGCCGGTCAGGTCGCTCTCCGTCTCCGGCGGGCTGTCGAGGGTGCCGTCGGACAGCAGGCCCAGCGGCATGACGGGCGCGTCCACGTCGATCGCGGGGATGCGCACCCGGGTCGGCTCGGCGGGCGGCAGCGGCGGCAGCACCGGGCCGACGATGTCCGGCCGGGGGCCCGCCCCGGCGAACGCCTCGGCAGCCGAGGGCTGCGGCGGCGGGTGCGTGGTCGCACCGTCCGCGAGCAGCCAGCCCCCGCCGCCCAGCACGGCCGCCAGGAGCACGCCGGCGACGCTGGCGCGCCGGCTCTCCGGCGTGTACGGCCAGTGCGCCGGCGGGACCGGCGACGGACGGGGGCAGCGGGGGGAACGGCGGGCACGCGGCCGGTGGTGCGGCATCGGGACCTCCACGGCACCGCGGTCCCCGGGCGCGCGCGTCCGGGGACCGGGAGCGCGTGTTCAGATCCGGTTGCCCCTGCCGCGCCGGGTCAGGAACCAGGTTCCGCCGACGGCCGCCGTGGCCAACAGGGCGGCGCCCGCCATGAGTTCGGTCAGACCGGAGTTGTCGCTCGTGGAACCGACACCGGTCTTCACCGCGCCCTTGGGGGGCTGCTGTCCGGCTCCCGGGTGCATCGGCGCCGGGGCGCTGGAGGCGGGCGCCGCCTTGCCGGGGGCCTTCTTCTCCGGGGCGGGCGACTTCTCACCCTTCTCACCCTTGTCGCCCTTGTCGGTGACGACGACGTCGCCGGTGGCCTCCTTGCCGGTGTGGCAGCGGATACCGACCCCGTACGTGCCCGGCTTGGCGTGCTCGGGAACCCTGAACGTGCCGGCCACGGTGTCCTTCGCGCCGGCCCTCAGCTCGAACGAGGCCGGGCCGCCGACGGCGCTGGCGTCGCCCTGGGCCGAACCGTTCGCGCCGCAGGCCGTCGAGTACACCGTGACCTCCGCGCCGGCCTTGGCCGGGCTCGGCGAGACGTCCAGCTTCCCGTAGTCCCCCGCGAACGCGGGCGCGCTCGCCAGCCCCAGTGCGGCTATGGTCATGGCGGCCCCGGTGAGCACTCGTGAGTTACGCATGCCTCTTCCTCCGTGAGCGCGGTCGCGGCACCCGGTGGTGCCGCAGCAGGAGTGGGGGGTTCCGCGCTCCTACGAGCCGAGCGTCCGGGCCGCGCGCCGGGCACGCACCTCGGGGCACGCCCGGAAAGGGGGCGCGCGAGCCGCCCCGGGCCGCCGCGCGACCGCGCCCCGTACGGCGTAACGCCAGGTCACCGGAGGTGCACACGGGGTCGTGACGGTGCTGGTGGGACGCGTGCCGGGGGATCACTGCGAACGGGTGACCCGGGGGCGCGCGGGACAGCCGTGGCAGCGCCCGCCGGGCGCTTCACCCGGAACGGTGAGCACCACGGCGCACGGGGGTACGGTCCGCCGTCGCGCGCGTATGCTCTCGCCGCATGGGGGACACGGCCGGGGGACCCGTGACGGACGGCGCCGGGATCGTCCGCGGTGGCGTCAACGGCCCCGCGTTCAGCCCCCCTTGGGTATTACGGATCTCCGACCGCGGCGGGTTCGTCCTCGGCGCGGGCATCCTGCTCTGCACCGACACCGTGCTCACGTGCGCCCATGTCATCGACGGCGCGGGCGAGGAGGTCGTGGCCGAGCACCTGTGGGACCCCGTCTGGCAGTCGCCGGCCCGGTACGTCAAGGGCTCCTGGGTCCCGGCGCGGGCCGACTGCGGGGACCTGGCCCTGCTGACCTTGACCGAGCCCCGCACGGCGTCCGAGGGGGCGCCGCTGCACCGGCTCGTACCGTCCTATGGGCGGGCGGTGCGGATGTGCGGATTCCCCCGGAGCCTCCGCGACGGAGTCTGGTTCGGCGCCGGGATCGCGGGGCCGGCCGGGCCGCGCGGCGAGTGGGTGCAGCTCGACCCCGGAAGGCAGGAGCACACGGTGCGGCCCGGGTTCAGCGGGACCGCCGTCATCGACAACGCGACCGGGTACGTGCTCGGCATGGTCGTCAGCCGCTACGACGACCACCCCGACGCACCGTACGGCCCACCGCTGCGGCTGTCGTACATGATCCCGGTGGGGACCATCGCCCGGTACCTGCCGCACATCGACCCGTACGTGACGGGCGAGCCCTGCAACTCCCTTCCTGTAGTGCCCGAATCCGCCCGCGTGGACGGGGAGTTCGCCCGCTTCCTGGCCGACTGGTTCCGCGCGGCGGAGGGCACGCGCCCGGTGGAGGCGGTGGTCGTCAGGAAGACGGACACGGAACGGTCGGCGGCGCTGAGCCGCGCGGTGGCGCTGGCGGACCGGGAGGGCGGGGCGAGTGCCGCGGGGCCGGGTTTCCGGGCGACCGGGGCGGCGCCGTTCCCGCCGGCGAGCGGTGCCGCCGCGCGCGGGCGCGGACCGGAGAGGGGGCACGGCACCGAGGCCCCGGGCACGGGACACGATGCGCCGGGAACGGGACGGCACGGGGTGCCCGGGGTGCCTGCGGACAACGGCCCGCCCGGAGGCGCCGGTTGCGCCACCGACCCGCCGAGCAGCACCCGTGCGCCCGCCGGCGCCCCCGCTCCCCCGGACCGCAACCGCGCCCGCGCAGCCGGACACACCCCTGACGCACCGTCCCCCCGGAACAGCACCGGCACCGCACGCGCGGGACACCGCGCGCCCGGCGACGCCGTCACCGCCGGAGACGGACCACACGGCACCCCCGGCGGCACCGTCCCGGACCCGGCCGCCCCCGACGGCACCGTCCCGCCCCTCGGCAGCGTCGATCTCGCGCTCGACGTGTCCGGGGTGACCGTGGCCGGGCTCGCGTGGCGGGCCGCCGACCGGCTGGGGTTCCGGGGCGGGGGCGGCGAGGCCGTCCAGTGGCTCGGCCGGGCCCGGAGCGTGCCGCTGACCATCGTCGCGGAGGGCGTCGACCACGCCGAACGCCCCGCCGCACTAGTCGAGTTCACCGGGGTGCTCGCGGCGCGCGGCGCCCGGCTGCTGCTCGTCTTCCGTAGCCCCGCGTCACCGATCCTGGAGCTGGCGAAGAGGATGGCCGACCCGCGCAACGACGACCCCGTCGCCCGGCTCGACCGGGTCCGTGACCGCATCGAGCACGTGGCCGCACGCGAGCGCACGGCCCGCGACCGGATCGCGCTCATCGCCCCGCCGCAGCCGGTGCCGAAGGAGGCGGCCGGGCTGCGACTGGACCTGATCCGGCTCCGGGAAGCGGCCGCCCGGCAGGACGAGCGGCTGCCCGTACTGCTCGAAGCCTTCGAAAAAGCCGTGGAGAAAGGACTGGTGGGGGCCGAGGAGGCCATCGGCCGGGCCGAGACCGATATCGCGCGCCGCGACGAGCTGCGCGGCCGGCTCGACGCGTACTTCGCGCTCGCCGCCGCCCACGGGCTGACCGAGGACAAGGACATCGCCGGGCTGTACCGCGCGGCGCACGAGCTGCTCTACCGCGCGCCGTGCGAACTCGCCGAGGCGGAACGGGCGGTGGCGGAGTTCCTCCGGGCGGTCCGCGCCCGTACCCATCGGCCACGTCCACGCCGGCGAGGGGACGAACTCCCGTGACCCCACCCCGCAGCGCCCCGCCCGGACCCGACCGGCCGGAACATCCGTGTCCCCGGCGTGGATGCGCCGGGCGCATCGTCGCCGGGACCGGCTTCTGCTCCGACTGCGGCCGACGGCCGCCCCGGCCCCCCGGAAGTGAGAGGGAACCCCGTACGCTGCGCACGGTCCGCGACCCGCTGTTCACCGTCGGCCCGCCCGGCCCCGGGCCGCTCGACCTGCCGGTCGTCGGAGCGCCCTCCCCCGAGGAACTCGTCGTCCGCGATCCACGGGCTGTCCTCGGCGGCAAGACCTGCGGCTGGCGCGGCTGCACGGCGGTCGTCGGCGTGCCCTACGCCGGGCAGCCGGCGCTCACCAGGGGCTACTGCGAACGCTGCGGGCACCCCTTCGACTTCACCCCGCGCCTGGCCCCGGGGGAACGCGTCGGCGGCGGCCAGTACACGGTCGTCGGCTGTCTCGCCCACGGCGGCCTCGGCTGGATCTACCTCGCCCGCGACACCCGCCTGTTCGACCGCTACGTCGCCCTCAAAGGGCTGATCCACACCGGCGACAGCGCGGCCCTGCAACGGGCAGGCGAAGAGCGCCGGTACCTCACCAGCGTCGACCACCCGGGCATCGTCCGCGTCTTCAACCACGTCGCGCACCCCGACTGGGGAACCGCCGAGAGCGACGGCCGCACCAGCTACACGGTCATGGAGTACGTCGACGGCATGTCACTGGCCCAGGTACGGGACCGCATCCGGCGCGGCGACGGCCCGTTCGGCGAGGAACGGGTCATCGAGCACGTCCTGGCCTACGGCTGCGCCGTGCTGCAGGCACTGGACCATCTGCACCGCAAGAAGCTGGTGCACTGCGACATCAAACCGCACAACGTCATGCACCACGGCGACCGCGTCAAGCTCATCGACCTCGGCGGCGTGCACCGGCTCGGCGCCGACGGCCCCGTGCTGGGCACACCCGGCTACGTCGCGCCGGAGGTGAGCGCGCTGGGCGCACGCGGCCTGTCGGTGCGTTCGGACGTGTACGGGCTCGGCGTCACCCTGCGGCAGCTCGCGGCGGCCGCCCGCAGCCGGCCGCCCGGGCTGGGCCGCGAGTCCTGCAAACACGTCCTCGCTCGCGCCACCGCCCGTGACCCGTACGCGCGTTACCCCTCCGCCGACGCCATGGCCCAGCAGCTGCACGGCGTCCTCAAGGAGATCCACTCGGTGCGCACCGGCATCGAACACCCCGAGCCGTCCGCGCTGTTCGGCCCCGGCGGCGGCCTGCTGGACGCCTCCCTGGGCCGCCCGCCCGACCTGGAGTGCTGGCTGGCCGACGGAGGACGGCGACTCGGGGCCGACGAGGAACGGCCGCCGCTCGCCCCCGGACTGCCCGCGCCCGCGACCGTACCCGCCCTGCTGCCCGCGCCGCTGCCGCACCCCGCCGACCCGGCGGCGGCCCTGCTGCTCCGGCCGAGCCCCGAGGGGCTGCGGCGGCTCGTCGCCCAGCTGGACGCCGTCGGCCTCGACCGTTCCGTGGAACTGCGGCTGCGCCAGTGCCGCGCCCACCTCGAACTGGGCGAACTCGCCGAGGCCCAGGCCCGGTTGCGGGAGGCGCGGCGGGCCCGCCGGCTGGAGATCGCCCGGCACACCGTACAGCTGAAGGCCGCCGGCCGCAGTGTGATCCGGCTCGCCCGCCACGACTGGCGCATCGACTGGCACCGGGGACTGCTGCTGCTCGCCACGGGCGACACCGCCGCCGCGCAGGGCGAGTTCCACCGCGTCTACCGCGCGCTGCCCGGGGAGTCCGCCCCCAAACTGGCCCTCGGCTACTGCGCCGAGCACCGGGGCGAGGCGGCCGCCGCCGAGCGCTACTACCAGGCGGTGTGGCGGCGCGACCGCGCACAGGCCGGTGCCGCGTTCGGGCTCGCCCGGCTGCGGCTGGCCGCCGGGGACCGCGGGGGCGCCGTCGATCTGCTCGGCGAAGTCCCCCGGGCCGACCGGTACTACGACGCGGCCCGCGTCGCGTGCATCCGTGTGCTGGCCGGGCGGCTGCCCGGAGCGGGACCGCCCGGCCGCACCGACCTCGAACAGGCCCGCGCGCGGCTGCGGTCACTGCGGACGGACGGCGAGACCCAGTCCGCGTACGACTGGCTGGCGGCCGAGGTGTACGAGGCCACCCTGGCCTGGTGCACGGGCCCGAAGCCCCGGTCCGAGGGCAGCGGCCGCCCGGCGCCGGAGGAGACGGAGGAAACCGTCCGGTGGCTGCTGGAGCGGACGCTGCGCGACCTCGCCCAGCAGGTCCCCACCCCGTACGCCCTGGGCGTCCTGATCGACCGGGCCAACAGCGTCCGCCCCATGACCCGCACCTGAACCGGCCCGACCCGTACCGCAGGAGGACCCCATGGACCGAGCGAACGGCGCCGACATTCCCGAACCACCCGCGTTGAACCTGGAGTTGCACCAGAACCACTACCTTCCGTCGGGTGACGGCCCCGTGCTCGCGCACGCCGCGCTCACGCTGCGGGCGCACGGCCTGGGCGCGCTCCCCTGCCGCACCCCGGCCGCCGTGGTGATCGTCATCGACTGCTCGGGCTCGATGTATCCGAAGAAGATCACGGCCGCCCGGCAGGCGGCGGCCGCCGCGATCGGCGCGCTGCACGACGGCACCCGCTTCGCGCTGATCCAGGGCACGCACGAGGCCGAGGTCGTCCACCCGCACGACGGCCGGATGGCGGTCGCGGGACCCGACGCCCGCGCCGAGGCCGCGCGCGCGGCCCACCGCCTCGTCGCCGCCGGCGGCACCGTCATCGGCGTGTGGCTGGAGCGCGCCCGCGCCCTGCTGGCCGCGCAGGACTCCCCCATCCGGCATGTCCTGCTGCTGACCGACGGCCAGGACGAGGACTGGCGCCCCGGCGGGCTGGAGGCCGTACTCGCCGCCTGCGCGGGCGAGTTCACCTGCGACGTGCTCGGCGTCGGCGAGGGCTGGGCGGCCACCGAACTGCGGACGATCGCCGCCCGCCTGCACGGTGTCGCGGACGCCGTCGAGGACGTCACCGAGCTGGCGGAGGAGTTCCGCACCGCCATGGCCACCGCCATGGACAAGGTCCTGGCGGACGTCCGGATCCGCGTCGCCCTGCGCGTCGGCAGCGAACTGCGCTCCTTCACCCAGCTGTTCCCCGTCGAACGCGACCTCACGGCCGAGGGCACGCAGATCTCCGAGCGGGTGTGGGAGTTCCCCACGGGGGCGTGGGGCGACGACGACCGCGAGTACCAGCTGTCCGTGACCGCGGTCCCGGACGGCGACCCGAAGGGCGAGGACCTGCAACTGGCCGTGGTCTCGGTGACAGTCGACGGCCCCTGCGCGGACCGCGTCGCCCTCTGCGGCCCGGTCCCCCTGCTCGCCCACTGGACCGCCGACCGCGCCCTGTCCACCCGCGTCGACCCGCGCCTGGACCACTACGGCAAACACGCCGAACTCGGCCGCGCCGTCTCCGCGGGCTGCGAGGCGTACGAACGCGGGGACCGGCGTGCCGCCGAGGAGGAGTGGGCGCGCGCGCTGCGCCTGGCCCGCGAACTGGGCGACACCAAGACGCGGCGGCGGCTCGGCAGGCTCGTCACCGAGGACGAGGGGGCGCCACGGATCCGGGAGGACCTCTCGGCCGGGGACCTCAACTCGGCCTGGGTGAGCGTCGACCAGAACCCGCGGTGGACGGAGGGCAGGGCCGGGCAGGAGGCCGGCGGCTCGGACAAGAAGTGCCCCGGCTGCGGGTGGACCTGCCCGGCGAGCGCCACCCACTGCACCAACTGCCGCCGTTCCTTCCCGGACGGCTCCGGGACCGCCGGGTGACCGCGGCGGCCGACACCCGGCGACGGCTGTTGCGACGGCTGGTCGTCCTGCTGGTCACGATCGATCTCGCCTTCGGGGCCCTGTTCGCCGCCTACTGGGGCGTCAGCCGCAACTCCGAGCCGGTGCACGAGAAAACGATCCCCGCCATCCAGCAAGTGACGGCAGCCGAACAAGCACTGCGGCAGTCCTACACGGCCGCGACGGACATCCTGCGGAAGGAGACCGCGAGCACCGAGGGGGCGGGCGAGGAGTACCGCACGAAGTACGACTCGGCCTACCGCAGCCTCTGGGGAGCCGCGCTCATCACCCCCGCGACCGGCCCCGAACTCGGCAACGCCGCCGACCAGCTCGGCACATACGCCTCACTCATCGAGCAGGCGGCCCGCAACGCGGGCAACGCCCCCCTACGCGAGGCGTACCTGTCCTACGCGGGCCAGACACTGGACGGCATACCGGACGGCAAGGACGGACTCTACGCCCAGCTCCACAAGGCGCAGAGAGACCAACTGCGCG
This sequence comes from Streptomyces gamaensis, assembly GCF_042656465.1. Lineage (NCBI taxonomy): Bacteria > Bacillati > Actinomycetota > Actinomycetes > Kitasatosporales > Streptomycetaceae > Streptomyces > Streptomyces gamaensis. The sequence continues at coordinate 24,760 of NZ_JBHSPB010000009.1, forward strand.
CCCTGCACGGGCAGACGCACTTCAGCTGGCTGCGGTGCCTGTCGTGGACCCTGGCACTCGCCCTGTGGACGGCGCTGGTGGTGCTGTTCGTCTCCACCCAGCTCTTCCTGCGGCGGCACTTCCGCCGCCGCTACAACACCTGGCTGCTCGCCGGGACCGTACTGCTGACGGTCGCCGTACCGCTGGCGGTCGTCGGACTGGAGATCCAGGGCAGGCTGAGCTCGGCCGGACACGCGGTCCTCGCGCTGTACGACGGTCAGGGCCGGCTCGTGAAGCCCGGCCTCGACATCACTGGTGCCCGGGACGGGACGAGAGCCGGCTGGCGGGCCGGGATCACGAACTGGATCCCCTTCCTCGCGGCCCCGCTCGCCGCGCTCGTCGTCCTGGGCCTGCAACCGCGCATCGACGAATACCGCTTCCGGCACGGCGGTTCGCAGGGCGCCACGCGGACGCCACTGCGGCAGCGGCCCCGGCGGCGGCTCCGCGCGTGGCACGCCGCCGTCATCGCCCTCGCGCTGAGCGTCCTGGTGTACGGCACCGTCGAACGGTCCGGACTGCTGGGCCCGCACGAGAAACCCATGACCGTCCTCGCGCCCTGGTCCGGCACGGAGGAAAAGGCGTTCCGCGCGGTACTGCGGCAGTTCAGCAAGGACACCGGCGCCAAGGAACCCTCCTACGAGGGCACCACCGCCCAACGCTCGGTCCTGCTCTCCCGCATCGCCGGCGGCAACCCTCCCGACATCGCGATCCTGTCGAGCCTGGGTGAGATCACCGACTACGTCGGGAACGGACCGAATCTCCTCCGGCCGCTCGCAGACGTCCTGGGCGAGGACACGCTCCGGCGCTCCGGACAACCGTGGGCCCAAAGCAGCGGTCACGTCTACGCCGTCCCCGTCAAGGCCGACCTGAAAAGCATCGCCTGGTACGACAAGGACGCGCACCCCGATCCCGGCCAGTTGCCCGCTCTCGCCCGCGACGGCGCCAACTGGTGCGCGGGGATGGGCGACGGGGCCACCTCCGGCTGGCCCGGCACCGACTGGATCGAGGACCTGCTGCTCCTGCACAGCGGCAAGGACGCCTACCGGCAGTGGGCACATGGAGAGCTCCGCTGGGACTCGGACCAGGTACGCGGCGCCTGGGAGGAGTTCGGCCGGATCTTCCCGCCCGGGCGGGAAGATCCGGCCCTGCGGCAGAACTACCGGCAGGGCCTGTACGACCCGGGGCAGCGGTGCGAGCTGCAGCACCAGGCGTCGTACGTCCGCAGCACTTACAAGAAGAAGGGCGCGAACCCCGACTTCGTCTTCACCGCCGGCCTGCTGCCCGGCACCGACAGCCGCTCCACCGTGCGTGAGGCGTCCGCCGACTACGTCTCACTGTTCGGCAAGAGCCGGCAGGCCGAGCGGCTGCTGAAGTATCTGCTCGGGCCGGAAGCCCGGCGGGCCTGGATCAAAGCCGCCACGAACAACGGCACGGACATCGGCTTCCGCCCGTTCTTCGTCGACGACTCCGGGCTCGACCCTCCCGCCGATCGCGTCGAACGGCGCATCAACGACGCCCTCCACCACACCCGCGACCTCTGCCTGGACGCCTCCGACTCCATGCCGCCCCGGATGCGCGCCGCCTTCCACCAGGCCGTGCTGGAGTACCTCAGCCGCCCCGACAGCACCGTCCTGCGGCAGATCCTCAAAGGGCTCGACGACCTGCGGGAGATACTGCGGAACCAGTTCGCCGTCCTGCCACCGGTGTGCGGCTGAGGTGTCTACCTCTGATCTTGGCTAGTGCGCCGCCCTTCAGGGCGGTGGTGAAGCGCACCTCAGAACTGCTGTGACCCGCACCAGGGGCATGGGTCGCGCAGTATCAACCTGAGCTCACGGGGCACCGCTGCCGTTCGATGTACTGCTGGACGACGGTGAGTGGTGCGCCGCCGCAGCTTCCGGCGAAGTAGGAGCCGGACCAGAAGTGCCCGCCCCACAGGTATCGGCGGACGTGCGTGTCGTACTCCTTGCGCAGCAGGCGGGCGGAGACACCCTTGAGGGAGTTCACCAGCTTGGAGAGCTGGACCTTGGGCGGGTAGTGCACGAGCAGGTGGACGTGGTCCTGTTCGCCGTTGAACTGCTTCAACTCGGCCTCGAAGTCCGTGCACACGTCCCGCATGATCTCTTCGCAGCGCGTCAGCATCTCGTCCGTGCATGCCTTGCGCCGGTACTTGGTGACGAACACCAAGTGGACGTGCAGGTGGTGGACAACGTGGCGGCCGGTCCTGACATCGGGATTCGGATTCCAGCGCGGCGACGTGAGCCAACTGTAGTACCGTGATCGCGATGAGTGAACTTGGTTTGGTGAAGAGGCAGTTCGGGCACCGTGCCCGACTGGCGCTCAGCCCTGCCGAGATCCGCGTCATGGACGATCAGGCGCACGCGGCCCGCACCGTGTGGAACTGCCTGCACGCCTGGTGGTTGATGATGCCGAAGGACAAGCGGACTCTGGCGAACGCGGACGCGGCGATACGCCAGGCCCGCAAGGATCTCGATTTCCTCGGCAAGCTGCCTGCGCAGGCCGCGCAGGCCGTGCTGAAGACGTACTTCCAGAGCTGGAAGAACTGCTGGGAAGGCCGGGCGGATACCCCCACCTTCAAGGGACGGTTCCGATCCGTCATGTCGGTGGACATCCCGCAGGGCCGTGACCTTCAGATCGTGCGGATCAACCGCCGGTGGGGCATGGTCAGTATCCCCAAGGTCGGCCGGGTCCGCTTCCGCTGGACCAAACACCTCCCTGTGGGGAAGAAGGCGAACGCCGACAACCGGATTACCGGCGCAAGGCTGGTCAAGGATGCGCTCGGCTGGCACATCGCCTTCCGCGTCCAGACCCTCGAACTCGCACCGCAACCCCATCAGGGGCCCGAGGTCGGCATCGACGCCGGGGTCAACCTGCCCCTCGCTCTGTCCAACGAGGACCACCAGGACCACGGGCGTCCCCCGCGCCTGCCGGACGGCACCGCCGACCGGGACAAGTGGCTCACCGGGAAGGAGAAGGCCAAGCTCCTGAACCTGGAGCGGCAGGCCGCGCACCAGAGGAGCTTCCGCAAGAAGGGGGAGAAGACCTCCGGCCGCTTGCGGCACACCTACGACCAGATCAAGCAGCTCCGAGCAAAAGCCACGCGACGAGCCCTGGACTGGCAGCACCAGACCACCACCTACCTCGCCCGCACCTACGGCACGGTCGTGGTCGAACAGCTCACCATCACGAACATGGTCAAGTCCGCCCGGGGCACCATCGAAGAGCCCGGCACCAACGTCAAAGCCAAAGCCGGTCTGAACCGCTCCATCGCCCAAGAAGCATGGGGCCGGACCGTGACGATGCTGACGTACAAGACCGCCCGCTACGGCGGCCGGCTCGTCAAAGTCACCACCCCGAACACCTCCCGACGCTGCTCCGCATGCGGCTTCACCGTCCCGGGCAGCCGAGAGGACCAGGCCACGTTCGTATGCAAGAACCCCGACTGCGGCTTCCAGTGCAACGCCGACTGGAACGCAGCGAGGAACATCTTGCACCTGTACCGGATCGGCCACGTCATCGTGGAGGTCCCGGCCGCCGGAAGGCGCGGTCGCAGGGCGGGCAAAACCGTCAAGCCTGTCACCGCAAGGTAGACGGGAATCCCCTTCCTGAGCCTGCGAAGGGAGGGGAGAACTTCAATTGGCCAGATCCTCCGGGCACCCGGTGCCGCGCGGCAGCTTGTACCGCGCCACCAGGTGGTACGTGCCGGGCTTCGGCGCGTGCAGCACCGTCCAGCTGTCCTTCGGCTCGCCCGCGCGCGGTGGCTCGACGAGCTTCGACAGACAGCCGCTCACATTCACCGGCGGCTCCCCGCCCGGCCCCGGCTTCGGCGCCTGCACGTCCTTGCCGGCCTCGTCGACCAGGCCCAGCCACGGCGAGTACGGGATGCGGACGAGCACCTGCCCGGCCTTCGGCACGCGGATCGTCAGCTCGTCCGCGTCCACGCGCTCGACGACCGCCGGCGGATCGGCCAGCGGCACCGGCTCGGCGACCTCGAACAGCCGCCAGTTGGCGTCCGACCACACCTCACGCAGATAGGGCTGCCCCTCGGCGACCAGCTCGGCCTCGTCCAGGCCCGCGTGGTCCGGCTCACCGGCCGGCAGCACCACGTAGTGCACGGCCCAGCGGTCCAGCCAGGCCCGGTAACTGGACGGGGTCAGCCGGCCCTCCTCGTAGAAGAGGGGGTTGCGTTCGCGGTCCGCCTGCCGGTTCCAGCCGCGCGCCAGGTTCACGTACGGGGCGAGCGCGGAGGCCTCGCGGTGGCTGCGGGCCGGGACGACCTCGACGCGGCCGCGTGCCGCGTCCAGGTGCTGCAGCCGGTCCACCAGCGGCGCCAGCTCGCGGGCCCAGGCGGCGGCGGGCGTCGTGTGCTTGATGTCGCCGATGGTGTTGGCCAGCTGCCAGGCGGTGATCGTCACGACCGCGCCGAGCGTCAGCGTCCAGCGCAGCCCCTTCGTCAGCAGCTCGCGCACGCGCGGCAGCGGCAGCTCGCACAGCGCGGCGACCAGCACCACACCGCCGATGATCATGCCGAGGCGGGAGATGTTGGTGCCGATCTGCGAGGGGATCAGCCACACCAGCAGCACGCCCAGGGTGTACAGGGCGGAGACGGTACGGACCGTGCGCCACGCCTTCGGCACCAGGAAGACCCCGAAGAGACCCGAGAGCAGCGGCAGGATCGCGGAGACGAACGCCATCGGCTGACGGCCCGAGAACGGGAACAGCAGCGCCGAGGCCGCCACCACGGCGACCGGCGTCAGCCCCAGGGCGTACGCCGCCGGACGGCGCCGGCCCAGCCACAGCGCGGCCGCCACTATCCCCACGAACAGACCCGCGACCGGGCTGCCCGCCGTCGCGAGCCCCGCCATCAGCGCGGCCAGCGCGGCCCGGCCCCAGCGGTACCGGCCCTCGGAACGCCAGCGCGCGGGCCAGGCGAAGACCACGGCCACCGCCGCCAGCCCGAACATCAGCCCCAGACCGAAGGTCACCCGGCCCGAGACCGCGTTGCACAGCAGCGCGAACGTCCCGTACAGCGCGGGCAGCAGCGGTCTGCGCACCGCGCGGCACCGCACCAGGATCAGCGCGAGCAGCCCCGCCGAGACCGTGCCCGCGATCATCATCGTGCTGCGCACGCCCAGCTGCGCCATCAGGTACGGGGAGATCACGCTGTACGAGACGGGGTGCATACCGCCGTACCAGGCGAGGTTGTACGCGGAGTCCGGGTGCTGCAGCGCGAACTCCGCCCACGCGTCCTGCGCGGCCAGATCGCCGCCGCTGTTGGCGAACACACCGACCCACAGCACGTGCGCGAGCGCGGCCACGACCAGAGTGATCAGCACAGGCCGCCCGCCCAGAACCCGCCCGGCCCGCCGCCACCGGCTCCGCTGCCGTATCCCCGAAGGGCTCCCGTCGGCGGGCACCTGCCCACCCGGCTCCTGCGGCTGCCCCGCCCGTGTCGATCCCACGGTGGTCACTGCGGCTCTCCCCGTCTTGGCGGCTTGTCTCGAACGTTCCCCCATCTTCACGTGCGCGCTGTCCCCCGCGAACACTTGCCCCGCGAACTTCGCGACGCTAACACGCCGGGTGCCGCGGGCCCGTAAAGCGGCTCCCGGCCCGTACTGCGGCGTACGGGCCGGGAGCCTGCGGCACCGGGCTCAGCCCAGGCGCGTCACCTTCGCGCCGAAGCCCGGCTCGGCGAGGTCCTTCTGCAGGGCGACGGGGACCTTGGCGGCGTTGTCGCCGGTGCCCACGGTGAGGTCGCCGACTTCGGTGCCGGACTTCGCCGAGTGCGGAACGTTCTTGCCGCCGCTGTCGAGCTTCAGGTCGGCCTTGAGGCCGGGCCAGCCCGCGACCGTCAGGTCCTTGGTCGCGACGACCGGCGTCGTGCCGCCGAGACCGTCGTCGACGTGGCCGACAACCTCGCCCTTCTTCACGACGGTGCTGGTGGTGAGCGCCTTGCCCGCCGTCAGGATGAGGTTCTTGCTGTAGTCGGTGGCGGTATCGATGATGGGCGACTTGTGCTGTCCGAAGACCGCGCCGATGATCAGCTGCGTGGAGTCGCCGACCTTCTTCTCGGCGGCGAACAGCAGGTTGCCGCCGGCCTTGGTGGTGGAACCGGTCTTGATGCCGACGACGCCGTACGCGGGCACCAGCTTGTTGAAGTTGCGCTGGACCTTCTGCGTCGCGGCGCCGGAGCCCGTTCCGGAGGCCGTCGTGGACGTGTACTGGGTCGCCTTGGCCATCTCCCGGAAAACCGGGTCCTGCATCGCCTTCTTGCCCAGCTTCACCTGGTCCTCCGCCGTGCTGACGGTGCTCTCCAGGAGCCCGCTGGCGTCGGTGTAGGTGGTGTTGGTCATGCCGAGTTCCTTGGCGGTGTCGTTCATCTTCTTGATGAACGCCTCTTCGTTGCCGGCGTCCCAACGGGCGAGCAGCCGCGCGACGTTGTTCGCGGACGGCAGCATGACGGCTTCGAGGGCCTCCTTCTCGGAGATCGTCTGGCCCTTCTTGACCTCGACGACCGACTCGTTCTCCTTGTCGCCGTTGACGAAGTCCTCCTCAGCCTTCTGGTCGACGTCGATCTTCGGACCGTCATCACCCTTCTTCAACGGGTGATCCCGCAGGATGAGGTAGGTGGTCATCACCTTGGCCACACTGCCGATGGGGAGCGGCTTCATCTCGCCGTAAGAGCCGACGCGGCCGAGTCCGTCCACGTCCACGATCGCCTGGCCCTCCGAGGGCCAGGGCAGGGAGAGCGCGGAGCCCTCGACCTGGAACGACGACTTGCCGGTGAGTACGAGCTTGGCTTCCGGCAACGGGCGGAAGACCTGCACGACCGTGAAGATGATCCCAAGCAGGACCACCAGCGGCGTCCAGACCTTCACCCGCCGCACGATGGTGCGCGTCGGGGTCTCCGGCGGCGGCGGGGTGTTCGTCAGCTGGGCGAGCAGGTCGAGCGGAGCCTGCGGCTCGGCCGGCTTCTGCTCGGTCTTCTGCTCGGCCTTCTGCTCCGCCACGGGCTCGGACTTGTGCTCCGACTTGGGCTTCTTGGCCTTGGACTTGGCGGCGGCGCCCGCCCCGGCCGGCTTCTCCGTGGGAGGAGCGACCTTGACGGGTATGGCCGGCTCGGCGGCCTTCGCGTCCTTGCCGTTCTTGCCCGGCTGCTCCGCCTTCTCGCCCTGCCCGGTCTTGCCGGCCTTCTCGGGCTTCTCGGTCTTCACCGGGCGCGGCGGCTTCGCCGGGGCGTCGTCCAGGGACTTCAGCGGTACGAACTGGCTGGTGCGCTCCGCGTCCGACTCGGCACCGTCCTTGCTGCTCTTGTCGTTTCTGCTGCCGTCCTTGCCGGGCAGCACGTCGATGACGGCGGTCGGCTGGTCGGCGGGGGCGGTGGCGCTGTCGCGCCCGGCCCACGAGGGGGCGGCCTTGCCGGCCTTGTCCCGCGAGCCCTCGTCGCCGTCACGGCCGTCGGCCCGGACGGTCTTGAGGACGGTGGTGGGCTCTTCGGCGGCGGCCTTGCCCTTGGCGCGGACCGTGCCGAGCACGGTCGTGGGCTGGTCGGCGTCCGACGTGTCGCCCTTGCCGGGACGTACGGCACCGAGCACGGCGGTCGGCTGGTCCACGCCGGAACCGTCGCCGTCCCGGCCGGAGCGCACCGTGCTGAGCACGGTCGTCGGCTGATCGGCGGCGGCCGCGCCGCCGCCCTCGCCGGAAGCAGTCACAGGCCGGTCGGCAGACTTGCCGGAACGGTCCCCGTCCTCACCGGAACCGCCGACGGCGTCCGCCCCGGCCGGGCGGTCACCGTTCCCGTTCCCACGGGAAGCACTGCCCTCATCGGAAACGGCCCCCGATTGGGCCGCGGACTCGGAACGGTCCTCGTTCGCGCGGGACCCGGCGCGCGCGTCGGCGGAGCCGGCGGCGTCGGACTCGCTGCCGTCGCCGGAGCCGACGCGCTCACTGTCGCCGGCGGACCCGGCGGCACCCGCGCGGCCCGCAGCCCGTACCGCCTCCGGCGCCGCGGCAGCCTCGGCAGGCCCGTCCTCCTCCTCGCCGGACGGCGAAGCCGCGCTCGCGCGCCACGCGGCCACCGCCGCCTGCAGCCGGGCGTCGCCCTCCGGGGCACCGGGGGCCCCGCCGCTCTCCGCCTTTGCAGGCGCAGACTTATCCGTTTCCGCACCGCGCGCCGCGGCCGACGCGTCCTCGCCGGCCGGCGAGGACGGGGTCCGGGATTGCGAATCCCGGGAATTCCCGGGACGCGCTTCGCGTTCGGCGCTCGCCGTCTCCCCCGACGACTTCTGCTGCTCCGACTTGCCGGGGGACTCGCCCGCCACGGATGCCTCCTCGAATTCCCACGCCTGCGCCGTGGCGGGAACCCGGAGGTCCCGCGTCGGGCGAACCTTCTCCATCGCTTACCAGTGTCCTGTGTCGCCGCCGCACCACCGCGCAACCGCACCGCCAGAGGGGATCGACTGGCCTCACCGTGGTGCTAGACGAGACGACATACCTACCGGTTCCCACCCGAAGCCACCACGCACTCTCGACAGACCAATGTGAGAGGGGTCACCCTGTCACTCATCCACGCGGGGAGGCATGGATGGGCAGGAGCCGCAGAACAATTCCGGAGGAGCTTCTGCTGCTCGCTTTGGACCCGGCCACGGGAACCACGGCGCAGCCGCAGTCGCTCGACCTGGGTCTGGCCGGTGCGCAGCTAGTGGAGCTGGCCCTCGCCGGACGGATAGCCCCGGACGGGGATCGTATCGCCGTGGTGATGCCACGGCCGACCGGAGATCCGACGCTGGACTCCGCGCTGGAACTGCTGCGCCGCCGCGGCAGCCCGGTGCGGGCCGTGCACTGGATCGGCGGGCCCCGGCTGGGGCTGCGCCAGACGTATCTCACGCATCTGGAGCGGTGCGGCATGGTGCATGCCGTGGCGGGCCAGATGTGCGGGGTGCTGCCGACGACGCGCTATCAGGCGACGGACACCGCGATCAGCCGGGAGATCAGGGCCCGGCTGGACAGCGCGATCCGCACCGGCGTCCCGCCGGACCCGCGGACCGCGGCGCTCGCGGCCCTGGCCCACGCGGTGGGTCTGGGCAAGCATCTGTATCCCGGCAACGAGGGGCGGTCCTGTCGCTCCCGGCTGCGGGATCTGATCAGGCACGACCCCATGGGCGGGCTCGTCGCGCACGCCGTGATGGACGTGCAGAACGGGGTGGCCGCCCAGCCGCGGCGGGCCGCCGCCGCGAACGGCGGCGGACGGCGCGGTACGGCGGTCCGGCCGCGCTCGGCGGCCGTGGAGTCCGCCGGGGACGGGCGGGGCACGGGGCGTACGGCCGTGATGGCCCGGGCCGGCGCCTCCTGAGCCGCTGAACCGTTCCACCGCCGCCGCCCCCTGACGCCGGCGGTGACCGCACCACCCTCCGCTCCACCGACCGCACCGCAGTCCCCCCGGGGCGCCGGTTCGGGAGCCGCACGATCGCGCGGGGCGGTGGACCGGGCCGCCGTCCCGGGCGGCCGGTCCACCGCCCCGCGCGCGTGCGTCCGCGGGCCCGTGGCCGTCCGCGCGGAGGGCCGCAGCACGGACTCGCGCCGACGTCAAGCATCGGACACCCTGTGTCGGCATTTCCCAGCGCCGCCCCGGCGAGTGGTGGCAGGCTGCGAGGTCAGGAGACAGCAGCATGACGGAGCCGGAGGTGCGTCCCGTGGCGTCCAGTGTCAACCCCACCGTGAGGAGGCGCCGCTTGGGGCAGGAGCTGCGCAAGCTTCGCGAGCTCAAGGGCATGACAGCGGAGGAGGTGGCGGAGCGGCTGCTGGTGTCGCAGTCGAAGATCAGCAGGCTGGAGAACGGCCGCCGCAGTATCAGCCAGCGCGATGTGCGCGACCTGTGCGGGGTCTACGGGGTCGAGGACCACCGCATTGTGGATTCACTCATGCAGATGGCCAAGGAGTCGCGCCAGCAAGGCTGGTGGCACGCCTTCGGGGATATTCCTTACAGCGTCTACATCGGTCTGGAGACCGATGCCGCCTCGTTGCGGGTCTTCGAGGCGTCCCTCGTACCGGGGTTGTTGCAGACACCGAACTACGCGAGCGCGGTGACCGAGGGCTCGTGGCCGGAGGCGACGACCGCGGACATCGAGCGGCGGGTGCAGGTGCGGATGCGGCGGCAGGAGCGGATCACCGACCCCGACAATCCACTGCGGCTGTGGGCGGTCATCGACGAGTCGGCGCTGCGCCGCATTGTCGGCAACCCCGCCATCATGTGCGAACAGATGCACCAGCTGGTGCAGTTCAGTCTGGAGCCGCACATCACGGTGCAGGTGCTGCCCTATGACGTGGGCGCGCACCCGGGGATGTACGGGAAGTTCTCCATCCTTGAGTTCACCGATCCGCAGGACGCGAGCACGGTTTATCTGGAGGGCGTCACCAGCGATCTTTATCTGGAGAAGCCGAACGATGTGCAGACCTACAGCGTGATGTACGAACATTTGCGAATGCAGGCCCTGAACGCCGAGCAGTCACGGCAGTTCATCCGTTCTGTCGCCGACGACTGGGCGCGGGAGTGAGCGCGGTACGGTACACCGCGCCTCGCCCAACTGGGAAGACCCGTCCCGGACATGCCATCCGGTCGAGTGAACTGGCCATTCATCAGCTGATGTTGGCGCGTACTGTCTGTGGCACACCCCGGGGAGACGGCGGCCGCCCGGCTGCCGCGTTCGCCCGGACGATGCGACAGGCAATAACCACCTCAGCACCACTTGGGAGCAAGACATGGCCATCCAGCAGGGCAAGACCGCGTGGCGGAAGTCCTCGTACTCCCTGTACAACGGAGACTGCGTGGAGGTCGCTTCTCCCCTCCCGCAGGCCATCGCGGTCCGTGACTCCAAGGTCCCGAACAGGGCGATGCTCGGCTTCACGCCGGTTGCCTGGTCCGCGTTCGTGGTGACCGTCACCGATGGCGCTTACGACCTCTGATACCTCCGGCCGACGATAACCGACCAGCGATACCGAGCAGTTCCGAGCAGAGCCCTCCCGACCGGCCTGTCCCCGGTCCGGGAGGGCTCGGCCGTGCCCGGCTCAGCCCTCGCCCAGCACCGGCAGCAGTTCCGGCAGATGGCCGTCGGAGGCCAGCGCCGCCTCCTGCCGCTCCCGCGGCACCTCGCCGTAGAGCGTGGTGCGCGGGCGGGCCGGGCGGCCCGCCGCCTCGGCTATGGCGACGAGGTCGCGCACCGAGCGGTACGAGCCGTAGGACGAGCCCGCCATCCGGGAGATGGTCTCCTCCATCAGGGTGCCGCCCAGGTCGTTGGCGCCCGAGCGCAGCATCTCGGCCGCGCCCTCCGTGCCCAGCTTCACCCAGCTGGTCTGGATGTTGGTGATGTGCGGGTGCAGCAGGACGCGGGCCATCGCGGTGACCGCGCGGTTGTCGCGCGTCGTCGGACCCGGCCGGGCGATGCCGGCGAGGTAGACGGGGGCGTTGGTGTGGATGAACGGCAGGGTCACGAACTCCGTGAATCCGCCCGTCTCCTGCTGGAGGCGCGCCAGGGTGCGCAGATGGCCGAGCCAGTGCCGGGGCTGGTCGACATGCCCGTACATCATCGTGGACGAGGAGCGGATGCCCACCTCGTGCGCCGTCCTCACGACCTCGATCCACTCGGCGGCCGGGAGCTTGCCCTTGGTGAGGACCCAGCGGACCTCGTCGTCGAGGATCTCGGCGGCGGTGCCGGGGATGGTGTCGAGTCCGGCCTCCTTCGCGGCCGTCAGCCACTCGCGGACCGAAAGCCCGGTGCGCGCCGCGCCGTTGACGATCTCCATCGGGGAGAAGGCGTGCACGTGCATCCCGGGCACGCGCTCCTTGACGGCCCTGGCGATGTCGAAGTAGGCGGTGCCCGGCAGATCGGGGTGGATGCCGCCCTGCATGCACACCTCGACCGCGCCGACCTGCCAGGCCTGCTCGGCGCGGTCGGCGACCTGGGACAGCGACAGGGTGTAGGCGTCGGCGTCGGTGCGGCGCTGCGCGAACGCGCAGAACCGGCAGCCGGTGTAACAGACGTTGGTGAAGTTGATGTTGCGGGTGACGATGTAGGTGACGTCGTCGCCGACGGTGGCGCGGCGCAGGTCGTCGGCGATGGAGCACAGGGCGTCCAGGGCGGGGCCCTCGGCGTGCAGCAGGGCGAGGGCCTCGCCGTCGGTGAGCCGGGTGGGGTCGTCGGCGGCCTGCCGCAGTGCGGCCCGTACGTCCGCGTCGATCCTCTCCGGGACCATGCCGGGGGCCGCGGCCTCGCGCAGGGCCTCCCAGTCGCCGTAGACGGCGTCGAAGTCGGCGCGGCGGTCGCCGGTGCGGCCCTCGGTGTCGACGGCGCGGTGCAGGTCCGTACGGCCCGAGGCGGTGAACACCTCCTCCGGCTCCTGCCAGGGCAGGCCCCGCACCACGGCGTCCTCCCGGGCCAGACCCGTGCGCGGATCGGCCAGCGCCTGTACGTGCGGCAGGACGCGCGGATCCAGCCAGGGCTCGCCGCGCTGGACGAACTCCGGGTAGACGGCCAGGCGTTCGCGCAGGGAGAAGCCGGCGGCCTTCGAGTGCGCGGCGAGTTCGTCGATCTGCGGCCAGGGGCGCTCGGGGTTGACGTGGTCGAGGGTGAGCGGGGAGACGCCGCCCCAGTCGTCGATGCCCGCGCCGATCAGCCGCCCGTACTCCCCGTCCACGAGGTTCGGCGGGGCCTGCAGGCAGGCGGAGGGGCCCATGATGTGCCGGGCCACGGCGACCGTGGCGACCAGGTCGTCCAGCGTCGCGTCGGGCATGCCGCGCATGGCCGTGTCCGACTTGGCGCGGAAGTTCTGGATGATGAGTTCCTGGATGCCGTGGTAGGCGCGGGAGACGCGCCGCAGGTCGAACAGCGACTGGGCGCGCTCCTCGAAGCTCTCGCCGATGCCGATGAGCAGGCCGCTGGTGAGGGGGACGGAGCTGCGGCCCGCGTCCTCAAGATGCCGCAGCCGGACGGCGGGCTCCTTGTCGGGGGAGCCGTGGTGCGGCATGCCCGGCTCGCTCCACAGCCGGCGCGCGCTCGTCTCCAGCATCAGGCCCATGGACGGCGAGACGGGCTTGAGGCGCTGGAAGTCCGTCCAGGACATGACGCCCGGGTTGAGGTGCGGCAGCAGTCCGGTCTCCTCCAGGACGCGGATGGAGATCGCGCGCACGTAGGCGAGGGTGTCGTCGTAGCCGTGCGCGTCGAGCCACTCGCGGGCCTCGGGCCAGCGGTCCTCGGGCTTGTCGCCGAGGGTGATCAGGGCTTCCTTGCAGCCGAGTTCGGCGCCGCGCCGGGCGATGTCCAGGACCTCGTCGGGGGACATGAACATCCCCTCGCCGGCCCGGCGCAGCTTGCCGGGGACGGTGGCGAAGGTGCAGTAGTGGCAGCGGTCGCGGCACAGGCGGGTGAGCGGCACGAAGACGCTCTTGGAGTAGGTGATGACGCCGGGCCGCCCGGCGGCCTCCAGTCCCGCGTCGCGCACCCGCGCGGCCGACGCGCACAGGTCCGTGAGGTCGTCGCCGCGCGCCTGGAGCAGGACGGCGGCCTCCGCGACGTCCAGGGCGACGCCGTCGCGAGCGCGCCTGAGCGCGCGCCGCATGGCGTTCGCGGTGGGTGCTGCCTTTCCCGGTCCCTGTGCGCTCAAGGTCATTGTCCGAGCATACGAGCGAGCACGGACAGTGGTGGAGAGGACCCGGTTCCGCTTGTGTGCCGCTGGTCACGTCGCCCGCAACGCGGCGGCCCGCCCGCTACAGGAAGCGCTACAGGAAGTCCGCGTGTGCGTCGAGCGCGCGCAGCACTTCCGCCTCGCCCGCCGCCGGGAGGCCCACCACGACCTCGCGCAGGCCGAGTTCGGCGTAATGGGCGAGTTTGCCCGCCGACGGGCGGACCGCGTACGGGACGACGTCGGGGGCGCCGTAGCGGCCTGCTTCCTCCCAGGAACGGCGCAGTTGCGGAATGGCCTCCTTCAGTCCGCTGCCGCCGACGGGCATCCAGCCGTCCGCGTACTCGGCGACCGCCGCGAAGAGTTTCGGCCCGGCGGCCCCGCCGAGCAGGACGCGCGGCCCGGTCAGCGGCGCGTGGCCCTTGCGTTCACGCGGGGCGCGCAGCGGCTTGGGATGCGCCCAGCTGGCCGTGACGGAGCCGAACTCGCCGATGTAGGAGGTGGGTTCGGGATGCCACAGGGCACGCATGAGGGCCATCCGGTCGCGTACGAGGGCGCGCCGGGTGTGCCAGTCGACGCCGTGGTCCTCGGCCTCCTCCACGTTCCAGCCGAAGCCGATGCCGAGGGTGAAGCGGCCGCCGCTGACGAAGTCCAGGCTCGCGGTCTGCTTGGCGAGAACGATCGGGTCGTGCTGGGCGACGAGCACGACCCCGGTGCCCAGGGTGATGCGTTCGGTGACGGCGGCGGCCTGGGCGAGCGCGACGAACGGGTCGAGGGCCCGCCCGTACTCGCGCGGCAGCTCGCCGCCCTGCGGGGCCGGGGTCCGGCGGCTGACCGGGATGTGGGTGTGCTGGGGCAGGTAGAGCCCGTCGAAGCCGCGCTGTTCCAGCTCGCGCGCGAGCCGCACGGGGCTGATCGTCTCGTCGGTCAGGAAGATCGTGGTGGCGATCCGCATGCCAGGGCACCTCCGTCGTCGCGTGCGCTCACGGTAAGCCCGGTGACGCGCCGGGGAACCGGAACCGGGCGGGATCGCCATACGGCTGTCGCAAAAAACGGCCGTACGCCGGAGTACGCGCGCGTGCCCGCACCCGTTCCCCGGCACGCCACCCCGGCGTACAACGGTGTCCTCACGCGTTGGCTCCCCACTTCCGGAGGCCCGGATGCTCGGACGTGACGTCCCTCGGCGCGACCTGTTCAAGCTCACCGCTGTCGCCGGCGCGGCGGGTGTGCTTACGCTCGACAGCGTGAGCTTCGCCCGCGCGGAGGGGGCCCCGCCGGCCTCCGGGAGCGAGACCCGCACGGTCACCGGCAGACTGCCCGCGGGCTCCCCCGACTACGTCTACCTGCCGGTGGAAGTCCCGCGCGGCGTACGGGAGATCGCCGTGTCCTACCGCTACGACAGACCGGCCGTGCCGGAGGGCACCCGGGGCAACGCGCTCGACATCGGCGTCTTCGACGAGCGCGGCACGGCGCTGGGCGGGCGGGGCTTCAGGGGCTGGTCGGGCGGGGCGCGCACGGAGTTCGCGATCAGCGCGGAGCGGGCGACGCCCGGCTATCTCGCGGGCCCCGTACGGCCCGGCACCTGGCACGTCGTCCTGGGCCCGTACACGGTGGCGCCGCAGGGCCTGGCCTACGAGGTGACGGTCACCCTGCGGTACGGGCCTGCCGGCACGACCCCGCGCCCGGTGTACCCGCCGCAGACGGCCGCGGGGCGCGGCCGCGCCTGGTACCGGGGCGACAACCATCTGCACAGCGTGTACTCCGACGGGCTGCGCACCCCCGCGCAGATCGCCGCCGCCGCGCGCGCCGCCGGACTGGACTGGATCACCACCACCGAGCACAACACCACGTCCGGGCACGGCGCGTGGCAGGGGCTGTGGGGCGACGACCTGCTGATCCTCACCGGCGAGGAGGTCACCACCCGCAACGGGCACGTCCTGGCGCTGGGCACGCGTCCCGGCACCTTCGTCGACTGGCGCTACCGGGCCCGCGACGGGGTCTTCGGCCGCTTCGCGGGCCGCGTCCGGCAGGCCGGCGGGCTGGTCGTGCCCGCGCACCCGTACGCGACGTGCGTCGGCTGCAACTGGAAGTTCGGCTTCGAGGACGCCGACGTGGTGGAGGTGTGGAACGGCCCGTTCACCCCCGACGACGAGGTCGCGGTCGCCGCGTGGGACGGCACGCTGGTCGCGTCCGTCCGTGAGGGCCGGCGCTGGCTGCCCGCGATGGGCAACAGCGACGCCCACCGCGAGCCGCAGACGGTCGGCCTGCCGCAGACCGTCGTCCTGGCCGACGGCCTGTCGCGCACGGCCCTTCTGGAGGGTCTGCGCGCGGGCCGCAGCTGGATCGCCGAGTCCTCCCGGATCGGCCTGGAGTTCACCGTCACCGACGCCCGCGGCGCCCGCGCCGGCCTCGGCGAGCGGCTGCCTGCGGAGCGCGGGGCCCCGGTCACGGCACGCCTGCGGGTGACCGGGGCGCGGGGCTGCACGGCGTCGTTCGTCACCGACCAGGGGGTGCTGTTCACCGCGCCCGTGCCGGCGGACGGCCGGCTGGAGTGGACGACGACGCCCGCGTACGCGGCGTACGTACGGGCGGAGGTGCGGCATCCGCCGGGGGACGGGGGTGCGTCGGGGCTGCCGGGGGCGATGGCGGCGATGACGAATCCGGTGTTCCTGGGGCGGGACTGACGCCGCGGCGGCGTCAGGTGCGCGTGACCGTGCCGCACTCCTCCCTCTTCGCCTCGCCCAGTTCGCGGCTGCGGTCGTAGGGGTCGACGGCGGGGCCCGAGGGCTGCGGGCCGCTGTCGCTGCCGGGCCCGAACTCCGGGTGCAGGAAGCCGTCGTGGACCCCGCACGCGGAGTTGGCGAAGTCCGCTTTGTGGGAACGGACGACGAGCCGGCCGGGGGTCACGCGGTAGCGGCCCGGGTCGGGGATCTCGATGTCGAGGACGCGGCGCACGACGGTGCGGGCGATCTCGCGCGAGTCCGGTGCCTTCTTGGTGAGCGCGTAGACGAAGGTGTAGTCGGCGTGGATCGTCGGCACGCCGTCCGCTCCCGGCCCGACCGTCATCCGGCCCCGGGTCTTGACCGTCCCGCCGACGGGCCGTGTCTCGCCGGGGTCGAAGCGGCTGAGGAGGAGCAGCGGGTCCTGCTCGCGGGTGGGCCGGCCGAGGGCGGTGGTGGCCAGGGCGTAGACGTCGTCCTGTAACGGGTCGAGCAGTTCCACGGCCCTGGCCGGGCGCTCGCCGCGCAGCGTGCCCGGGTCGAGATTGGCGGCGACGAGGAAGTCCTTGGTCCTCGCGAGGGCCGAGGCGACCTCGTCCTTCGAGGCGCTGCCCACGGGCGCCGCGTCGGGCAGGACGATGCCGGCCGCGCCGTCGGCGTACTGCTCGGCGGGCGAGCCCGCGAAGGGCCGGTCGAGGCTGGGGGCCGTGTCGGAGGGGGCGGAGGGGGCGGCGGTGGGGCGGGCGGTCTCCGGGGGCAGGGGCGTCGGCACGGCGCTGCCGGTCGTACGGCCGAGGACCAGATGCGGGTTGAGGACGAGGACGGTGGCGCCGACGGCGGCCAGCACGCCTATGCAGGCGAGGATCTTGCGCTTGCGGTCGGCCCGGCCGTTCGTCTCCTGCCAGGCGGGGCCGGTGCGCCAGCCGTCGGGCTGTGCCGGAGGGTTGCTCTTGGACCGCCCGCGCCGGAACAGGCCCTTGCGGGCGGCGGCCGCTGCCGCGGCCTCGTCCTGCTCCCGCAGCCGTGCCGTGACCTGGCGGGCACGCGCGGACGGCTCCTTGGGGGCGGACGCGCGGATGGCGCCCTCGTGGTCGCGGGCGAACTGCTCCCAGACCTCGTCGGGCACGGCGGAGGACCATCCGTCGTCGCCCGGGGACTTCCCCGGCACACCTGGTTCGACGCTCAACGCGCACTCCCCCGTTGGTTCATGACTCTCTGTTCCGGCGCAGAAACTCTAGACGCACGCACTGACAGTGGCCCTGCCAACGGTCGGTTGCGTCACTCCTCGACGACGAGCGCGGGCGTCGCGCGTGTGAGGACCTCGCCGCGGAAGAAGGCCGGGCTGCGGCGGCGCATCGTCTCCATGAGGACGGCGCCGAGGAGCAGCAGGCCCACGCCGATGACGAAGACGGATCCGATGCCGAGGACCGAACTGCCGCTGCCGTAGGCCGGGTTCCACATGTCGTACAGGGTCTTGCAGAACACGGCCGCCAGCAGCAGCCCGCCCAGGGCCGGGAAGACGCCCTTGAAGCACAGGTCGCGTGCGGAGCGGCGCAGTTCGCCGCGGAAGAACCACACGCAGGCGAAGGCCGTCAGGGCGTAGTAGAAGCAGATCATGAGGCCGAGCGCGTAGATGGTGTCGATGAGGACGTGTTCACTCAGGAAGCTCATCACGGCGTAGAACGCGCCGGTGGCGATGCCCGCGGCGACGGTGGCGCGGCCGGGGGACCTGAAGCGCGGGTGGATGCGCGCGTAGGCGGGCGGGAGGGCCTCGTAGGCGCTCATGGCCAGGACGGTGCGGGCCACCGGAAGGAAGGTGGTCTGGAGGCTCGCGGCGGCGGAGGCGAGGACGGCGACGAGGAGCAGGCTGCCGAGGACCGGGCCCATGACGGGGGTGGCCAGGGCGGCGAAGACGTTGTCGGCGGTGTCGGGGTTGCCCAGTCCGGTGCCCTCGGTGCCGACGCCGGCGAACATCTGGGTGGCGACGGCCGTCAGCAGGTACGAGCCGACGAGGACGGCCATCGCGAGGAGGGCGGCCCGGCCGGGGGTCCTCTCGCTGCCCTGGGTCTCCTCGTTGACGGTCAGGCAGGCGTCCCAGCCCCAGTACATGAAGATCGACAGCGACAGGCCGGCCGTGAACGCGCCGAACGACGGCACCGCGAAGGGGTTCAGCCACCCCCAGGAGAAGCCGATGGAGCCCGCCAGGTCCCCGGCACCGCCCTTGGCGAAGGCCATGGCGACGAAGACGGCGAGAAGCGTCAACTGGAGGGCCACCAGGGCGTACTGCACACCCTTGGTCGCGGTCATGCCCCGGTAGCTGACGGCGGTCGCGACGGCGATGAACGCGAGGCATGTCGCCACGTGCACGGGCTTGTTGCCGTCGAGGGCGGCGACGGCCTCGATGCCGGTGATCCGGCCGAGCAGCAGGTAGAAGAAGGACGTCGCCACCCCGGCGAGGTTGGACAGCACGATGATGGTCGCGATGACCAGCCCCCAGCCGCACATCCAGCCGACGCGGGGGCCGAAGGCCTGCACGGTCCAGGTGAAGGACGTGCCGCAGTCGGGGACGGCCTTGTTCAACTCCCGGTAGGCGAAGGCGACCAGGAGCATCGGCAGGAAACCGGCCAGGAAGACGGCGGGCATCTGCACCCCGGCCTGGCCCGCGGTCGGGCCGAGGGTGGAGGTCAGGCAGTAGACGGGGGCGACGGTCGAGATGCCGATGACGGCACTGCCGAGCAGGCCGACGGAATTGCCGCTGAGGCCCTTGCGGCGGCGGCCGCTCGTTACCGTGTCTCCGGCCCTGGGCCGCGGGTCTGCCTGAACCATGAACAGGACGTTAAGTGCTGCTGTTTCCGTATCCGGGGGGGTTCAACTCCGCGCAGCTGACCTTGAATCTCGGCAGCAAACCGGGGTAGCACCCTGCTTTCGAAAGGCCCGCCCTGGGTAACGACCGGTAACCCCCAGGCGCGAAGCGGGTTCCAGCTACTACGAGAACCGCAGCCACATCCCTTTTGTCCGCATTTGAAAATTACCCGCGCCCGTCCGGTCCGCCGCCTCACCCCGCCACGTCCACCGTCTCCGTGTCCCGCCCCGACCGCAGCACCACGCCCGGCAGCGCCCCCGTGAGCACGTCGTGCCGCACCGTCTCGACCCCGTTGACCCGTACGCTCACCACGCCCACCGCGCGGGAGTCCAGCCGCGGCCCGTCGCCCGGCAGGTCGTGCACGAGCGAGGCGGGGGCGGCGTCGATCCGCTCGGGGTCGAAGAGCACGAGGTCCGCGTGGTGGCCCTCGGCGATCCGGCCGCGGCCGCGCAGCCCGAACAGCCGCGCCGGGGCGTCGGTGAGCAGCCGTACGGCCTGCTCCAGCGGCAGCAGCCGGCGGCCGCGCAGGCAGTCGCCCAGGAAACGCGTGGGGTAGGGGGCGCCGCACATGCGGTCCAGGTGCGCGCCGGCGTCGGAGCCGCCGAGGAGGACGTCGGGGTGGGCCCAGGTGCGCCGCCGCAGCTCCCAGCTGGCGGGGTCGTCGTCGGTGGGGGTCGGCCACAGGACGGTGCGCAGTTCGTCGGCGGCGCAGATCTCCACCAGGCAAGCGAAGGGGTCCGTGCCGCGCTCGGCGGCGATGTCGCGCACGGTGCGGCCAGTGAGGCCGTCGTTCTCCTTGGACCAGGTGTCGCCGATGACGTACGCGCCGAAGTCGGTGAGCCGGCGCAGGTCCCCGGCCTCCGGGGAGCGGGCGCCGCACAGCATCGCGGCCCGTACGTCCGCGTCGCGCAGCCGGTCGATCCGTTCGGGCACGGGCAGGGCGAGGATCCCGCCCCAGCCGGGCAGCAGATTCAGGGCGCAGTAGCTGCCCAGGGACATGTTCATGGGGGTCAGTACGGGCATGGTCAGGGCGACGACGCGGCCGCCGGCGGCACGGGCGCGCTCGCTGACGGCGAGCTGGCGGGTGACGCGTTCGGGGGCGGCGGCGTCGACGGTGAGCACGTTCCAGTTCAGGGGGCGGCGGGCGGCGGTCGTCATCGCCGTCAGCAGGGCGCTCTCGGCCTCGCTGAAGCCGGTCAGGCAGCCGCTGACGATGGCCTCGACCTGGGTGCCCTCGTGGGCGCCCACGGCCCGGCACAGGGCCAGCAGTTCCTCGGGGCGGGCGTGGCGGGAGGCGACGGGGCGGCCGTCGCCGTCGGCGTGCGTGTGGGACTGCGTGGTGGACAGGCCCCAGGCGCCCGCGTCCAGCGCCTCGTGCAGCAGGGCGGTCATCCGGGCCAGCTGCCGGGCGTCGGGGGTTCCGCCGACGGCCTGCTCGCCCATCGCGCGGCGGCGCAGCGCGCAATGGCCCGCCATGAAACCGGCGTTGACGGCGATGCGTCCGTCGAGGGCGGCCAGGTAGTCGCCGAAGGAGGCCCACGTCCACGGGGCGCCCTCCTCCAGGGCCCGCAGGGACATGCCTTCGACGCGGCTCATCATGCGCCGGGTGTAGTCGGCGTCGTCGGGGTGCAGCGGGGCGAGGCTGAAGCCGCAGTTGCCGCCGACGACGGTGGTCACCCCGTGGGTCAGCGAGGGGGCCGCGCAGGGGTCCCAGAACAGCTGGGCGTCGTAGTGCGTGTGCGGGTCGACGAACCCGGGGGCGAGGACGAGGCCGTGGGCGTCCTCCTCGGTGCGCGCCCGCTCCCCGACCCGGCCGGCCCCGGCCCGGCGCCGCCCGGCGGCCCGGACGAAGGCGATCCGGCCGTCGTGGACGCCGACGTCGGCGACGTACGCGGGGCCCCCGCCGCCGTCGACGACGGTGGCGCGGCGGACGATGTGGTCGAGCACGGCGGAACTCCCCTCGCTGGACGGTCAGCCGGACGGTCGGCCGGACGGCCGGGTACGCGCGCGTGCCGTACGGGACGGGACCGGGGCGGCGGCCCGGGAGCGCCGCCCCGGCGTGCCGGGGATACCGCTCAGCGCTGCGCGGCGGCCCGGCGGTAGCGGGTCGTGCGGTGCACGGGATCGGTGTCTATCTTCGGGACGACGTGCTCGCCGATGAGGCGGATCGTGGTCATGGTGGCCTCGTGGGGGATGCCCACGGGCAGTCCGAACACCAGCTGGTCGGCGCCGGCCTGCTCCCAGCGCTTGCACTGGCGCAGCACCTCGTCGGGGTCGCCGCAGATCAACAGCTCCTCGGCGATGAGGAGTTCGATGATCTCCTCGGTGTACTCGGGGAGCAGCTCGGGCCAGCGCGGGATGCCCTCGGGGCGCGGGAAGGTGTCGTGGTAGCGGAAGAGCAGCGACTGCAGGTAGTGCAGTCCGCCGCTCGCGGCGGTGGCGACGGCCTCGGCGTGGGTCTCGGCGCACACGGCGGTGGAGGTCACCATCACGTTGTCGTTGACGAAGTCGCCCACCGGCTCTGCCTGATTGACGGCGGACTTGTAGGAGTCGACGACCCACTCCATGTCGGAGACCTTCTGCACGCTGAAACCGAGGACGCCCAGGCCCTTGCGGGCGGCCATGGCGTACGAGGAGGGCGAGCCGGCCGCGTACCACAGGGCGGGGTGGGCGGGCCCGTAGGGCTTGGGCAGGACGGTGCGCGGCGGCAGTGACCAGTGCCGGCCGGAGAAGCCCGGGTAGCGCCCCCGCCGCCACATGCGGGGGAACTCGGCGATGGTCTCCTCCCACATCTCCCGGGTGGCGTCCATGCTCTCGACGTCCGGGAGGAAGGCGAGGATCTCGTGGCTGCCGGCGCCGCGTCCGGTGCCGAACTCGAAGCGGCCGCCGGAGAGATGGTCGAGCATGGCGGCCTTCTCGGCGACCTTGACGGGGTGGTTGACCCGGGGCAGGGGGTTGAAGATGCCGGAGCCGAGGTGGATGCGCTCGGTGGCGTGGGCGAGGTAGCCGAGGAAGACGTCGTTGGCCGACAGGTGCGAGTACTCCTCCAGGAAGTGGTGCTCGGTGGCCCAGGCGTACTTGAAGCCTCGGCGGTCGGCCTCGACGACGTAGCCGGCCTCCTCCATGAGCGCGTGGTGCTCGGCGTCGGGGTCGTCGCGGACCCTGCTCGCGGGCACGTACCCCTGCACAAAGATCCCGAATTCCATGGAGGTTCACCGCCCCGGTGTCGATGCCTGTTCCTGATGCTCCGCGCCTGTTCCTGACGCTCCGCGCGTCTTTCTGATGCACCGCGCGTCTTTCTGATGCACCGTCAGATACGGCCAGGACTCTGGCACCGGCACCCGGCAGCGTCAAGGGCGCCGGTGCCGCCCGTCACGGCCGCAGCATCGACCCGGCCCGCCAGCCGCCGTCGACGACGAACGGCTGGCCGGTGACGTAGGAGGAGTCCTCGGAGGTCAGGAACAGCGCCAGGCGCGCCACCTCCTGCGGCTGCCCGATCCGCCCCAGCGGCAGCATCCTGCGGTACAGTTCGGCCGCCTCCGGGCCCCGGGCACCGCCGAGCATGGGGGTGTCCACCACGCCCGGGCACATCGCGTTGACCCGGATGCCCCGCGCGCCGAGTTCCAGCGCGGCCACCCGCGTCATGCCCAGGACGGCGGCCTTGGAGGCCGCGTAGGCCGTTAGCCGCTCCAGGGCCGACAGTGCCGCGTACGAGGCGGCGTTGACGATCGTGCCGCCCCCGGCGTCGGCGATCAGGGGCGCCGCGGTGCGCATGCCCAGGAAGGTGCCGAGCTGGTTGACCCGGCACACCTCGACGAACTCGGCGGTGGAGGTGTCCAGGAGCGTGTTCTGCCGCAGGAGGCCCGCGTTGTTGACGAGCCCGTCGAGCCTGCCGAAGGCGTCGAGCGCCCGCTCCACGGCGGCCGTCCACTGCGCCTCCTCGCCCACGTCCAGGTGGACGTACAGCGCCGCCGCCCCGATGTCCTTCGCGACGTCCTCGCCCTGCTCGTCGAGGACGTCCGCGAGGACCACCCGCGCGCCCTCCGCGGCGAACAGCCGCGCCTCCTGCTCGCCCATCCCGCGCGCCGCACCGGTGATCAGTACGACGCGGCCCTCCAGCTTGCCCATGCCGTGACCGCCTTCCTCCCTCGGGGACCGGACAACTCCCCTCCGGCAACGCGCAGGGGAGTCACGGAAAGGCTTTCCGTACGCGGCCGTCCGACGCATGCGGCGCTCCCCCGCGCACGGACGGGCCGCGGTGCGCCGTCACCGCCGCCCCGCCGGGCGGGCCGCGCCGGGCCACAGCCCGTCCTCGGTCAGGCCCAGCAGCGCGATCGCGTTGCCGCGCACGATGCGCTCGGTCACCTCGGGCGCAAGGTGCGCCATCTGCCGCTCGGCGACCTCGCGGGAGCGCGGCCAGGTGGAGTCGGAGTGCGGATAGTCGGTCTCGTACAGCACGTTGCCCACCCCGATCGCGTCCAGGCTGCGCAGCCCGAAGGCGTCGTCGAAGAAGCAGCCGTGCACGTGCCCGGCGAACAGCTCGGAGGGCGGCCGGCGCACCCTGTCCGCGACGCCGCCCCAGCCGCGGTTCTCCTGCCACACGGTGTCGGCGCGCTCCAGCAGGTACGGGATCCAGCCGATCTGCCCCTCCGCGTACATGACGCGCAGGCGCGGGAAGCGCTCGAAGACGCCCGACAGCAGCCAGTCGGCCAGTGAGAAGCAGCAGTTGGCGAAGGTGAGGGCGGAGCCGACGGCGGGCGGGGCGTCGGCGGAGGTGGAGGGCATGCGCGAGGAGGAGCCGATGTGCATGGCGACGACGGTGCCGGTCTCCTCGCAGGCGCGCAGGAAGGGGTCCCAGGCGTCGGTGTGGACCGAGGGCAGGCCCAGGTACGGGGGGATCTCCGAGAAGCACACGGCGGGCACGCCCCGCGCCGAGGTGCGCCGCACCTCGGCGGCGGCGAGCTCCGCGTCCCACAGCGGCACGATCGCCAGCGGGATCAGCCGGCCGCCCGCCCCGGGGCCGCACCACTCCTCCGTCATCCAGTCGTTGTAGGCGCGGACGCACGCGAGCGCGAGCTCCTTGTCCCGGGCCTCCGCGAACGTCTGCCCGCAAAACCGGGGAAACGTGGGGAAACAGAGCGCCGACCGCACGTGGTTGAGGTCCATGTCCGCGAGCCGCTCGGGCACGCTGAAGGAGCCCGGCCGCATGTCCTCGAAGGTGATCCCTTTGAGCGCGACCTCGTCCCTGGAGCATCCGACGGCGGTATCAAGCCGGGTGAGCGGACGGCGCAAATCCTCATAGACCCACCAGTCGACGGGCGGCCCCCCGTCCCCGGGCCCGCCCATCACCGCCGTGAACCGGCCTCCGGAGAAGGCCATTTCGCGGCAGGGCGCCCGTACGACACGCGGCCCCTCGGCCCGCAGCCGCGCGGGAAGGCGGTCCTGCCACAGGTGGGGCGGCTCGACCGTGTGGTCGTCCACCGAGACGATCCAGGGGAAGCTCGCCATGCCGGAACCGTAGCGCCGAACTGACGCCCCGTCAGCAGTTGGCGTGGGGTGGTCCGGGGCGGGCCTTGTGGAGAGGCCGGACCCCTGCTGACGTAATGGTGGGGAACAAGGCAGACTTGCCGGTGCGACCGAGCGGGACGAGCAGGGGGTCACCATGGCCGACGGCACAGGGTACGAGCAGGGGCTGTGCTTCGCCGTGCTCGGGCCCGTCCGGGCCCGCCGAGGCGGCGAGGTCCTGCACACGGGATCACCGCAGCAGCGGGCACTGCTGGCCGCGCTGCTGCTGCGCGGCGGCCGCACCGCGACGGCCTCGGAGCTGGTCGACGCGCTGTGGGGGGAGGAGCCCCCGCCCGCGGCACTGGCCGCCCTGCGCACCTACGCCTCCCGGCTGCGCAAGTCCTTCGGCCCCGACGCCGACGTCCTGGTCAGCGAGTCCGGCGGGTACGCGATACGGGTCCGGCCCGGCTGCCTGGACATCGACCGGGCCGAGTCCCTGGCCGGCCAGGCCGACAAGGCCCGCGCCGCCGGCGACCGCGCCCGCGCCCGCGAGCTGGTGGGCGAGGCCCTGGCCGTGTGGGACGGCGAACCACTGGCCAGTGTGCCCGGCCCGTACGCCGACACCCAGCGCGCCCGCCTGGAGGAGTGGCGGCTCTCCCTCATCGAGACCCGCCTCGACCTCGACCTGGAGGTCGGCTGCCACGCCGAGGCCGTCTCCGAGCTCACCGGACTGACCGCCGCCTACCCGCTGCGCGAGCGGCTGCGCGAACTGCTCATGCTCGCCCTGTACCGCTGCGGCCGGCAGGCCGAGGCCCTGGCCGTCTACGCCGACACCCGCCGCCTCCTCGCCGACGAACTCGGCGTCGACCCCCGCCCGGAGCTCTCCGAGCTGCAACAGCGGATCCTGCACGCGGACGCCGAACTGACGCTGCAGCTGGGGCCGGACGACCAGTTCGCCACCGGACCCGCGTTCATCCGCCCCGCCCAGCTGCCCGCGACCATCTCCGACTTCACCGGCAGAGGAGCCCTGGTCGCCGAGCTCAACGAGCAACTGGCCGCCGCCGAGGCCAGGATCATGGCCGTCTCCGCGGTCGCCGGCATCGGCGGCGTCGGCAAGAC
This sequence comes from Streptomyces gamaensis, assembly GCF_042656465.1. Taxonomy (NCBI): domain Bacteria; kingdom Bacillati; phylum Actinomycetota; class Actinomycetes; order Kitasatosporales; family Streptomycetaceae; genus Streptomyces; species Streptomyces gamaensis. Next base: position 50,698 of record NZ_JBHSPB010000009.1, read on the forward strand.
CACCCTCGCCGTGCACGTCGCGCACGCCGCCCGGCACCACTTCCCCGACGGCCAGCTCTACGTCGACCTGCAGGGCGCCGGCCCCGTGCCCGCCGACCCCGAGGCCGTCCTCGGCTCGTTCCTGCGCGCCCTGGGCATCCCCGACACCGGCATCCCCAACGGGCTCCAGGAGCGCTCCGCGCTCTTCCGCTCCACCCTCGACGGACGCCGCGTCCTCACCGTGCTGGACAACGCCCGCGACGCCGCCCAGATCCGCCCGCTGCTGCCCGGCACCGACGGCTGCGCCGCCCTCGTCACCAGCCGCGCCCGCATGGTCGACCTCGCCGGCGCCCACCTCGTCGACCTCGACGTCATGAGCCCCGACGAGGCCCTGGTGCTCTTCACCCGGATCGTGGGAGCCGAACGCGTCGGCGCCGAACGCGACGCCGCCATGGACGTCGTCGCCGCCTGCGGCTTCCTGCCGCTGGCCATCCGCATCGCCGCCTCCCGGCTGGCCTCGCGCCGCACCTGGACCGTCTCCGTCCTCGCCCGCAAACTCGCCGACGAACGCCGCCGCCTCGACGAACTGCGCGCCGGCGACCTCGCCGTCAAGGCCAGCTTCGAACTCGGCTACGGACAGCTGGAGGACGACCAGGCCCGCGCCTTCCGCCTCCTCGGCCTCGCCGACGGCCCCGACATCTCCCTGCACGCCGCGGCCGCCCTGCTCGGCATGGACGCCGAGGACGCCGAGGAACTGCTGGAGTCCCTCGTGGACACCTCGCTCCTGGAGTCCGCGGCCCCCGGCCGCTACCGCTACCACGACCTGGTCCGCCTCTACGCGCGTTCCTGCGCCGAACGCGACGAGCGGCCCGCCGAGCACGACGCCGCCCTCTCCCGGCTCCTCGACTTCTACCTGGCCACCGCCGGCAGCGTGTACGTCCTGGCACGCCCCGGCGACCAGCTGCTCACCCACCTGACCCCCACGGCCCACCCCGGACTCGCCTTCGCCGACGCCGCCGAGGCCGGCGACTGGCTCTTCGCGGAGGCCGCCTGCCTGCTGGCCTGCGCCCGCCAGCACGCCGACCCGTCCGGCTCCGCCCGCGACGCCCTGCCGCGCGCCGTCGACCTGCTGCTCGCCGCGAAGGACCTCTCGGAGTCCGGGGCCGACGCCCGCCAGTACGAGCAGGCCGCCCTCGCCCTGCTGGCCGCCGCCCGCGAGGCCGGCGACAACAGGGCGGAGGGCCGCGCCCGGACCGTACTGGCCCATGTCCACAGCTGGGCCGGACGGTTCGACCAGTCCGACGAGGAGGCCGAGCGCGCGGTGCTGCTCGGCCGCTCCTGCCAGGACCCCGTCCCCTGCTGCCACGCCTCCAACGCCCGCGGCATCATCGCCCTCTACCAGCACCGCCACGAGGACGCCGAGACCCACCTCGGCCGGGCCCTGGAGTACTTCCGCGCCGACGGCAACCGGCCCGGCGAGGCCAGCGCCCTCAGCAACCTCTCCCGCGTGCACGTCGACAGCGGACGCGTCGAGACGGGCATCGAGCTCGCCGAGCAGTCGGTGGCCATCTACCGCACGGGCGAGGCCACCTGGCGGCTCGCCAACGGCCTGTACGCGGCGGGCATCGCCCTCACCCGCGCCGGACGCTTCGACGAGGCACTGCGCCGCTTCAACGAGGCCATCCCGATCTTCCACGACAACCGGCAGCGGCTGTGGGAGGGCCTGACCCTCTTCCGCATCGCCGAGCTCCACCTCGCCGCCCGCAGGCCCGCCCAGGCGGCCTCCCACGCCGAACAGGCCCTGGCCCTGCTGCGCGGTCTGGGCGGCGGCTGGCGGCGCGGGAACGTTCTGACCGTCCTCGGCCGTTCACTGGACGCGCTGGGCCAGCCGGGCCGCGCGCACGCCTGCTGGCGCGAGGCCCTGGCCATCTACGAGGAGCTCGGCTCCCCCGAAGCCGCCGAGGTGCGACGGCTGTTGACCGTGGTGGCGGCGGCTTAGGAGCGACTGCCGCGCCTGCGGCACGGGCACGGCGGCACAGGGGTCCCACCCCGTGCCGAAGCCCTTTCGGGGAGGCCCGAAACCCCCCTCACGTGCCCGTTAATCGATCGTTTATCGCGGCCGGGCAGTCTTACGGCATGTCGATCCGTCGCGTCGGGGGGCAGGCGGGTCGTAGCGGATGAGTCCTTCACCACCGGGGCGATCAGCCCCTCAGACCCGTCCGGCGGTACTCGGGGGAGTCGCCGGGCGGGTTCCGCATCACCGATCAACACCACTCCCCTTCACGCCAAGACGACTCGCGAACAACGGGGTGAACATCATGAGCGACCAGCAGAACCTCAGCACCGGAGTGGCGACGCCGCAGGACGACCACGCCACCGGCACCAAGACCCTCGCCGCCGTTCCGTCCCTGCTCCCGCAGGACGACCACGCGACGGGCACGAAGGGCCTGGCCGCCACTTCGCCGGTCGTCCCGCCCGACGACCACGCCACGGGCGGACACAGCGGCGGCCCGGCCGTCGCGGCGGACGACCACGCACAGACCGAGCCGATCTGACCGGACCGCTGAGCAGGCTCCCCCGGCCGGGGCACCACTGACCGGCCGGGGGGGCACGGGGGACCACGGGGGAGGCAAGAGGGATCGACCGGGGGACGGCAGGCTCCGCCGGGGGACGTCCGACAGGCACACGGGGGAAGTGCACGGGGGAGTGCACGGGGGGACGTCGGACGGACGGAGCCTGCCGGCAACGGCGGCAGGACGTACGGGGGAACACGGGGGCACGGGGGAAACCGGCAAGACCGTACGAACGCACGGGGGAACCACGGGGGAACAACGGGGGACACGAGAAACGGGGGACCGCAGCGCACCGACCACGGGGGAAGCACAACGGGGGAACCACAACGGGGGCACGTCAACGGGGGATCCACACACGGGGGATGCACCACCGCACGACCACATCAATTCAACAGTGAAGTCCCGAGGGGGGAACGATCCACAGGGGACCGCCAGGGGCCGGCGTCGGCTGCACGGAGGGGGAGCCGCCGACGCCGGCCTCATGGCCGTGCGCTCCAGCGCTCCCGAGCCGGGCCCCGTGCGACGGCACCCGCAACCGCGGCCCGCCGCACGGAGGTTCGTACAAGGTCCGCGCGAAGACGCGGACGGCGCCGGCCCGAACCGCTAGGTTCACCGCACGCGTACGCGGCGCACCGCAAACGCACCGACCACCCGCGCCCGCGTGCCAACCACCGTATGACCCCCGATCCTTGAGGAGTCGGACATGAGCAGCACGACCACACGCAACAGGAAAGCGTTCGTCATAGCCGCCCTGGCGGCGGCCGCCGCCATCGGTACGGCGGTACCCGCCTCGGCCGACGACCACGCGGAGATCCACCCCGCGGCGGCGAGCGTCGCCCCCGGTCACCTCACCGCCGGATCCGGCACCCACATCCTCGGCGGCTCCGACGACCACGCGGAGTAACAGCGCGTCCCAGTAGGGGAAGAGGAACCAGTAGGGGAAGAGGAAGGGGCAGACGCCCGGCCACCGCGGCCGGACCGTCCGCGCCGTTCCCAGGGGTGCGTGGACCGGGACCCGCCCGGCGAGTCCGTCGTGCCGACACGGCGGAAGGAAGGGCGCTCACCGGCCCACGCCCCCGCTGCCCGCTTCCCCGCCCGCCCGCTCCACCCCCTGCCGCAGCCGCCGTTTGAGCACCTTCCCCGCGGCGTTGCGCGGCAGCTCCGGCACGAACTCCACCTCACGCGGCACCTTGTAGCCGGCCATCTCGCGGCGCGCCCACGCCAGGAGCTCCCCCGCGCTCGGGGAACGGCTCCCCGGCCGCCGGACCGCGAACGCCTTGCCGACCTCGCCGAGCCGGGCGTCCGGCACCCCGACGACGGCGACGTCCGCGAGCCCGGGATGCCGGGCCAGCAGCCTTTCCACCTCGGCGGGACAGACATTGAAGCCGCCCACGACGTACATGTCCGTGAGCCGGTCGGTGATCCGCAGATTGCCGTCGGCGTCCAGCACCCCCACATCGCCGGTGTGCAGCCAGCCCTGCGGGTCGACGGCGCGGGCCGTGGCCGACGGATTCTCGAAGTAGCCGGCCATGACCTGATGGCCGCGCACCAGGATCTCCCCCGTCCCGCCCGGCGGCAGGAAGGCCCCGGCGGCGTCGACGACCACGACCTCGGTGCCCGGCACGGCCCGCCCGCAGCTGTGCGCCGCCACTTCCGGCGGGTCGTCCCGGCGGCACATCGTGACGAGCCCGGTGGCCTCGCTCATCCCGTAGGCGGTGAGCACCGTCGCGATCCCCAGCTCCGTACGTATCCGCTCCACCAGCCGTCCGTCCACGGAGGCCGCCCCGGTGACGGCGAGCCGCAGCGCGGACAGGCCACGGTCCGCGCCGCCGGGGTGGTCGAGCAGCGAACGGTAGAGGGCGGGCGGTCCGGGCAGCACGGTGATGCGCTCCGCGGCGAGCGTCGCGAGCAACGCGCCGGGCTCGAAGACCGGTTGCGGCACCATCGTCGCGCCCCGCATGAGGCACGCGAGCACCCCGGCCTTGTAACCGAAGGTGTGCGAGAAGGGGTTGACGATCAGATACCGGTCCTCCTCCCCCAGCCCGGCCAGGTCGGCCCAGGTGGCGAAGGCCCGCAGGGTCTGCGCCTGGGTGACGACCACGCCCTTGGGCAGGCCCGTGGTGCCGGAGGTGAACATGATGTCCGAGGGCGCGCCGGGACCGATGCCGTTCGCCCGCAGCCGCACCGCCCCGGCCGACACGCTTCCGCCGGCCGCGAGGAACTCCTTCCAGGTGCGAGAACCCCCGGGCGCCTCGTCCGCGAGGACGACGACGTCCCGCAGATGCGGCAGTCCCGGCAACGGGCCGGAGGGCAGCCCCTGTTGGCCGTCGGCGCTCCGGGTGGCGAACCGCCCGGTCCGGCCGTCCCGCCGGGCGAGGGCCTGACGGAGCGCGGCGACATAGGAGGTGCCGAGGAACGGGCCCGTGACGAACAGCAGGCGCGCCCGGGTGCGGGCGAGCAGCTGCGCCGCCTCGGCGCCCTTCAGCCGCGTATTGACCGGCACCAGCACCGCGCCGGCCGTGACGGCCCCCAGCGCGCAGACGATCCAGCCCAGCGAGTTCGGCGCCCACACCGCCACCCGGTCGCCGGTGCGCACTCCGGCGGCCAGGCAGGCCGCGGCGGCCCGTTCGACCTGTGCGCCGAGCTGCCGGTAACTGATCCGGGTGCGGCCGTCCACCACGGCCTCGCGCTCGCCGTACCGCTCGGCGGCCGTGCGGACCAGCCGGGGTACGGACATGAACTCCAGGTCACCGCGCATCGCACGCCCTCCCCCGCCCCGGGCCGCCACGCCGGCCGAAGGGCCGGCCGGGACCCGGTGCCGGCCCGGCACCGCGGCCCGTGGCTGACTGTTCGTCAGATTAGCGATAGCCTTCCGCGCTGTCAGCAGTGCCCGCGTCCACAGCGCGCACAGCGCGGAGGTGACGATGACGACGCCGCTCAAGGACGCCACCGCGATCGTCGGCATAGGACAGACCCCCTTCGCCCGCCGACTCCCCGAATCCGAGAAGCATTTGGCCTGCCGCGCCGTCGTCGCGGCGCTCGACGACGCGGGCATCGCGCCGTCGGAGGTCGACGCCTTCGCCTCCTACACGATGGAGGAGACCGAAGAGGTCGAGGTCGCGAAGGCGATCGGGGCCGGCGACGTCACCTTCTTCGCGCGCACCGGCTACGGGGGCGGCGGCTCCTGCGCCACCGTAGCCCTGCTGGCCGCCGCGATCGCCACGGGAGCGGCCACCGTCGGCGTGGCCTGGCGCTCCCGCAAGCGCGGCTCCGGACCGCGCCCCTGGCGCGAGACCCGCCACCCGCTGCCCACCCCCGGGCAGTGGACGAGGCCGTACGGACTGCTGCGCCCCGTCGACGAGATCGCCCTGCTCGCGCGCCGCTATCTGCACGACCACGGCGCCACCCGGGAGCACCTGTTCAACGTCGCCCGCGCCTGCCGCGACCGCGCCCGCGCCAACCCGGCCGCCCTGATGCGCGACCGGCCGCTGACCCGCGAGCTGTACATGTCCGCGCGCTGGATCAGTGAGCCCCTGTGCCTGTACGACAACTGCCTGGAGACCGACGGGGCTTCGGCCTGCGTCGTCACCTCGGCCGCACGCGCCCGCGACTGCCGCCGGCGCCCGGTCCTCGTGCACTCCGTCGCCCAGGGCCTGCCCGCACAGCACCACGGCATGGTCAACTACTGGAACGACGACCCGCTCACGGGCCCCTCCTGGACCGCCGCCCGACAGCTGTGGAAGACAGCCGACTTCGGCCCCCAGGACGTCGACGTCGCCCAGATCTACGACGCGTTCACCCCGCTCGTCCTGCTGTCGCTGGAGGGCTACGGCTTCTGCGGGCGCGGCGAGGGGGCCGCCTTCACCGAGGGCGGCGCCCTCGACCCCGGCGGCCGGCTGCCCCTGAACACCAGCGGCGGCGGGCTCAGCGAGGCCTACATCCACGGCTTCAATCTCGTCACCGAAGGCGTCAGACAGCTGCGGGGCGACTCCACCGCGCAGGTCACCGGCGCCCGCACCTGCCTGGTCACGGCGGGCGAAGGTGTCCCCACATCGGCTCTGCTGCTGAGGAGTTGAGGTCATGTCCCCCATGGTGACGGGTACCACTGACAACGCCCCCGACCAGGACTTTCACCCCGGGGAGAGCGCTGCGACGGCCCCGGTCGAGGACGAGGACGGCCTGCCCTTCTGGGAGTTCGCGGCCCGGGGCGAGCTGCGGGTGCAGTCCTGCGCCGCCTGCGCACTGCCGCGCTTCCCGCCCCGCCCCTGCTGCCCCCGCTGCCAGTGCTTCGCCTCCGAGTGGCGCCGCGTGAGCGGGCACGGACGCCTGTGGTCGTACGTCGTCCCCCACCCGCCCCTGCTGCCCTTCTACGAGCAACACGCCCCTTACAACGTCGCGTTGGTGGAGCTCGCCGAGGACCCGCGCATCCGTCTCGTCGGCAATGTCGTCGCCGCCCCGGGGGCGGGGCTCGGCTCCCTCGACCCGGCCCGGCTGTCCATCGGGGCACCCGTACGCGCCGCGTTCACCGATCCCGCCGAGGGCGTCACCGTGCCGTACTGGCTGCTGGAGGAAGCGTGAACACCCGGCCCGCCGCCGGCCGCGGGACCGTACGGGCCGAGGTGCGCGAGGACGGGGTCGCGCTCGTCACCCTCGACCGGCCCGAGGTCCACAACGCCGTCGACGAGGCCATGGCACACGAACTCGCCCGCGTGTGGCGGGACTTCCGCTTCGACGACGCCGTGCGGGCCGTCGTGCTCACCGGTGCCGGCGGCCGCGCGTTCTGCACCGGCGTCGACCGCTCCGTCCGCGTCCCCCAGCCGCCCTCGCCCTACAGCCTCGACGATCCGCTGCTGGGCATCGGCCCCAAGTCCTGCGACCTGTGGAAGCCGGTGGTCGCCGCGGTGGCCGGGATGGCCTGCGGCGGGGCGTTCTACCTGCTGGGCGAGGCGGAGTTCGTCGTCGCCTCCGAGGACGCGACGTTCTTCGACCCGCACACGAGCTACGGCATGGTCAGCGCCTACGAGGCGGTGCTCATGGCCCAGCGCATGCCCTACGGCGAGGCCGCCCGTATGGCGCTGATGGGCACCGCCGAACGCCTCTCCGCGCGCCGTGCCCAGGAGTTCGGCCTGGTCTGCGAGGTGACCGCGCCCGGCGAAACGGTCCCCGCGGCTCTTCGGGCCGCCGCCGTCATCGCCTCCTGGCCCACGGAGGCGGTGCAGGGCACCGTACGGGCCCTGTGGTCGGCGCGGGAGGCCACCCGGCAGCAGGCGCTGGCCCTCGCCCCGCACCTGATCGCGCTCGGCAGCCTCGCCCCGGACCGCCAGGCCGCCCTGTTCGCCGCACGCACCCGCACGCACCGGGTGCGCTGAGCTCCCGGGGCGGCGCGCGGGCCGGGAGCCGGGGATCCCGTCAGCGGCGGGACATCCCCGTGCCCTTGGCGGCGTCCAGCGCGTACACACAGCGGTCCTTGCTGCACGCGTAGACCACGCCGCCCCGGGCCGCCGGGGAGCCGGTGATCTCCCCGCCCGTGGCGAGCTTCCAGCGCAGCTGGCCGCCGGCCGCGTCGACCGTGTAGACGCAGTGGTCGGCGGAACCGAAGTGGATCCGGCCGTCCGCGACGACGGGCGAGCCCACGACCTCGCCGCCCGCCGCGAAACGCCACTTGGGCGTGCCGGTGGCCGCGTCCAGGGTGTAGAGGGCGCTGCCGCTGCCCAGGTGCACGGAGCCGGCCGCCACGAGCACCGGCTCGGCCGACTGCCGGGCCTCCGTCGCTATCCGCCAGCGTTCGCGGCCGGTCACCGGGTCCAGGCAGTAGACCGTGCCCAGATAGTCGGCGATGTACACGCCGCCGCCCGGCACTGCGGCGCCCGTCGCGAGGGCGGGCGGGCACAGGAAGGCCGCGGGCGCCTCGAACTGCCAGCGCACGTCCCCGCGCGCCGCGTCCACGGCGAGCACCCGGGCCCCCGCCGCCACATAGACCACGCCGTCCGGCGCGGCCAGCAGCCGCACCGGGACCCCGCCGCAGGACGCCGTGTCGCCCACCGCGCACGACCAGCGCTCGGCCCCCGTGCGGGCGTCCAGGGCCCGCAGCCGGGAGTCGGAGCGGACGTAGACCGTGCCGTCCCGCAGGAACGGGCCGCAGTCGGGGGTCTCGAAGTCGGCCTGCAGTCCGGCCGTCTCCCACAGCAGTTCGCCGGTGGCGGCCTCCCACGCCTGGGCGCCCCCGCCGCGCGTACCGGTGACGACGGTGCCGCGCTCGGCGCGCAGCGCGTACACCCAGCCGTCGGTGCCCAGACGCCAGCGCTCGCTGCCGTCCGTGGCGTCCAGCGCGTACAGGGTGGGGCCGTCCGAGGCGTGGATGCGGCCGTCCGCGACGGCCATCGCCCACGCCACGTCCCGGGTCTTGAACTGCCGCCTGCCGCTGGCCACATCGAGCGCGTGCACCTCGAAGGAGGTCACGTACACCAGGTCGCCGGCGACGACCGGCGTGCCCCACACGTCGTTGGACATGCGGAACCGCCAGGGCCGCCAACGGCTCTGCGCGGTCTGCGCGTTGCCGCCCTCCGCCGCGGGGGCGGGGACGTGGGCGGGCGGGGGCGTGGCGGGCATGGGGGACGGCGGGCGCACCCAGCCGGCCGCCGACACGGCGCCCGCGTGGGCGTGCGCCTCCTCGGCCCGTGCCCCGTCGGCGACGCGCGGTCCCGGGCCGATGGGCACCTGCGAACCGGCCAGCCGCACGGCCCCGTCGGACGCGGACACGGCGGGCGCTGCGGCGTGCCGGCCTCCCGAGCGGGCCCCCGGCGCGGTGCGCGGATCGCCGGCCGCGGAGACGGCGGCCGGCCCGGCCCCGCCGAGGCGCCCGTCCCCCCAGCCGGGCCCGGCCGCCCGGCTCTCGCCCCGCGGCTCGTACGCGGGGGACGGCGGCTGCGTGGGGCGGGGCGGTGCCGTACGGGACCGGCCGCCGCCGGAGGCCGGCCCCGCCGACGCGGGCCGGCCGCCGGCGCGGCGGCGCTCGATGAGGGAGACGGCGTCGTCCGGGAGCCAGGCCGAGGCCGTGCCGCTGTCGTCACCGCCGCCGGAGGCGAACAGGTGCGGGGCGAGCCGCGACTGCAGATCGGCGGGGCTGGGCCGGTGCTCGGCCGCCATCTGCATGCAGGACTCGATCAGCGGGCGCAGCTCGTCCGGCAGGCCACTGAGGTCGGGGCCCTCGCGCAGCAGCATGAAGACGGTCTCCACGGGGTTCGCACCGTGGAAGGGCGCGTGGCCGGTGGCCGCGAAGACCAGGGTCGAGCCGAGCGAGAAGACGTCGCTGGCGCCGGTCACGCTGCGGGAGTCCCGGGCCTGCTCGGGCGACATGTAGGCGGGGGTGCCGACGGCGACGTTGGTCATCGTCAGCCGGGTGCTGGAGACGCCGGAGGCGATGCCGAAGTCGATGACGCGCGGGCCGTCCTCCACCACGAGCACGTTGGAGGGCTTCAGGTCGCGGTGCACCAGCCCGGCGCCGTGGATGGACTGCAGCGCCTCGGCGATGCCGGCGGCCAGCCAGCGCACCGCCTGGGCGGGCAGCGGCCCGCACTCGCTGACGATCTCCTCCAGGGAGGGGGCGGGCACATAGGCGGTGGCGAGCCAGGGCACGGCGGCGCGCGGATCGGCGTCGACGACGGCCGCGGTGTAGAAGCCGCTGACCGCCCGGGCCGCCTCCACCTCACGCGTGAAGCGGACCCGGAAGAGCTGGTCCTCCGCGAGCTCCGTGCGCACCGTCTTGATCGCGACCCGTCGGCCGGATGCCGAGCGGGCGAGATAGACCAGCCCCATGCCGCCTGCCCCGAGCCGGCCGAGCACCTCGAACGGGCCGATCCGTCTCGGGTCGTGCTGCGTAAGCTGCTCCACCACTGGCCTGCCACCTCCCCGTGGGGGCTAGAAGGGTTCCCCCCGCCCCGTGCAGCGTCTCACCGCGAATTACTGATGTCTCCCTGGCGATTGCCGTCGGGGAGCCCCGTCGGCCTGCGGTCTCGGCCAGGGGGTGTCCCACGGGAAGGCACAGCAGCCGGGGGTCCGGACGGTGTCCCCCGGGAAAACACAGTATCCCCGGCGAACACCCGCTGATTCTTCCTGGCGAAGGCCGCGGTTGCGAACCCGGGGCACCCTTCGCCGTGTCCCGGCGGGCCGGTGCGCGAGGCGCCCCGCGCACCGCCTTCCCCCTCTCCTTGTCTAACTCTGCGTCACTCCGGGGCGGTTGCGCCGGCCTCTCCCCCGGACCGGCGAATCCTCCCGGACCTCCCCGTACATCCCAGTTGTCACCCTTCGGCCACCGATGCGGATCCGCCCGCCCGCACCCCTGCCTCAAGGTCGATTTCCGGCCACCGCGCGCACCGGCCTCCCCGGAGCGTCCCGCACCCCGGCCCGCGCCCGGGACGGCGTCCGGACGCCGTTGCCCCCGATGCCACGCTACCGGTGGATCAAGGTCCGTGGGGGGCCTGTGGAAAACTGGGCCGGTACCGCCCCGATCCACTTGTCCACAGCCTGTTGATAAGACGATTCACCGGTACGGGCCAATCCGTCCACGACCTACGGCCGTCCGCGACACACCGTCTGACCTGGGCAGATACCCCACCCCTCCCCCCTGCCCCCATTTGCATGCGGCCGGATCGCGCTCCGATCACCCCTCGGTAAGCTGACGGCATGACAGGACAAGTACGCACCGTCGACGGCCGCGTGGCCGGTCGGCGAGGCCAGGCGACGCGGCAGAAGCTGCTCGACTGCCTCAGTGAAATGCTCAGCTCCTCGCCTTACCGGGACGTCAAGGTCATCGACGTCGCGCGCCGGGCCGGCACCTCTCCCGCGACCTTCTACCAGTACTTTCCGGACGTCGAGGGCGCCGTCCTCGAACTGGCCGAGGAGATGGCGAAGGAGGGCGCGAGTCTGACCTCTCTCGTCGCCGGCCGCTCCTGGGTCGGCAAGGCCGGCTGGCAGGCGGCCGAGGAACTCGTCGACGGCTTCCTGGGCTTCTGGCGCCGGCACGATGCCATCCTGCGCGTCGTCGACCTCGGTGCCGCCGAGGGCGACAAGCGGTTCTACAAGATCCGCATGAAGATCCTCAACGCCGTCACCAACTCCCTCACGGACTCCGTCAAGGAGCTCCAGTCCAAGGGCAAGGTCGACAAGGACGTGAGCGCGGCGGCCGTCGCCGGGTCGCTCGTCGCGATGCTCGCCGCGGTCGCCTCGCACCAGAAGGGCTTCCAGAGCTGGGGCGTCAAGCAGGCCGAGCTCAAGCCGAACCTCGCGCTGCTGGTGCACCTGGGCATCACCGGCAAGAAGCCGGCGAAGTAGCGCCCTTCGCACCCGCGCGTCCTGTCAGCACGACGGCGGGCCCGGCCGGCCGGCATCCCCCGGACCGGCGCCGGGCCCCCCGAGTGACCCTGCGCCCCGCCCGGCGGACCGCTCGCGCGGCTCCAGCCGGAAGAGCCTGATCTCCCGCCCCACACGCGCCTGGTAGCGCGCGTACGGGGGCCACAGACCGACGACCGCCGCCCACGCGGACCCGCGCTCCGGCCCGCCGAGCAGCCGGGCCCGTACCGGAACGTCCCGTCCCCGCCAGCTGACCACCGCCTCCGGGTGCGCCAGAAGATTCGCCGACCAGGCCGGGTGGCCGGGCCGGCCGAAGTTGCTGCCGACCACGACCCAGGAACGCACCGGATCGCCCTCCGGCAGACACGCGAGCGGGGTGTGCCGGGGCAGTGCGCTGCGCGCGCCCGTCGAGGTGAGGACGAGCCCCGGCAGCATGCGCGCGCTCAGCAGCGTCCGGCCGCCCGTCAGCCGGTGCACGGCGCGGTCCAGTGCCGGGAGGACGTACGGGGCGACCTTCGCGAAGGCTCGCGTCGAGGAGACCTCCTGCACCAGCCGGGTCAGGTCAACGCCCTTCACAGCATCACCTCTTCGTGTGTGCCAGTGGTTGCGCCGGTCGTGCCGGCGGTTGTGCCAGCTGTTGTGCCGGCTGTTGTGCCTGCGGTGTCGAACAGGCCGCACACGTCCGCCGCGCGTGCCCGCAGCCTGTGCGCGGGGCCGAACAACAGCGCGTCGGAAGCCGCGCGTTTGACGTACAGGTGCACGGCGCACTCCCAGGTCATGCCGAGGCCGCCGTGGAACTGCAGGGCCTCCGCGGCCACCGCGTACTGCGCCTCCAGGGCCTGGGCGAGGGCCAGTTGGCCCGCCACGGCGGTCCCGGCCGGATCCCCGTCGCCGGGGCGCGGTCCGCGTCCGGCCGCCCATGCCGCGCAGTACGCGGCGGAACGGGCGGCCTGCACCGCGACATGGAGGTCCGCGAGGCGGTGCTTGACCGCCTGGAAGGATCCGACGGGCCTGCCGAACTGCTCGCGCGAGCGCACATGCGCGACCGTCAGCCCCAGTGCCCGGTCCGCCGCGCCGACCGCCTCGGCGGCCAGCATCGCGGCCACACTCCCGCCCAGTCCCTCCAGCGCCTCGGCCGCGTCGCCCCGCTCCAGCGGTTCGGCCCGCGCGTCGCGCAGTTCGACGCGGGCCTGCGGCCGCGTCTCGTCCAGGGTGGTCAGGCGCGTGACGGCCACACCGGGCGCCCCGCGCGGCCGCAGCGCGAACAGCAGGGTACGGGGGCGCGCGTAGCCGCCCGTACGGGCCGCGACGAGCAGCAGGCCGGCGCTGTGGCCGTCGAGGACGCGCGGTGCCTCCCCGTACAGCCGCCAGGTACGGCCGCCGTCAGCGGGGCGTGCCTGGACGCCGCCGCTACGGCCGCCTCCCGCCCAGTCGCCGTCCCGGCCGCCGGTGAGCCCGAGCGGCGCCGTGAGCGGGCCGCGGGGCACGACGAGGGCCCCGGTCAGTGTTCCGTCCGCCAGGCGCGGCAGCAGCCGCGCGCACTGCGCGGGCGAACCCAGGGCGGCGACGAGGGGGGCCACGAGCCCTGCTGTGGCCAGCAGCGGGGACGGCAGCAGGACGCGGCCGGTCTCCTCGCAGGCCAGGGCGAGTTCGGCAGGACCCAGACCCGCTCCGCCGTACCGCGCGGGCACCGCGAGCCCCGGCAGCCCCAGTTCCGCGAGGCGGTGCCACAGCTCCTCGTCGTGGCCGTGCGGCGTGCGGACGGCGGCCCCGACCCGTTCCGGGCCGCAGTGCCGGGCCAGCACCTCACGCAGGGTGCGCCGGATCGCACGCTGTTCGGGGCTCAACTCCGCGTCCATGAGCGGCGCCTCCTCCCGTTGCGGGGGCCGACATGGTAGGCCGCGCGGGCATGGTTTCCCAGCATCTTCCTGATGTACCGTCAGAAACATGTCCGCGGGCCCCCGCAAGGTCGCCGTCGCCGGCGTCGCCCTCTCCGACTGCGGACGCCTCGACGGCGTCACGCCGTACGCCCTGCACGCGCAGGCCGCCCGGCGCGCGCTCGCCGACTGCGGCCTGGAGAGGTCCGCTGTCGACGGCTTCGCCTCGGCCGGGCTCGGCACGCTCGCCCCCGTCGACGTCGCGGAGTACCTGGGGCTGCGGCCCCGGTGGGTGGACTCGACCTCCGTCGGCGGGGCGACCTGGGAGGTGATGGCGGCCCACGCCGCCGACGCCATCGCGCTGGGCCACGCCGACGTCGTCCTCCTGGTGTACGGCTCCACGGCCCGCGCCGACCTCAAGGCGGGCCGCCGCACCGCGACGCTGTCCTTCGGCACCGGGGGCCCGGCGCAGTTCGAGGCGCCCTACGGGCACACGATCGTCGCCAAGTACGCGATGGCCGCGCGCCGTCACATGCACCAGTACGGCACGACGGTTGAACAGTTTGCCGACGTCGCGGTTCAAACCCGCGAGAACGCCCGGCACAATCCGGCCGCGCTGCACCGCACCCCGATCACCGTCGACGACGTCCTGTCCGCACCGGTGATCGCGGACCCGTTCACCAAGCTGCACTGCTGCGTCCGCTCGGACGGCGGCTGCGCGGTCGTCCTCGCGGCCCGGGAGTACCTGGACGGGGCGGCACACCCTCCGGTGTGGGTGCTGGGCTGCGGCACGGCCGTCTCGCACACGGCGATGTCGCAGTGGGACGACTTCACCGTCACCCCGGCCGCCGTCTCCGGTCGCCTGGCGTTCGCGCGGGCGGGTGTACGGCCGCAGGAGATCGACGTGGCCGAACTGTACGACGCGTTCACCTACATGACGCTCGTGACACTGGAGGACCTCGGTTTCTGCGCCAAGGGCGAGGGCGGGCCGTTCGTCGGGGGGAACCGGCTGACGGTCTCCGGCGCCCTGCCGGTCAACACGGACGGCGGCGGGCTGTCCGCCTGCCACCCCGGCATGCGGGGACTGTTCCTCCTCGTCGAGGCGGTGCGCCAGCTGCGCGGGGAGGCCGAGGAAGGACGCCAGGTGCGCCGCCCCGACGGCACGCCGCCCCGCCTCGCCGTCGTCTCGGGCACCGGCGGCTGGTTCTGCTCCTCCGGGACGCTCGTCCTCGCGCGCGGCTGACGGGCCCCGGCGCGCGGCAGCCGCGCGCAGGCGGTTGGATGGAGGCATGAGCAGCGAAACGGACGACAGCCGCCAGGAGTCCTTCCGTGCCCTGCTGCGCTCGTTGCGCGTGTGGGACACCGAACTGCCGCACTTCGACCCGGAGTCGGCACCCGCCGATCCACTGCCGCTGTTCCAGCGGTGGCTGCGCGAGGCGGCCGAGGCGGGGGCCGTCGAGCCCCACACGATGACACTGGCGACGGCGGACGCCGCCGGGCTGCCGTCGGTGCGCACGGTGATGCTCCACGACGCGGACGAGCGCGGCTGGCACTTCGGCACGCACAGCACGAGCCGCAAGGGCCGGGAGCTGGCGGCGCGGCCCGAGGCGGCGCTGGGCTTCTACTGGCCGGCCGTCGGCCGGCAGGTCCGGATGAGCGGACCGGTGACGGAGGCCGACGCGGCGGAGAGCCGCGCGGACCTGGCCCGGCGCTCGCCGGGCGCGCTCGCGGCCGCGCTGGTGGGGCGGCAGAGCGAGGTGCTGGACTCGTACAAGGAGCTGGAGCGGGCCTTCGAGGCGGCCTGGGAGCGGGCTCTGCGGGAGCCCGACGCGCCCGTGGACAGCTGGCGGCTGTACGTGCTGCGGCCGCGCGAGATCGAGTTCTTCCAGGGCGACGCCGGGCGCCGGCACGTACGCCTCGCGTACCGCCGCACCGCCGACGGGACGTGGACCACACGGCTGCTGTGGCCGTGAGACCGCACCCCGCGGCCACGCGTGCGCAGGCCCCGGTCAGCACGGCCCGAAGACAGGCGTCCGCAGCGGGGGCACGGGGCCGGGCCGGAAGCGGACGCGCAGGGGCATGCCGACGCGCAGCAAGTCCTCGGGACAGCCGACGACCTCGGTCATCATCCGCGGCCCTTCGTCGAGGTCGACGGCGGCGGCCGTCCAGGGCGGCCGCTCGTCGAACGGCGGCAGGTCGCTGACGTGGACGACGGACCAGGTGTAGAGCGTGGCGCGGCCGCTCGCCTCCTCCCAGCCGACGTCCTCGCTCCAGCAGTACGGGCAGAACTCGCGCGGATAGTGGTGCGCCCGTCCGCAGCCCTGTGCCCGGCACCGGCGGATCAGCAGCCGGCCCTCCGCCGCCGCGTCCCAGTAGGGGCGTGCGAACGGGTCGATGTCCGGTATGTCGAAGCGCGGCCTGTCGGTCATTCCGCGCCAACCCCCTTCCCGCTCCGGCTGCTTGGCTGTCTCCCGCTCTCCTCTCTTCCCTCGCGGCACCATTCCTGACACTGCATCAGATCGGTAGCCTGACCGTACGCCAGTTCACCGGACCGTCGAGCAGGAGCAGGCGAGAACGATGCTTGGATCGACTCACGGCACCCTCACCACCACCTCCCGCCCGGCCCGCGTGGTGGGCCGCGGCGAGCATCCCCGCCCCGGTGCGCACGGCCTGCCCGACGGCGCCCTGGACCTCGACGTCAGTGGACGGCCGCTGTGCTCACCCGTCCCGGACCTGGACCGGTTCTTCCGCCCGGCGACCGTGGCCGTCGTCGGCGCCTCCGACGCCCCGGGCCGCCCCAACGCCGGGGTGACCCGGCAACTCGTCGACTGGGCCCGGCACGTCGGCGCCCGCGTCCTGCCCGTGCACCCCACCCGCGCCTCCGTCCTGGGCCTGCCCTGCCACCCTCGCGTCTCGGACCTGCCCGAACCGGTCGACCTCGCCGTCCTGCTGGTGGGCGACCCGCTGCCGGTGGTCGAGGAACTCGCCGACGCCAAGGTCGCGTTCGCCGTCGCCTTCGCCTCGGGCTTCGCCGAGACCGGCGCGGAGGGCGCCACCGCCCAGGCCCGGCTGGCGGCCGCGGCCGCACGCTCGGGCGTACGGCTGCTGGGCCCCAACACCAACCTCAACGCCTTCGAGATCTTCCGCGACGACCTGCCGGGCCCGGCCATCGCGCTGGTGACACAGTCGGGCCACCAGGGCCGGCCCCTGTTCGCCCTGCAGGAACTGGGCATCCGGCTCTCGCACTGGGCCCCGACCGGCAACGAGGCGGACCTGGAGTGCGCGGACTTCATCTCCTACTTCGCCACCCGGCCCGAGGTCGGGGCCGTCGCCGCCTATGTGGAAGGGCTCAAGGACGGCCGCTCCTTCCTGCTGGCCGCCGACCGGGCGGCGCGGCACCGCGTGCCCGTCGTCGCCGTCAAGGTCGGCCGCACCGAGGCCGGCGCCCGCACGGCCGCCTCGCACACCGGCAAGCTCACCGGCGCCGACGCCGTCGCCGACGCCGCGATGCGGCAGTTCGGCGTGATCCGCGTCGACGGACTCGACGAACTGCAGGACACCGCTGCACTGCTCGCCAGAGCCCGCCCGCCGCGCGCCACGGGCGTGGCCGTCTGCTCCATCTCCGGCGGCACGGGCGCCCACTTCGCCGATCTCGCCACGGCCGCCGGGCTCGAACTGCCCGCCCTCTCCCCGGCGAAACAGGCCGAGCTCCACCGGTGGATACCCGAGTACCTCGACGTCACGAACCCCGTCGACAGCGGCGGCCACCCCGTCGGCGACCGGCGCGGCCGGAAGATCATCGACGCGCTCCTGGCCGATCCGGCGGTCGGCGTCCTCGTCTGCCCGATCACCGGCCCGTTCCCGCCGCTGAGCGACCGGCTCGCGCGGGACCTGGTGGCGGCGGCGGAGGAGACCGACAAACTCGTGTGCGTGGTGTGGGGTTCGCCCGTGGGCACCGAGGACGCCTACCGCACCACACTCCTCGGCTCTTCGCGCGTGGCCACCTTCCGCACCTTCGGCAACTGCGTCACCGCCGTACGCGCCTGGCTCGACCACCACCGCTTCACCACCGGCTACCGCTCCCCCTTCGACGACGCGCCCCGCACCCCCTCGCCGTCGGCCCGCAAGGCGCGCGAACTCCTGCGCCCCGGCGAGCAGCTCAGCGAGCACGCGGCGAAGCAGCTCCTGCGCGCCTACGGCATCCGCGTGGCAAGGGAGCAACTGGTGACCAGCGCCGCCGCTGCCGTCCGGGCGGCCGCGCAGATCGGATACCCGGTGGTGATGAAGGCCTCCGGCCCGCAGCTCGCGCACAAGACGGAGCTGGGCCTGGTCAGGATCGGCCTGACCTCCGCCAGCCAGGTCCGCGACAGCTACCGCGAGCTGACCGACATCGCGCGCTGCGAAGGGCTGCCGCTGGACGGCGTCCTCGTGTGCCAACTCGTGGGACACGGCGTGGAGATGGTGGTGGGGATCGCCCAGGACCCCCTCTTCGGCCCCACGGTGACCGTCGGCCTCGGCGGACGGCTCGTGGAGGTGCTGCGCGACACCGCCGTGGGCGTGCCGCCCTTCGGCGAGGACCGGGCCCGGGCGATGGTCGCCGAACTGCGCGGCCGGGCCCTGCTGGACGGGGTCCGGGGGGCTCCCCCGGCCGACGTGGACGCCCTCGTGGAGACCGTGCTGCGGGTGCAGCGCATGGCGCTGGAGCTGAGCGACGGGCTCACCGAGCTCGACATCAACCCGCTCGTCGTCCTCGAACGCGGGCAGGGCGCCGTCGCCCTGGACGCGCTGGCCTTCTGCCGCTAGGAGCTCCCCCATGTCCCTCTCCCCCCGTGCGCGGCCCCCGGAGCCCGGCGGGACCGCCGGGTCCACCGGGCCCGTCGGACCCGATGCCCCAGTGATACTGCACGCCACTGACAACGGGGTGTCCTGGATCGCTCTCAACCGCCCCGCCGCCCGCCACGCCATCACCCCCGAGCTGCGAGAACGCCTCATTTCCGGGCTGGCCGACGCCTCCGCCGACCCGGCCGTGCGCGCCGTGGTGATCACGGCGAGCGGGCCGGCGTTCTGCGCGGGGGCCGATCTGCGGGCGGCGTCGGCGGAAGGCGCCCGCGCCCGGCTCCCCGGGGACGTCTCCCGCGTCGTCCGCCAGGGGGCCCAGCGCCTGATCGGCGCCGTGCTGGACTGCGAGAAGCCGGTGCTCGCGGCGGTGAACGGCGTCGCCGCCGGGCTCGGCGCGCACCTCGCGTTCGCCTGCGACCTCGTCCTCGCCGGTGAACGGGCCCGCTTCACCGAGGTGTTCGTCCGGCGCGGGCTGGTCCCGGACGGCGGGGGCGCCTATCTGCTGCCCCGCCTCGTCGGCCCGCAGCGCGCGAAGGAGCTGATGTTCTTCGGCGAGGACGTGACCGCCGCCGAGGCGCGGCGGCTGGGTCTGGTCAACCGCGTGGTGCCCGACGGGGAGCTCGCCGCGACGGCCCGGGCCTGGGCCGGCCGGCTGGCGGCGGGGCCGACCCGGGCCCTCGCCCTGGCCAAGCAGCTGGTCAACGCCTCGCTCGACGGCGACCGTTCGGCGGCGTTCGCCGCCGAGGCGGCCGCCCAGGAGATCAACATGAGTACGGCCGACGCCCGCGAGGGCATCGCGAGCTTCCTGGAGCGCCGCGACCCGCAGTACCGGGGCCGCTAGCGGCGCGGCGGCGCGGCCCGCGCGCGGCAGCGGTCCCGGAACCCTTCCTTGTTGACGCCCCGTCAGTTTCAATGGAGCCATGATGGGACACGCGGGCATGGCGGCCCTCGCGGTGCGCTATCTGCGCTCCGCCGACGCTCCGGTCCGCGCGGCACCACCGCCCGCCGGCCCCGCGCCCCGGCCGCGACTGCGCGCCGTGGGACCGGACGAACCGCCCCCGCCGGGACCGGAGCAACTCCGCCGCGTCCTCGGCGCGTTCGCCAGCGGCGTCACGGTCGTCACCGCGCCGGGCACGGACCGGCAACCGCCCGCCGGCTTCGCCTGCCAGGCGTTCGCCTCGCTCTCGCTCGACCCGCCGCTGGTCGTCTTCATGGTGGGCCGTACGTCCACGACGTGGCCGCGCATCGCCCGGGCCGGGGTGTTCTGCGTGAACATCCTGGGAGCACGGCAGGAAGCGCTCTGCCGCTCGTTCGCGGTCAGTTCGTCGGCGGCCGGCGACAAGTTCTCCGGCGTCGCCCACGAGCCGTCGCCGGTGACGGGTTCACCACGGCTGGCGGGCGCGGTGGCCTGGGTGGACTGCACGGTGCACGCCGTGCACACCGGCGGGGACCATCTCGTCGTCATCGGACGCGTCGAGGCACTGGGAACGGACGAGCAGGCGGCAGCCGCGGGACCGCTGCTCTTCCACCGGGGCACGTTCGGCACCTTCACGGTGTGACACGTAAGGACAGACGAAATCGACGCCTGCCGCCCGTCAACCGCCTACCGGAACTGTCGCGCGGTGGCGGCTACTTGTCGCTCGTTCCGGACGTGTCGCCCCGGTGGTGCCCGGCGCCCTTGACGACCTTCGTCAGGACGTACCGCTTGCCCTGCCCCGGCTTGCCGATCTCGTGGAAGATACGCGGCTTCTTCTGCGTGCCCGCGACGCTCCAGTTGACGACGAGCTCGCAGGGGGCGATCCGCAGGGACACCCCCTGGACCGTGCCGTTGTCCTCGACCGGGGACCACGTCCCGGAACCGTCGCAGTCCTTGGACCGGGGCTTGCCCGTGCCGTCCCACGTGTAGTGGTCCAGGCCCTTGGCGAACGCCAGGCCGTCGGAGGTCAGCCTGACCTTGCCGCCGTGGTCGTCGGCCCAGGTCCCGGCGAGATCCGCGCTGCCGAGCCGGGGCGGCTCGTAGACCTTGACCAGACCGGAGCCGTACGCGCCCGCGCCCAGCGCGCCGACCGCCAGCCAGGCGAGGGCTCCGTAGCCCGACACCCGGCGGACCAGCCGCGGCGGCCTGCCCGCACGGACCGCGCGTCCGGCGGCCCGGGCGATCAGGGCGGCGGGCAGCAGCGCGGCGCTCAGCGCGCCCCACCACACGAGATAGGCGAGCGGATGCGCGAGCCGCATGCTGCCCAGCGCCGCGACACCGCCGAAGGCGGCCACCGCGCCCGCGGAGACCACCGGGACGGCCGCCACGGTCCACGGCCAGCGTTCGTCCCGGCCCGCGCGCCGGGCCAGCCGACGCGCGAGGGCCAGGGCGGGCATGACGGCGACCGCCGTGGCGAAGCCGCTGAAAAGGACACCGAGCAGGACGGCCGCGAGCAGCAGGACGGCGACCAGCACGACGCCGCTGGGCAGACCGTCGTGCTCACGGGCGAGCAGCACGAGGACCGCGACCGTACCGGAGAGGGCGAGCTCCGCGCAGAGCCCGGCCATCGACGCGCAGAACGCGGCACCGAAACCGTCGGGGTGCACGACGCGCCCGGTCCTGCCGCGCGGACGTTCCGCCCCGTCCCCGTCCGGTATCGCGCCCGGCTCGGCCTGCTGTGTCATAACCGCCCCTCTCTCCAAGAAATGATTCCCCCAGAGGCCGAGAGGTTGCTTCCGCGTGCGGTCCGGGACCGCGCGGCCCACCGGATCCGTCACCGGTCCGTCGACAAGGAGGCCCGGGTGCCCCGGCCCGTACGAGCCGGGGCACCCGGCAGACATTGTTACCGAATAACCCCTCTTGCCCCGGAAGCGGGCCGGGGGCCGGAAGCCGCCGGGAATGCGCCCGGCGGCCGCGGCCTTGACCGTCATGGCAGGATCGCCAGTACGCGCAGGGGGACGACCGAGATGACACAGGCCACCGCCGACGGGACCACCGGCCACCGCCCGGGGGCACGGCCGCACCGGGTCGCGGTCCTCGCGCTGGACGGGGTGGTCCCCTTCGAACTCGCCATCCCGCACAAGGTCTTCGGCAACGCCCGGTCGAGCACGGGAGAAGCACTGTACGAAGTGGTCACCTGCGCGCTCGCCGCGGGAGCTGTGGGCACGGACACCGACTTCACGATCACCGTCGGGCAGGGGCCGGAAGCACTCGACAGGGCGGACACGGTCGTCGTACCGGCCTCGCACCGGCCGGGCCTGCCCTACGAGGAGGGGCGGCTCGGCGACGCGCTGTCCGCCGCCTTCGCCCGGATCCGCCCCGGTGCGCGGATGGTGTCCATCTGCACCGGCTCGTACGTCCTGGCCGCCGCCGGTCTCCTCGACGGGCGGCCGGCGACCACGCACTGGCGCAGCGCGGAGCACTTCCAGCGGCTGTTCCCGGCGGTGCGGGTGGATCCGGACGTCCTCTTCGTCGACGACGGCGACCTGCTGACGTCGGCCGGGGCCGCGTCCGGCATCGACCTGTGTCTGCACATCGTGCGGCGCGACCACGGCAGCGCCGTGGCCAACGACGTGGCAAGGCGCGGCGTCGTACCGCCCCACCGCGACGGCGGGCAGGCCCAGTTCGTCCAGCGGCCGGTGCCCGAGCCGCGCGTGTCGACGACCACGACGGCCCGCGCCTGGGCCCTGGGGCGGCTGCACCTGCCGATCCAGTTGCGCGATCTGGCCGAGCGGGAGGCGATGAGCGTACGGACCTTCACGCGCCGCTTCCGCGAAGAGGTCGGCATGAGCCCGGGGCAGTGGCTGATCCAGCAGCGGGTGGAGCGCGCCCGGCATCTGCTGGAGGACACCGACCTGGGGGTCGACCAGGTCGCGCGGGACGCGGGTTTCGGTACGGCGGCGTCGATGCGGCAGCACCTGCAGGCCGCGCTCGGTGTCTCCCCGACCGCCTACCGGCGCACCTTCCGGGCCGAGCGCGCGGCCTCGCGCTGACGGCCGCCCGGTGCGAACGTCAGGACGGCGCGAACGTCAGGACGGCGCGGGTGACCCGTCCACCGCGGGTGTCGGCGACGGCCTCGGCGAAGTCCTCTACGGGGTAGGTGCGGGTGACCAACTCGTCGAGCAGGAGCCGCCCTTCCCCGTAGAGCCGCGCGTACAGGGCGATGTCGTACTGCGGGCGCGAGGAGCCGTAGCGGCAGCCGAGGACCGCCTTGTCGAGGTACAGGGAGGAGACGGCGAAGGACGCCTGGGCCCCGGCGGGCGGCACCCCCAGCAGGACCGCCTGACCGTGCGGGCCGAGCAGGCCCACGGCCTGCCGGACGAGGGAGGCGTCCCCGACGCACTCGAAGACGTGGTCGGCGCCGTCCGGGAGGATCGCGCGCACCTCCGACGGGCCGGTGGTGACGCCGGCGCCGGCCTCGGTGACGAAGTGGGTGGCGCCGAACCGGCGGGCCGGTCCGCTCCTCGCGGGATTGCTGTCGACGGCCACGACGGTGGAGGCCCCGGCGAGGCGGGCGCCCTGTACGACGTTCAGGCCCACGCCCCCGGCCCCGATGACGACGACGGAGTCGCCCTGGGCGACGCGGGCGCGGTTGCGGACGGCGCCGACGCCGGTGAGCACCGCGCAGCCGATGACGGCCGCTGAGGCGGGCGGTATGCCGTGGGAGATCCGCACGGCCTGGACGGCCCGGACGACGGTGCGTTCGGCGAGGACGGACGTCGCGGCGAACTGGTGCAGCCGCTCCCCGCCACGGGTGAAGGGCCGGCCGGGCCGGCCGATGGAGTACCGGCACATGGCCGGGCGGCCGCGTCCGCACTCGGGGCAGGTCCCGCAGTTGGCGAGGGTGGACAGTACGACGTGGTCACCGGGCGCGACGTGGGTGACGCCGGGCCCGGTCTCCTCGACGACTCCGGCACCCTCGTGGCCGAGGACCACCGGCACGGGGCAGGGGATGGTGCCGTCGAGGACCGACAGGTCGCTGTGGCAGAGCCCGGCGGCCAGGACGGCGACCAGGACCTCGCCCGGTCCCGGAGCGCGCACGTCGAGGTCGTCGACGACCCGGGGACGGTCGCCGTCGAAGACGACACCTCTCATGCCGGCTCCCCTCCCGGGAGGTCAACTGCCGGATATATCGGTGTTGTTGCCGTCTCACGCGGTCCAGACGACGGACTGCAGTTCGCTGTAGGCGTGCAGGGCGAAGGAGCCTCCGTCGCGGCCGACACCGCTGTCCTTGAATCCGCCGAAGGGGGTCTCGGGGTGCCGCTGGGCCGTGTTGATGCCGACGTTGCCGCTGCGCAGCCGGGCGGCCAGGGCCCAGGCACGGGCGGCGCCGGCCGCGAAGACGTAGTCGTGGAGGCCGTAGGGGGTGCTGTTGGCGATGCGCACCGCCTCGTCCTCGTCGTCGAAGGGGATCGCGGCGACGACGGGCCCGAAGATCTCCTCGCGGGCCGCGGCCATGCCGGGGGTGACGTCCGCGAGGAGCGTGGGGGCGACGTAGAAGCCGGGGCGAAGGGCGGGGCGGGTGCCGCCGGCGGCCACGCGGGCGCCCTCGGCGCGGGCCCCGGCGATGTACGCCTCGACGCGTTCGCGCTGCTCGGCGGAGATCAACGGGCCGACGTCGGTGGAGTTTTCCACAGGGCTACCGACGGTCAGTGACCGAGCGTAGTCTGTGAGGCGGGCGACGACCTCCTCGTACCGCGAGCGGTGGACGAGGGCGCGGGTCGGCGCCGTGCAGATCTGCCCGCTGTGGAAGGACCAGACCGAGCCCACCGCTCCGACGGCCGACTCGATCACTTTGTCGTCGGCGTCACCCAGGACGATGGCCGCGCCCTTGCCTCCCATTTCCATCAGGGTGCGCTTCATCGACCTCCCCGCGGATTCGGCGATCCTCTTTCCCACGACAGTGGACCCGGTGAAGCTGACCATGTCGACGCCGGGGTGCGAGACGAGCGCCTCGCCGGTGGCGGGGTATTCACCGGTGATGACGTTGAACAGGCCGTCGGGGAGGCCGGCCCGGCGTGTGATGGGCCCCAGTTCCAGGCAGCTCAGGGGGTCCTGGGGCGCCGGTTTGGCGACGACCGCGTTGCCCATGGCCAGGGCCGGCGCGGCCTTGCCCGCGAGATTGACGAGAGGGAAGTTGTAGGAGGTGATGCAGGCGACGACGCCCACGGGGCGGCGTACGGCGGCGGCCCCCAGCAGGCCGCCGGGAGCAAGTGGGCTGCCGTGGCCGATGGTCGGCGCGAGCGGGACGGTGTGCGGTTCCATCGCCCCGCGCGCGTAGCGGCGGAATCTTTCGACGGCCACGGGCAGTTGCATGGCCGAGGTGACGCGTGTGGTCGCGCCCGTCTCGGCCTGGAGGAGGGGCAGCAGCCGCTCCGCGTGTTCGGTGAGCAGATCCGCGATCCGGTCCAGTACGGCCGCGCGTTCGCGTGCGGGGGTGCGGGACCAGCCGTCCTGAGCGGCCTGTGCGGCGGCCACGGCGTCGGCGACTTCGGCGCGCGTCGACTCCGGGGCCTCCCCGACGACCTCTTCGGTCGCCGGATTGACAACTGGATAGTGACCTTTTTCCGGCGTGCGCCAGGCGCCGCCGATCCAGTGCCCGTACGCCGTCATGGCCGGGGCTCCTTCGGAAGGCCGAGCACGCGCTCGGCGATGACGGTGCGCTGGATCTCGTCCGTGCCGCTGTGGATGGTGTCGGCACGGGAGAAGAGGAACAGACGTTGCAGGGCGTCGAGTTCATAGGGCCTGTCCGTGTGCCAGGCCCCGGGGCCGAGGGCGGCGGCCGGGCCCTGTACCTGCATCGCCAGTTCGCCGAGTGCGCGGTGCCAGCGGGCCCACAGCAGTTTGGTGACGCCGGCCGCGCCGGGGCCGCCGTCCGTCCCCAGGGTCCGCAGGGTGTGCCGGCGCATGGTCCACAGCTCGGCCCACTGCCGCACGAGCCGGTCGCGCAGCACCGGGTCCTCTGCGGCGCCGCTGTCGACGGCGAGCCGGATGACGCGGGCGAGTTCGGCGGCGTAGCCGATCTGCCGGGTGAGGGTGGCCGCGCCGCGTTCCCGCCCGAGGAGGTCGACGGCGACGCGCCAGCCGTCGCCCTCCGCGCCGACGAGGTGCTCGGCGCGGGCCTCGGCGCCGTCGAGGAACACGTCGCAGAAGTCGGCGGCGCCGGTCAGCTGCCGGATCGGCCGGATGTCGACGCGGCCGGGCTGGTCCAACGGCACGAGCAGGAAGGAGAGTCCGTGGTGCCGTCGGGAGCCCGGGGTGGTGCGGGCCAGCAGGAAGCACCAGTGGGCCTCGTGGGCGTGGGAGGTCCAGGTCTTCTGGCCGCTGATCCGGTACGTGCCGGTGCGGCCCGAGCGGACGGCGGTGGTGCGCACGGCGGCCAGGTCGGAGCCGGCACCGGGTTCGCTGTAGCCCTGGCACCACAGTTCCTCGCCGCGGGCGATGGGGGGCAGGAAGCGGGAGCGCTGCGCGGCGTCGCCGTGGGCGAGGAGGGTGGGGGCGAGAAGGTGCTCTCCCGTGTGTCCGAGGCGGGCGGCCGGTGCTCCCGCGCGGGCGTACTCCTCGGCCCAGACGAGCTGCCCGGCCAGGCCCGCGCTGCGGTTCCCGTAGGTGCCGTGCGCCGTGTCCCACCCGAGGCCGATCCAGCCGCCCGAGCCGAGTTCGCGTTCCCAGGCACGCAGGTCCACGGGGGTGACGGGAGCGACGGGTCCTTCGGGCGCGGATCCCGCTGCGGGCAGGCGGGCCGCGAGCCAGGAGCGGGCCTCCTTGCGCAGTGCCTCGTCCTCCGGGCCGAAAGCGAAGTCCACGTCCTCTCCCCTCGCTGTGCCTGCGTGTTCCTCGACGGGCCGGCTGCCGTCAACCGGCCGGGGCCGTGGGCCCGGTGGGCTCCGGTCCGGGTTCCTGTGCGGGGCGTCCGTCGGTCCGGGCCGCGGCCGCCCTCGCGCGCACCTGGCCGAGCAGGGGCATCGGGTCGGTGCCGACGGCGGCGGGGAGCACCCGGGCGATGCGTTCCGGGCTCCAGGGCCCCTCCGCGCAGACGGTCCGCACCTCGCGGGGCTGGGCCCACAGGGCGATCCTGGGGCCGGCGACCGTGTAGACCTGCCCGGTGACGCCTTCGGCGCGGGCCCGTTCGCTGAGCAGGTAGACGACCAGGGGTGCGACGTCCTCGGGGTCGCCGATGCCGGTGAGCCCGCCCGGCACGGCGGCGGACATACGGGTCCGGGCCACGGGTGCCACGCAGTTGGCCGTGACGCCGTAGGTGTCCAGGGCGAGCGCGGCGCTCCGCACGAGGGAGACGACACCGCCTTTGGCGGCGGCGTAGTTGGCCTGGGCCACGCTGCCCTGGTGGGCGCCGCTGGTGAAGCCGACGAGGGCGCCGCCGCGCTGGCGGCGCATGACGGCGGAGGCCGCGCGGAAGACGGTGAAGGTCCCCTTCAAGTGGGTGGCGAGGACCGGGTCCCACTCCTCCTCGGTCATGTTGAACAGCATGCGCTCGCGCAGGATCCCGGCGGCGCACACGACGCCGTCGAGCCGCCCGTAGCGGGACACGGCGGTCTCGACGATCCGCGCCCCGCCGGCCATCGTGGCGACGTCGTCCGCGACGGCGACCGCCTCTCCGCCGGCCGCCGCGATCTCCTCGGCCACGGCCGTGGCCACGGCGGCGCTGGGTTCCCCGCCGGCGACGGTGACCCCGAGGTCGTTGACGACGACCCGTGCGCCCTCGGCGGCGCAGGCCAGGGCCACGGCCCGCCCGATGCCCCGGCCGGCCCCGGTGACGACGACCACCTTCTCGGCGAGGAAGTTCCCCATGGCTCGCCCCTTCCGAGCGCATCTGACGGTCCGTTAGATTTTTGAGCAGCTCGGGCGCGGGCACAAGCCCCGCAGGGCGTCCGTTCCGGCGAAGGGGAAGCCGATGCCGATGCCACCGGAGTTCCGCGAGATCGCCAAACGCGTGAACAACTGGGGGCGTTGGGGCGCGGACGACGAGAGGGGCACCCTGAACCTCATCGACGACGAGGTCGTCCGTGGCGCGGTCGCGACGGTACGGACCGGCCGCCGGGTGCCGCTCGCGGTGCCGCTGCGGCCGGACGGGATACAGACCGGGCTGATACCGGGCCGGGTCAACCCCCTGCACACGATGACCGCGGTCAACCAGGAGCTCTTCGGGCCCGGCACCGTCGCCACGAGCGACGACGTCGTGACCATGGGCCTCCAGGCCGGCACGCACTGGGACGGGCTCGCGCATGTCTCCCACGGCGGCACGCTCTACAACGGCCGCCCCGCGGCTTCGGTGACCGCGCACGGCCGGGCGGCCTTCGGCGGCATCGAGAAGGTGCGGCACATCGTCTCGCGCGGCGTACTCCTCGATGTCGCGGGCGCGTTGGGGGCCGAGCGGCTCGGGGGCGGGCACGCGGTGGGGCCGAAGGAGCTGACGGCGGCGGAGGAGTGGGCGGGGGTGAGGGTGCGGCGGGGCGACATCGTCCTCGTCAGGACCGGGCAGATCCGTGTGTACCTGGCCGGGGACCGCGAGGGGTATGCCCATCCGTCACCGGGGCTGTCGATCCGCGCTCCCGAGTGGTTCCACGCCCGGGACGTGGCCGCTGTCGCGGGCGACACCCTGACGTTCGAGATCTTCCCGCCGGAAGTCGAGGGCCTGTGGCTCCCGGTGCACGCGCTGCACCTGGTCGAGATGGGGATGCTACAGGGCCAGAACTGGGACCTGGAGCAACTGGCCGCCGCGTGCCGGGAGGAGAGCCGCTACGCCTTCCTCCTGACGGCGACACCGGAACCCTTCGCCGGCGCGGTGGGCAGCCCAGTGGCACCGGTGGCAATCCTCTGAGACCACAAGACGGCACCGCCCACACGACCGCGAACGAGGCCGCGCCACCACCACGTCCGCCCTGTCCAGCCCGCCCGCACCACGGGGACCTGCCCGGCTCGCCCGCACCGCGGGGACCTGTCCGACTCATCCGCACCGCAGGGACCCGCCCAGCCCAACCGCACCGCGGGGACCTGTCCGGACCGCCCGCACCGCATGGATCTGTCCGGCCCGCCCGCACCACGGGGACCTTTCCGGACCGCCCGCACCGCAGGGCCCCCGCCCGTCGCACCCCATGCCCCCATACCGCCGAACCCTGTCCGGTTCCGCCGTCAACCACACGGCCCGCACGGATTCCAGCCAACCTCGCGGCAGCACCCCGATCCGGCCATGCGCCTGCCGTTCCGGACGACGACCGGACCCCGGATATCCCTCGGCCCCCGAATCCATCGCCCCGCGCAGAAGCCGCACCCGCACCGCCAGGACACCGGAACAACCGCGAACAGCCACGAACAGCCGCCCCGGGCACACCTTTCCGGCCCTGCGTCTCCCACACCCCCACAGGGGCGAGCCCTTGCCCCGGCCACCGCACACCGCGCCCCGACAGGGCAGACAGCCCCCGCCGGCGTCGGCGACACCCCACCGGGGCCCTACGACGGGCCACCCTCCCCGGCAGTCCCCTCCGCACCACCGCAAGGGGCCGACACCTGCGAGCACCGCCAGCGCCCGCACGAACCCCCGCGCCGGCCAACACCGAAGAACCACGGCACCCCGACCGTGCGGGCCCCTCGGCCCGAGAGATGGCGGCGACGCGCCGATGCGCACCCCGAGCACGGCACCGCACGCCGCCGCCCAGCTCCGGCGCCTGAGCCCTGTTCGCGCCGGACGGCGACCCGCACTCGCCAAGGCAGCCCGGTACAGGCGGGCGTCTCGACGTCCCCTCGCAACGAATCGCTGCGTCCAAGGGTGATCACGTGGACACTTCACGTCAACACCTGGTCTGGACTTTGTCGATTACGCCCGATTTGTGACGGCGTGAGGTGACTCAAAAGCGCCCACCCACGCGGCCGTTCCCCGGTCCACCTCGCACCAGATGCGCTTGCCGGTCCCCTCCCGCTGCCAGCCCCAGCGGTCGGCCAGCCCGTCCACGAGCTCCAGGCCCCGCCCGCCGGTGTCGTCGCCCTGGGCGCAGCGCCGGCGGGGCGGCCGGGCGCTGATGTCGGCGACCTCCACGCGGACGGTGCCCACCCTGGCCCCGCCCGCCGCCCCGGCGACCGGGAAGAGCACGCGCAGCACGGCCGGACAGCCGGTGTGCACCACCGCGTTGGTGACGAGCTCGGAGATCAGCAGGATCAGCGTCTCGGCCAGCGGCTCGTCCACCCCTATCCCGGAACCGGCGAGCCGCGACCTCGCCCACCTGCGGGCGCGCCCCACTTCCGCGGGGTCGGCCCGGACCTCCATCTGCATCTGAAGCACCTGCACCGCTCACACCATCCGAACCGGCGGACACAACGCCTGGCGTCTCCAAGGGCTCACGGAACGTGATCCCCTTACGTGACAGCATGGTTGACGCTCAGTCACCCCAACAAGCGCTTCGGGCATATTCCGGCGCAAAGGAGTAGGACTGCTGCATACTGTGCGACGCGTGCCCCGCGGAGTCGAACACCGAATGACTCCGGGCACTGTTCCGACGCGAGCACCAGTCGTTCCCGTACCCGACTTCGCCCCTTGTGCAACACCCGGGCCGCCGCGCCTCTGAACCACTCGCACCCAAGGGAGAGTACCCGAGCGCGGAGGTGACTCCTCCCCGTGACGGGCACGCTGCGGGACACAGGCCGATATCGACGGTCTGTGATCGGTTATGCATGACATGACCGGCATTTCGCCCATGCCGATTACACCGTGACATTCCCCTTGGCCGAAGCATCCGGTGCATCAACTGCCGTGCGATTCCAGGGATCATTCAAGAGCAGTTCGTTCGCGAGAAATTCCTCGGCCTCGGCGGCGGACTGCCACTGACAGGCCCTCGTCCACGCCCTTTTGAGATACAGATGGACGTCCGATTCCCAGGTGAAGCCCAGGCCACCATGCACTTGCAGACAGTCACGAGCGTTGCGGACCGCTGCACGGTCCGCGAGCAGTTTGGCCGTGACGGCATCGGTCGGAGAGTCCGTCGCCGACGCGGCACGGACGGCCGCGCGGGCCGTCTCCACACGGACGAGCATCCGGGCGCACAAGTGTTGCACGGCCTGGAAGGAGCCGACAGGCCGCCCGAACTGGCTGCGCCGCCGCGCGTGTTCGACCGCCATGCCGAGCATGCGGCCTGCCCCGCCGAGCTGTTGGGCGGCGGTGAGCACCAACGCCTCGTACCGGATCCTGTCCGCCGGCACGCTCACGGTGCGCGCCGCGCCCGTACGGACCGTGCCGCCGGTACGGGCTTCCGCCGCCTGCGGCGGGGCGGGGAGCCGGGCCACGTGGTGCAGGGGCGTCAGCGGGTCGACGGCGCGCAGGGGGCGCGCGTCCAGTGCCGTCGGCGCGGTGCCGGCCGTGAACTCCAGCAGCCGTGTCCCGGTGCCGTCGAGCAGCAGCACGTGTCCGGCCGCCGCGAGGTGCTCGGCGGGGCCGGGCCGGTCCAGGGCCGTGACCACGGCGGTGCCGTCGGCGGCTCCGGGCAGCAGGCCCGCCGCGAGGTGGGTGGCGGTCAGCGGGCCCGGCAGCAGCGCCCGGCCCGCCTCCTCGAAGAGCACGGCGGCCTCCGGGAGTCCGAGGCCCGCCCCGCCGTCCCGTTCGGGCAGCCGCAGCGCGAAGAACCCGGCCTCCCCCAACGCCCGCCACAGCTCCGGGTCGACGACGGCCACCGCACGGGGTGGTGCGGCATCCCCGCCCCCCTCCGGCCGCGCCCGCCCGGAACCCGCCCGGCGCCCGCCGGCCTCCCCCGCAGCCCCCGCATCCGCCCGTGCCCCCGCCGCCTCCGCCTCGGCGGCATCAACCGCCCCCCGCAGCCGTTCCCGCGGAAACCGGGCCGCCAGCAGAGCGCGCATCCCTTCCCGCAGTGCCCGCTGATCCTCGTCCGGCCGGAAGCCCATGATCAACACCCCTTGTGATCAACGCCCCTTGGGCAGCCCGAGGACGCGTTCGGCGAGGACGTTCCGCTGGATCTCGGTCGTGCCGGCGGCGATGGTGTAGGCGAGCGAGGCAAGCCGGGCGGCGGTCCAGGGATGGTCCGCGTCCAGCGCCCCCGGTCCCAGGATGTCGGCGGCGGCCTCGTAGAGCTCCTGACGGGCGTGGGAGTAGCGCAGTTTGACGACGGAGGCACCCGGGCCGGGCACCCCGCGGACGCCGTCGCGCCCGGCCCGTTCCGCCTCCGCGGCGTTGCTCTGCACGAGCCGCCACAGCGCCGTGAACTCGGCGTTCAGGCGTCCGAGGCGGCGCCGCAGGGCCGCGTCGTCCCACAGGCCGTTCTCCCGGGCCGTGCGGGCCAGCAGGCCCAGGACGCGGCGGCAGGCGACGACTTCGCCGGCGAAGGCCGTGCCGCGCTCGTAGGAGAGGGTGACCATGGACACGCGCCAGCCGTCGTTCTCGGCGCCCACTCGATGCTCCACGGGCACCCGCACGCCGTCGAGGAACACCTCGGCGAACTCCTCGCTGCCCGCGAGGGTGCGCAGCGGCCGCACGGTCACCCCGGGGGCGTCCATGGGCATCGCCAGCCAGGAGATGCCGCGGTGGCCGCGCGCGGCGGGGTCGGTGCGCACGAGCAGTTCGCACCAGTCGGCGACACAGGCGTGCGAGGTCCAGATCTTGCTGCCGGTGACGACGTAGTGATCGCCCTCGCGCACGGCGCGGGTGCGCAGGGCGGCGAGGTCGGAGCCCGCCTCGGGCTCGGAGAAGCCCTGGCACCAGACCTCCTCGCCGCGCAGGATCGGCGGCAGCCAGCGGGCGCGCTGCGCGGCGGTGCCCTCGGCGGCGATGGTCGGCCCGGCGTGCAGCAGACCGACGAACCCCGCGCCCACATAGGGGGCTCCCGCCCGTTCCGTCTCCTCCAGGAGGATCAACTGCCGCACGGCTCCGGCGCCTTGGCCGCCGGCGTCGGCGGGCCAGTGCAGTCCCGCGTAACCGGCGTCGTACAGCGCCCGCTGCCAGGCGCAGTCGTACGCGCGGCGGGCGGGCCAGTCACCGGCGGGCGGCGGGGGCGGCAGCTGCGGCAGTACGGCACGCAGCCACGCCCGGAGCCGCTGCCGGAACGCCTCGTCCTCGGGGGCGGTGGCGAGGTCCATCGGCGCTCAGGCCGCCGGCCGGTCGAGGTGCTCCAGGCCGAGCATGCGGATGGCGTTGCCGCGCATCAGCTTGTGGACGGTCTCGGCGTCCAGGCCGCGCACGTGCTCCAGCGCGACCCGCTCGGTGTGCGGGAAGGTCGAGTCGACGTGCGGGTAGTCGGTCTCGAAGGTCGCGTTGTCACGGCCCACCTCATCGAGTGAGGTGATTCCGTGTTTGTCCCGGAAGAAGCAGCAGAAGACCTGCCGGTAGTAGTAGACCGACGGCGGTTCGGGCAGCAGATCGCGCACGCCGCCCCAGGCCCGGTGCTCGCGCCACACGTCGTCGGCACGCTCCAGGGCGTAGGGGATCCAGCCCATCTGCCCCTCGCTGTAGGCGAGTTTCAACCGGGGGTAGCGCACCAGCACACCGCTGAAGAGGAAGTCGGCCAACGACGCCATGGCGTTGTTGAACGACAGCGTCGCCTGCACCGCCGGCGGGGCGTCCGGGGAGGCGGCGGGCATCTGCGAGGACGAGCCGATGTGCATGCATACGACGGTCGAGGTGTCCTGGCAGACGGCGAAGAAGGGGTTCCAGTAGCCGGAGTGGATGCTGGGCAGGCCCAGACACGTGGGCAGTTCGCTGAAGGTCACGGCGCGCACGCCGCGCACCGCGTTGCGCCGGACCTCGTCGACGGCCAGGCCGACGTCCCACAGGGGAACGAGGCACAGCGGTACGAGCCGGCCGCCGCTGTCGCCGCACCACTCCTCGACCATCCAGTCGTTGTACGCCCGTACGCACGCCAGGGCGACCTCCTTGTCGCGTGCCTCCGCGAAGGTCTGCCCGCAGAAGCGCGGGAAGGTCGGGAAGCACAGGGACGCCTCGACGTGGTTGAGGTCCATGTCGGCGAGGCGGGCCTTGGGTTCCCAGCACCCGCGCCGCATCTGCTCGCGCGTGATGCCTTCGAGGGTCATCTCCTCACGCGGGAAGCCGGCGGCCGCGATGGTGCGCTTGTACGGGAAGAGGCCGCCCTCGTACTCCCACCAGTCGGTGAGCGGGCCGTCCGGGTCCGTGGTGAACCTGTACTTGCCGCCGGTGTAGGCCAGTTCACCGATGCCGGCGGTCAGCGGCCTGGGGCCCCGGTCCCGGTAGCGGGCGGGCAGCCAGGTCTCGAAGAGGTGGGCGGGCTCGATCACGTGGTCGTCGACGCTGACGATCCGGGGCAGTTCCACGGGTGCACCCCTCCCCTTGCCTGACGGTGCGTCAGATTCGACGCTAGTCCCGAACCCCCGCACCGACAAGGCGCGCACCATCGCGTTCCTGCCGCTCCCCCGCCACCCGTGGAGGCGCCCCATGAACACCACCGCCCGCGACCCGGCCGCCGCCCGCACCCTGTGGGAACTGCTCGCACTGCGGGCCGCGCGCACGCCCGACGCCCTCGCGCTCGTCCAGCAGGACCCGCACCCGCCCGTCGGGGACCGCGCCCTGACCTTCGGCGCCCTGCGCGCACGGGCCGAGCGCGTCGCGGCGGGCCTGCGCGAGCTGGGCGTACGGCCGGGCAGCCGCGTGCTGTGGCAGCTGCCCACCCGCATCGAGACCGTCGTCCTGACCCTCGCCCTGGCCCGGCTCGGCGCCGTCCAGTCGCCGCTGGTGCCCTCCTGCCGCGACGCAGAGACCGAGTACGCGCTGCGGGCCACCGGGGCCGGATTCCTCGCCGTACCGGGCGTGTGGCGCGGCCACGACCACCTGGCGGCGGCCCGCCGGCTCGCCGCAGGGCTGCCGGAACCGCCGCTGGTGTTCACGGCGTACACCGTCCTCCCCCAGGGCGACCCCGGAACGCTGCCCGCGCCACCGGACGACGGGACGGCCGTCCGCTGGATCCACTGGACCTCCGGCACCACCTCCGCCCCCAAAGGCGTACTGCACAGCGACAGTTCACTCCTCGCCTCCGGCGCGCGTCTCACCGGAGCGCTGCGCCCGACCCCTGCCGACGTGGGATCCATCGCGTTCCCGTACGCACACGTCGGCGGCCTCGTCTACACCGTGATGCTGCTCCTGCGCGGCTTCCCCGCACTGCTCGTGGAGCGCTTCTCGCTGCCGGACTCGCTCGGCGCCTACCGCCGCCACGGAGTGACCCTCGCGGGCGGATCCACGGTCTTCTACACGCTGTTCCTCGCCGAGCAGCGCAAACACCCCGGCCGCCGGCTGCTGCCGGCGCTCCGCCTGCTCGCGGGCGGCGGCGCCCCCCGGCCGCCCGAACTGCACGAGGCGGTCGGGCGCGAGCTGGGCTGCGGCCTCGTCCACGGCTACGGCATGACCGAGGCCCCCGTCATCACCATGGGTTCCCCGGACGACACACCGCGACAGCTGGCCACCACGGAGGGACGGCCCGTCCCGGGGATGCGGATCCGCGTGACCGGCGCGGACGGCACACCGGTACCGCCCGGGGAGACCGGAGAGATACGGCTGCGCGGCGACACCGTCTGCCGGGGCTATCTCGATCCGCGGGACACCGCCGAGGCGTTCGACACCGACGGCTTCCTCGCCACCGGGGACCTCGGCCGGCTCACCGAGGACGGCAGGCTCGTACTCACCGGCCGCACCAAGGACGTCATCCTCCGCAAGGGGGAGACGATTTCCGCCCAGGAGGTGGAACAGGCGCTGCTGCGGCACCCCGCCGTGGAAGCGGTCGCCGTCATCGGACTGCCCGACGCGCTGCGCGGGGAGCGCGTGTGCGCCGTCGTCCAGCCGGCCGCCGGGGCCGCCCCGCCGACCCTCGCCGGCCTCACCGCCCATCTGCGCACCGTGGGGCTGGCCGTCCACAAGTTCCCCGAGCGGCTGGAGCTCGTCGACGCGCTGCCCCGGGACGCCACGCTCGGCAAGGTCCGCAAGGACGCGCTGCGCAGCCGCTACACGCGCCCCTGAGACCACCCGGGGGTCGCGTCGTTCAGCCGGCCCGGTACGTCGCGGCGGCCTGCTCGAAGTACGCGTCCACAGCGCGCTGTTCGGTCATCGGGCCGATCACCTGGAGCACGTGGTAGGCGCCGTCGAGGAGCATCGCGGAGTTGCGGACGTACACCTGGTGGCCGCCGCTGTCGTTCCAGTTGAACGCGCCCTCGGCCGAGGTCCTGCCGCCCACCTCGACCTTGCGCAGCCCGGAGGCGCTCGACCACGACGAGGAACGGTACGGCGCCAACTCCGGCTCCCTGTCCGCCTGATAGGCCATCGGGTCGCCGCCGAACTGCTCGACCCTGTCACGGCCCGGCACGACGATCAGCCGGAAGTCACCGCCACCGTAGACGACCTGGCCCCGCGCGTTCTCCCCCTGGCGCTGCCATTCCTTGGCGACAGCCACGGAGAAACCCTTGCTGTCCTGCCGCACGGTGAAGCCGTCGCCGACCCCACCGGGCCGGGTGGTCTGCGCCTCCTGCACACCGGGGCCGGAGCCACCGGAGGAGTCCTGCCGACCGGCCCCTCCTGCCGCACCGGTGCCGTCCGGGGCGGCAGGGGCGGCGCTGCCCGCGCCGGTATTGCCCGTACGGTCCGCGCTCTCGCTCGCACGCGGCATGAACAGCATCGCGTAGAGCACCGCGCCTATCAGGGCGAGCAGGATCAGCCCCAGCAGCAGCCGGCCCAGGCTGCGCGCGCCGCGCCGCTGCTCGCCGTACTGCTCCTGGGCAGGCGCTTCCGCGCCGCGCCGGGGCCGGCCCTCGGCGGGCCTCTTGTGCCGGCCGTGCGCGGCCGACCCCTGGTCCTCCTCGCCCGTGGGCCGGCTCCTCCTGCGGCGTGCGAGCTCGCCCCGGCGGCGCAGGATCGGCAGCCGGGAGCCGCCCGCCCCGCCGCCGGAACCGCCCGCCGTCCGCTCCAGCGGCGGCACGGTCACGGTGCGGCTGCCGATGTCCGGCTCGGGCGCCGAGCGGATCAACGAGCGCAGCCAGCCGCGGAGTTCCTCGAAGTCCGGGCGCTCGGTGGGGTCCTTGCGCATGAGCGACTCGACGACGGGCCGCAGGGCGCCGCAGTCCTCGGCCGAGGCGGGCGGCTGCGCGCAGACGAGCTGGACGAGCTCGGCGGTGCTCTCCTCCGGGAACGGGGCGCGGCCCTGCACGATGCGGAACAGCAGCGCGCCGAGCCCCCACAGGTCCGCCGCCGGCCCGACGGGGGGCGCGAGCTGCCAGCTCTCCTGCACCGGCGACGCCAGCTCCGGCGCCCAGCGCTCGGTGACGGCGCCCACCACCACCATGCGCGCCTGCCGGGCCCGTTCGGCCGCGAGCGGGCCGCCTGGGGCGGTACCGCCCCAGGCGGGCGCGGCCACGGTACGGGCGCCACCGGGCCGGACCCCGGTGAGCGGGTGCACGGGCTCACCGGCCGAACCAGCCTCCCCGCGCGGGGAGTTCGCCCCAGGAGCAGCCCCCGCCGGACGTTCCGCCACGGCCCCGTGCACCGGGGAGCCCGCGATCCGGGGGCCGGGCGCGGGCGCCGTACCGCTGGCGGCGCTGCCGCCGCCCCAGGTGGCCGAGCCGGTCGGGGTCGCCCTGCCCTCGACGGCGGCACGGGCACCGGCCCGGTAGGCGGCGACGGCCCCGGCCCGTACGGCACGACTGCGCGCCCCGGCACCCTCGGGCGCACCGTGCACGCCCCCGCCACCGGCGGGGAGATACCCGCCGACGGCACCCTGATCCCGGTACACGGGCCCGGCCTGCGGCGGAACTCCACTCTG
This sequence comes from Streptomyces gamaensis, assembly GCF_042656465.1. NCBI lineage: Bacteria > Bacillati > Actinomycetota > Actinomycetes > Kitasatosporales > Streptomycetaceae > Streptomyces > Streptomyces gamaensis. The sequence continues at coordinate 88,076 of NZ_JBHSPB010000009.1, forward strand.
CTGCCCGGGAGCCGCGGGCAGCGCGGGCGCACCGTTTCCGGGCCCACCGCCCCCGGAGACTCCCGGACGCCCCGGAGCACCCGCAGACGGCACAGACCCACCGGGCACCCCACCCCCCGGACACCCAGGACCGCCCGACGGGCCAACCCCCGGACGCTCCCAGCCGGTTGCACCGCTCCCCGGCCCCTCACCCCCGGAAGACACACCCCCCGAAACCCCAGGCCCACCCCGGACACCCGGACGACCCGAGGCAGCCGCAGGCGGCACAGACCCACCGGGCACCCCACCCCCCGGACGCTCCCAGCCGGTTACACCACTCCCCGACACGCCACCCCCAGGCCCACCTCCCAGACCCCCAGGACCCATCACCGGGGCAACCCCCGTACCTTGCTGGCCAGTTGCGTCCCCCGACGGACCCGGCCCCCCGAACACCCCGGGCCCCGGCCGCACCGGCAACCCCGTGCCGTCGCCCTGCATTGCGCCCTCGGCCGCCCCTCCGGCAGCCGCACCGGGGCCGCCCGGCCCCGCACCCGGCGACGCGCCACCGATCGCCCCGCCGGTCGCCCCGTCCGCCTGCAGCGGGATCCCCGTCCCCGCGCTCCTCGGAAAGCCGCCGGAGAGCCGCTGGTCACCGGCCGTTGGCCGCGGAGCCCCGGCGGTCTCCGGGGCGACGGCCGTGTCCCGGCCCCCGCCCGGTGCGAAGGCCTCGGGCGGCACCGGGTCGTAGCCGCAGAGGGCCTCCTCCGCGGCGCCGGCCGCGAGGCCGGTGAGGATGGCGCGGCCGTCGTCGCAGACGAGCACCGTGCGCGTGGTGATGTTGCGGTGCGTCCAGCCGTGCGCGTGCAGAGCCCGCAAAGCGGTCAGGACGTCGGCCGCCACCTCGGCCGCGCGGTGCGGGGACAGGGGCCGCTCGGCCAGGAGCGCGGCCAGCGGCCGGGCCGGGACGAGTTCGCTGACGATCCACAGGCTGCCCGCCTCGGCGAAGACGTGGAAGACCTGGTCGAGCCGGGGATGGTCGGGCAGCCGCGCGGCGGCGGTCGCCGCCGCGAGCGCCCGGCGCACGGCGGGATTCCCGGCGCCCGGCGCCGCACCCCGCGCCCGGCCCGCGCCGTCACCGCTCGCACCCCCGCCCGCGCTCCGGTCCGCCCCCGGCAGACCTCCCGCACCGTCACCGACCCCGGCGGCCTCCGCGCCAAAGGACTCCGTGCCAAAGGCCTCCGCATCCATGAACTCCGCGTCCACGACCTCCGGAAGCGGGATCTGCCGGATGAAGACCTCCTGCCCGCTGTAGGTGTCGAACGCCCGCGTCTCGACGAGCTCGAACACCTCGGAGGGCAGCAGGGGCAGGCGATAGCGGTCGGCGAGCACCCGGCCCGCGTAGTCGTCCACGACGCCTCCCCAAAGCGCGCGATCCACGTGTCACCGGCCGGTCCGACGGGCCCGCCGGCGACGGACTCCGGGGCCGGTACATCACTGCCCCGCAGGATCGGCCGTCAACCCCGGCCGCAGCACCGCCCATTGCGACTGCGTACGGTTCACGGCACCTCACGATACGTGCCGGACCCACCCCTTCGGGCGCGTACGGCTCAGTACGTCGCCGCCGACTCCGTCCGTTCCGCCCCTCCAGCCCGTACCGTCAGCCGAGCACCACAGGTCACAACTCCCGCCGCACTGACGGAAACCGGCCGGAACGCAGCGTCATCCCTTCGGCAGGGCCTCGCCCGGCCGGAACGGGGCGGATACCGACTTGTCCCCACCCGACCGGGACTTACCGCTCTTGCCGTCCTTCTCGTGCTCCTTGCCGCCGCTGTTGCTCATCGCGATAGCGATCACCGTGCCGACCACGGCGAGCACCACGACGACCGCGACGACGAGCAGCGCGCGGCGCGGCACGCCGCCCCGCGCCGACGACCGGTACAGATTGGCCGTTCCGGCCGAACCGCCGCCCACGGCACCGCCGGTGACGCTCGCCCGGCGCCCGGCGGACCGCGCGGCGGACACCGGTACCGCCGCGTCCCGCGCGGAGCCGAGCACGTCGCGCACCCCGCCCCCGGAGACACCCGGCGTGAACGAGGGTCTCGACGGCTGCTTCGGTCCCGGCTCCTGCCCGGCCGCCCCCGGACCCGCGGCCGCCGCCTGCGGGGCCGTCTCCACCAGGGGCTTCAACGACGCCCTGCCGGACGGCTTTCGCGCCTCTTCGGACTTCCCGGACGTCTCAGGCCGACCGGACGTCCCGGGCCGCCCGGACCCACCGCCCCGCACAGCCGCGTCCCGCGCCGCCGCCGGCCCGGCCACCGCGGCAGCCCCCTTGGCCGCCGTCCCGGACGGGCGCTTCGCCCCCCGGGCACTGCCGCCGGCGCGGTCGGCGCCGTCGCCGTGCAGCTCCCGCACCGCGATCGCCTGCGTGGACTCCAGCTCCGGCCCGGGCTCGGGCGCCGCCGGGCGGCGCTCCTCCGGCGCGTTGACGGCCGACGTCAGCAGGGCCCGCGCGCCGGACTCGTCGAGTCGCTTCTCCGGGTCCTTCGCGAGCAGCCCGTACATGACCTCCGCGAGCGGACCCGCGTTGCGCGGCGGCCCGAGCGGCTCGGTCATCACAGCGGTCAGCGTCGCGATCGCCGACCCCTTGTCGTAGGGGGGCGCGCCCTCGACCGCCGCGTACAGCAGCCCGCCCAGGGACCACAGGTCCGCCGGCGGACCGGGCTTCTGGCCGCGCGCCCGCTCCGGGGATATGTACGAGGGCGCGCCGACGAGCATGCCGGTCGAGGTGACCGACGGGTCGCCCTCGACCTGCGCGATGCCGAAGTCGGTGAGCACGACCCGGCCGTCGTCCGCGATGAGCACGTTGGAGGGCTTCACGTCACGGTGCAGGATGCCCTCGCGGTGCGCGGCGCGCAGCACGTCGAGAACGGCGAGCCCGACCTCGGCCGCGCGCCGCCAGTGCAGCGGCCCGTCCTCGCGGATGACGTCCGCGAGCGAGCGGCCCTCGATGAGCTCCATGACGATCCACGGCCGGTCGTCCTCGTGGACCACGTCGTAGACGGTGACGGCGCCCGCGCTGCGGATCCGGGCGATCGCCTTCGCCTCGCGCAGCGTGCGCGTGATCAGCCGGCGCTTCTCGTCCTCGTCGATATTGGCCGGAAAGCGCAGCTCCTTGACCGCGACCGTGCGGCCGAGCGTCTCGTCCGTCGCCCGCCAGACCGTGCCCATGCCGCCGCGCCCGAGGACGTCCCCGAGGCGGTACCGCCCGGCCAGGAGGCGCCCTGCCGTGCCCTGCGTCTGCTCCGCCTCCGACATGCGTCCCCTCTGGCAATCAGCTCTGCGACCAACCCACCCTGGCAGAGCCACCATTGTCTCTCATCCGCGGACCGGCGGAAGGCCAGGGTCCGCGCCGGAGACGGACAGCGGACGCCTTCCGGCGCCCGGACGGTGCCTACTGACGCGTAGCACCGGCTGCCCGGCACACGCCCGTACGCGGTCCGCCGTACCCCGCCGACCGGCGCCCCGGGGGCAGTTGAGCGAGCGTCGTACGACAGCCGCGGCAGGCGTCATCGCCTCCTGTCCGGCTCATCTCTACAGGACCGCCTTCGCCCCGGCGCGGTTCCCGGTGGGCCGCGACTGTCACAGGACCCTCATGGGATGTCCGAAAAAAAGCTGTTGTGGACCGAGTTCCGCCGCTAGGGCGTCAGAGCGGCTGGACGTCCGGGGCCCCCAGCCGGGCCGCGTCAGCCGTCAGGTCGTCGGGCTGGCGCTGCGACTCGCGCTCCGCCTCCACGCGTTTGTCGTAGTGCTCGATCTCCTTCTCGATCTGCCTCCGGTCCCAGCCGAGCACGGGGGCCATCAGACCGGCGGCCTCGCGCGCGCTGCGCGTGCCGCGGTCGAAGGTCTCGATGGAGATGCGCGTCCTGCGGGTGAGGACGTCGTCGAGGTGGCGCGCGCCCTCGTGCGAGGCGGCGTAGACGACCTCGGCGCGCAGATAGTCCTCGGCGCCGGTCAGCGGCGCGCCGAGCGAGGGGTCGGCGGCGACGAGGTCGAGCACCTCGTCGACCATCGAGCCGTAGCGGCCCAGGAGATGCTCGACGCGCGCCACGTGCAGCCCCGTGCGCCGCGCCAGCTGGGCGCGCCCGTTCCACAGCGCCCGGTAGCCCTCGGCGCCCAGCAGCGGCACGTCCTCGGTGACGCAGTCGGCGACCCGCCGGTCGAGGGCGTGCACGGCCTCGTCGACGGCGTCCTTCGCCATGACCCGGTACGTCGTGTACTTGCCGCCCGCGACGACCACCAGACCGGGCACGGGGTGCGCCACCGTGTGCTCGCGCGAGAGCTTGCTGGTGGCGTCCGACTCCCCGGCCAGCAGGGGCCGCAGGCCCGCGTACACCCCCTGGACGTCGTCGCGGGTGAGCGGGACGGCGAGCACGGAGTTGACGTGCTCCAGCAGATAGTCGATGTCCGCGCTGGACGCGGCCGGGTGGGCCTTGTCGAGGTCCCAGTCGGTGTCCGTGGTGCCGATGATCCAGTGTCTGCCCCACGGGATGACGAACAGCACGCTCTTCTCGGTCCGCAGGATCAGCCCGGTCGTGGAGTGGACGCGGTCCTTGGGCACGACCAGATGGATGCCCTTCGAGGCCCGTACGTGGAACTGGCCGCGCTCGGCGATGAGCTTCTGTGTGTCGTCGGTCCACACGCCCGTGGCGTTGACGATCTGCCGGGCCCGCACCTCGTACTGGCCGCCCTGCTCCGTGTCGTGCACGCGGGCGCCGACCACGCGCTCGCCCTCGCGCAGGAACCCCACCACGCGCGCCCGGTTGGCGACCTGGGCGCCGTAGGCGGCGGCGGTACGGGCCAGGGTGGTGACGTAGCGGGCGTCGTCCACCTGCGCGTCGTAGTACTGCAGGGCGCCGACGAGCGCGTCCTTGCGCAGGCACGGCGCGACCCGCAGGGCGCGCCCGCGGGTGAGGTGACGGTGCACGGGCAGACCGCGGCCGTGCCCCGAGGAGACCGACATCGCGTCGTACAGGGCCACGCCCGAGCCCGCGTACAGGCGCTCCCAGCCGCGGTGCTGCAACGGATAAAGGAAGGGCACCGGCCGCACGAGGTGCGGGGCCAGCCGCTGCAGCAGCAGTCCGCGCTCCTTGAGCGCCTCGCGCACGAGGGCGAAGTCGAGCATCTCCAGATAGCGCAGCCCGCCGTGGATGAGCTTGCTGGACCGGCTGGAGGTGCCGGCGGCCCAGTCGCGGGCCTCGACCAGTCCGGTGGCGAGGCCCCGGGTGGCCGCGTCCAGCGCGGTGCCCGTGCCGACGACGCCGCCGCCGACCACCAGGATGTCCAGTTCCCGCTCGGCCATCCGGGCGAGTGCCTCGCCGCGTTCGGCCGGCCCGAGTGTCGCTGTCCTCACCGATGCCTCCCGTCGTGACCGCTCCCGCCGCCGCGCGCGGGCGCCGGATCCGCCGCGGCCCGGGGCCCGTACCGCCGTCCCGGCCGGGGCCGCTCCTTCGATGCTGCCCCAGAACCCGCGTTCCGGCCGTCCGGAACCCGTCTCCGCCGGGGAGCGACGCCGACGGACCCGCGACGCGGCAATCCCGACTATCAGTCATATATCCGCTTAACCTGATGTCGCTCGCCGAGCCCGGCCGACCTCGGCGCCCCCGCCCCGGGCCCGCCGCGCCGGACCCCCTCCGGGCCCACCGGACCCCTCCGGGAAGGACCGACCGCCCATGCCCGCAGATCTCGCCGTCATCGGACTCGGCCACCTCGGCCTCCCGCTCGCCCAGGCCGCCACGGCCGCCGGCATCCCCACCATCGGCTACGACCCCGACCCGCACACCGTCGCCGAGCTCAGCGCCGGCCGGCTGCCCTCGGAGGGCCCCGACGGCTGTCTGACCGCGGCCGAGGTGCGCCGGATGCTCTCCCAGGGGTTCCGCGCCACGACCGAGGACGCCGAGCTCGGCAGGGCCCGTACGGCCGTGATCTGCGCCCCGACCCGGCTCGGCGCGGACCGCTCGCCCGACGTGGGCGCGATCGGGGACGCGGCCCGCGCGCTCGCGCCCCGGCTGCGGCCGCGCACCACGGTGATCCTGGAGTCCGCGGTCCACCCGGGGTGCACCGAGGACTTCCTGCGCCCGGTGCTGGAGTCCGGCTCGGGGCTGCGGGCGGGCCGCGACTTCCACCTCGCCTACTCCCCCAGCCGGGTGGACCCCGGCAACCGCCGCCACGGCTACGCCACCATCCCCAAGGTCATCGGCGGACTCACCCCGGCCTGCACGGAGGCCGCCGTCGCCTTCTACGGGCGCGTCTGCGACCGCGTCGTCCGCGCCCGGGGCACCCGCGAGGCCGAGACCGTCAAGGTCCTGGAGACCAACTACCGCTACGTCAATATCGCGTTGGCCAACGAGATGGCCGTCCTGTGCCACGGCATCGGCGTGGACCTGTGGGACGTCGTGCGCTGCGCGGAGACCAAACCCTTCGGCTTCCAGGCCTTCCGGCCCGGCCCCGGCGTCGGCGGCCACTCCGTGCCGGTCGACCCCAACTGCCTTGCCGGCAACGGCACCGGGCCCGGGCATCCGCTGCGCATGGTGGAACTCGCGCGGGAGATCAACAGCCGGATGCCGCGCTACGTCACCGAGCGCTGCACCACCCTGCTCAACGAGCACGGCAAGTCGGCGCGCGGCGCCCGCGTCCTGCTGCTGGGGGTGAGCTACAAAGCCGACATCGGCGACCAGGAGGGCTCCCCCGCACGCGAGATCGCCTCACGGCTCATGGAGTTGGGCGCCCAGCTCAGCTACCACGACCCCTACGTCGCCCAGTGGCGCGTGTCGGACCTGCCGGTACCGCGCGCCGAGGGCCTCTACGAGGCCGCGGCCGCCGCCGACCTGACGGTGCTGCTGCAGCACCACCGCACGTACGACCTCCAGGGGCTCGCCGTCAAGGCCCAACTCCTGCTGGACACAAGGGGAGCGAGCCCGGCGGGCGCCGCGTACCGGCTGTAGGGCACGCGGCGCGCCCGCGCCCTACAGCCGTCCCGCCCCCAGCAGCCGCGAGCCCGGGGTGTCCAGCACCGTCCTGAGCGCCGCGAAGTCCTCCACGCAGCGGCCCGTGCCGACGGCCACGCAGTCCAGCGGCTCGTCCGCGACGAGCACGGGGATGTCGAGCTCCCGGCCCAGCCGGACGTCCAGGCCGCGCAGCAGCGCGCCGCCGCCGGTCAGCACGATGCCCCGGTCCATGATGTCGCCGGCGAGCTCCGGCGGGGTCTCGTCCAGGGTCTGGCGCACCGCCATCACGATCGTGTCCACCGGCTCGGACAGGGCGTGCCGGATCTCGTCGGCCGTCAGCTCCAGCGTCTTCGGCAGCCCGCTGACCTGGTCGCGGCCGCGGATCGTCACGCGCTCCGGCGGCTTGAGGCCCTGGGTCTCCTCCGGGTCGCCGCCGACGCCCTCCAGCGCGACGTCCTTCTCCAGCCGCTTGGCGAGCGCGTTCAGTCCGGCCGGCGACCAGTAGCCGGTCGGGGCGGCGGAACCGATCGTCATCTTGATCTCCTCCGCGGTGCGTTCGCCGATCGCGAGGGAGTACTCCTTCTTGACGTAGGAGGTGATGGCCGCGTCCATCGCGTCGCCCGCCGTGCGCACCGAGCGGGCCGTGACGATCCCGCCCAGGGAGATCACGGCGACCTCGGTGGTGCCGCCGCCGATGTCGACGACCATGCAGCCGGTCGGCTCGCTGACCGGCAGGCCCGCGCCGATCGCCGCCGCCATAGGCTCCTCGACCAGGTGCACCTGACGGGCGCCGGCCCGGGAGGCGGCCTCGATGACCGCACGCCGCTCGACCCCGGTGATGCCGGAGGGGACGCACACCACGACGCGCGGACGGCTCAGCCGGCGGTTGCCCATGACCTTCTTGATGAAGTGCCGCAGCATCCGCTCGGATATCTCGAAGTCGGCGATGACACCGTCACGCAGCGGACGGACGGCCACGATGTTCGAAGGGGTGCGCCCGATGGTCTCCTTGGCCTCGGAGCCGACCGACAGCACACCGCCGTCATCGGCGTTGACGGCGACCACCGACGGCTCGTTGAGCACCACCCCTTTCCCCCGCACGTACACGAGCGTGTTCGCCGTGCCGAGGTCGATCCCCATGTCCCTGCCGCTGAACGACTTGCTTTGCGCCATAAGTCGCCAGTATTCCCTATGGCCGAACCTTTATACGGAACTAACGGAGTTGGGGCGCGAAAAGGCCCGGAACCGCGGGAGCGGTTCCGGGCCCTGCGCAGGGCGCGCGGAGCGGGCGTCAGCGCTTGTCGTGCTGCGACGGCGCGACCGTCACCTCGACCCGCTGGAACTCCTTGAGGTCGCTGTAGCCGGTGGTGGCCATGGCACGGCGCAGCGCGCCGAACATGTTCATCGAGCCGTCCGAGGTGTGCGAGGGACCGAGCAGGATCTCCTCGGTCGTGCCGACCACACCCAGGTTCATGCGCTTGCCGCGCGGCACGTCGGCGTGGACGGCCTCCATGCCCCAGTGGTGGCCGCGGCCCGGGGCGTCGGTGGCGCGGGCGAGCGGGGAGCCCATCATCACGGCGTCCGCGCCGCAGGCGACGGCCTTGGGCAGGTCGCCGGACCAGCCCACGCCGCCGTCGGCGATGACGTGCACATAGCGGCCGCCGGACTCGTCCATGTAGTCGCGGCGGGCGGCGGCCACGTCGGCGACGGCGGTCGCCATCGGCACCTGGATGCCCAGCACGTTGCGGGTGGTGTGCGCGGCGCCGCCGCCGAAACCGACGAGGACACCGGCCGCGCCGGTACGCATCAGGTGCAGCGCGGCGGTGTAGGTCGCGCAGCCGCCGACGATGACCGGGACGTCGAGCTCGTAGATGAACTGCTTGAGGTTCAGCGGCTCGGCGGCGCCGGAGACGTGCTCGGCGGAGACGGTCGTGCCGCGGATGACGAAGATGTCCACACCCGCGTCGACGACGGCCTTGGAGAACTGGGCGGTGCGCTGCGGGGAGAGCGCGGCGGCGGTCACGACACCGGAGTCGCGGACCTCCTTGATGCGCTGCCCGATCAGCTCCTCCTTGATCGGCGCGGAGTAGATCTCCTGCAGCCGGCGGGTCGCGGCGGTCTCGTCCAGCTCCGCGATCTCGGCGAGCAGCGGCTCCGGGTCCTCGTAACGGGTCCACAGGCCCTCAAGGTTGAGCACGCCCAGGCCGCCCAGCTCACCGATGCGGATCGCGGTCTCGGGAGAGACGACGGAGTCCATGGGAGCGGCCAGGAACGGCAGCTCGAAGCGGTAGGCGTCGATCTGCCAGGCGATCGAGACCTCCTTCGGGTCCCGGGTACGGCGGCTCGGGACGACGGCGATGTCGTCGAACGCGTACGCCCGGCGGCCGCGCTTGCCGCGCCCGATCTCGATCTCAGTCACGTGTGTGGCCTTTCCTTCTGCACGTCTGCCGCATCCAGTATCCCCGACGCGCCGGAGCCCGCGGCCTGACGGTCGCGGGCTCCGGGACGTCGCGCGTCTACTACCGGGAGGCGTAGTTCGGCGCCTCGACCGTCATCTGGATGTCGTGCGGGTGGCTCTCCTTGAGGCCGGCCGCGGTGATGCGCACGAAGCGGCCCTTGTCCTTGAGCTCCTGCACATCCGCCGAGCCGACGTAGCCCATGGAGGCACGCAGACCGCCGATGAGCTGGTGGGCCACCGAGGAGAGCGGGCCGCGGTAGGGCACCTGGCCCTCGATGCCCTCGGGGACGAGCTTGTCCTCGGAGAGGACGTTGTCCTGGAAGTAGCGGTCCTTGGAGTACGAGCGGGCCTGGCCGCGCGACTGCATCGCGCCCAGCGAGCCCATGCCCCGGTAGGACTTGAACTGCTTGCCGTTGATGAAGACCATCTCGCCCGGGGACTCCTCGCAGCCGGCGAGCAGCGAGCCGAGCATGACGGTGTCCGCACCGGCCGCGATGGCCTTGGCGATGTCGCCGGAGAACTGCAGACCGCCGTCACCGATGAGCGGCACGCCCGCCGCGTGGCAGGCCTGCGCGGCCTCGTAGATCGCGGTGACCTGCGGGACGCCGATACCGGCGACGACGCGGGTGGTGCAGATCGAGCCGGGGCCGACCCCGACCTTGACGCCGTCGACACCGGCGTCGATCAGCGCCTGGGCGCCCTCGCGGGTGGCGACATTGCCGCCGACGACGTCGACGTTGATGTTGGACTTGACCTTGGCGATCATGTCGAGGATGCCGCGGCTGTGGCCGTGGGCGCTGTCCACGACCAGGAAGTCGGCACCGGCCTCGACCAGCGCCTGGGCGCGCTCGTACGCCTCGCCGCCGACGCCGACCGCGGCACCGACGATGAGCCGGCCCTCGGCGTCCTTGGCGGCGTTGGGGTACTGCTCGGCCTTGACGAAGTCCTTGACCGTGATCAGGCCCTTGAGGACCCCGGCGTCGTCGACGAGCGGCAGCTTCTCGATCTTGTGGCGGCGCAGCAGGGCCATGGCGTCCTCGCCGGAGATCCCGACCTTGCCCGTCACGAGCGGCATCGGGGTCATGACCTCGCGCACCTGGCGGCCGCGGTCGGTCTCGAAGGCCATGTCGCGGTTGGTGACGATGCCGAGCAGCTTGCCGGCGGCGTCGGTGACCGGGACACCGCTGATGCGGAAGCGCGCGCACAGGGTGTCGGCCTCGGCGAGGGTGGCGTCCGGGCGGACGGTGATCGGGTCGGTCACCATGCCGGACTCGGAGCGCTTGACCAGGTCGACCTGGTTGGCCTGGTCCTCGATGGACAGATTGCGGTGCAGCACGCCCGCACCGCCCTGGCGGGCCATGGCGATCGCCATCCGGGCCTCGGTGACCTTGTCCATCGCCGCCGACAGCAGCGGGATGTTCACCCGGACGTTGCGCGAGACCCGGGAGGAGGTGTCGACGCTGTTCGGCAGTACCTCCGAAGCGCCCGGCAGCAGCAGGACGTCGTCATAGGTCAGACCGAGCATCGCGAATTTCCCGGGCAGTCCGTCGATGTTGTCAGTCATGACACCTTCCCCAATGGTCTTGCCCCAGCGCGGACTCCCATGCTAACGGCCGTCACAGGTGTCCCATTCCACGATCAGTGAGTCCCACATCACTTGGAGCTTCCTCCAACTTCCGTGTGCTGGGCCTCGCTTCCCGGCTGCCGCCCGGCGGCCGGGAAACGGGCGTCACTGCTCGGCGAGCGCCCGCAGCCGGCTCAGCGCGCGGTGCTGCGCGACGCGCACCGCGCCCGGGGACATGCCCAGCATCTGGCCGGTCTCCTCGGCTGTCATGCCGATGGCGACGCGCAGCAGCACCAGCTCGCGCTGGTGCTCGGGGAGGCTGGCGAGGAGTTTCTTGGCCCACTCGGCGTCGCTGCTGAGCAGAGCCCGCTCCTCGGGGCCGAGGGAGTCGTCGGGCTGCTCGGGCATCTCGTCGGAGGGCACGGCGGTGCTGCCGGGGTGCCGCATGGCGGCCCGCTGCAGATCGGCGACCTTGTGGGCGGCGATGGCGACGACGAACGCCTCGAAGGGGCGGCCGGTGTCGCGGTAGCGCGGCAGGGCGCACAGCACCGCGAGACAGACCTCCTGCGCGAGGTCGTCGACGAAGTGGCGGGCGTCGCCGGGCAGCCGCGTCAGGCGGGTGCGGCAGTAGCGCAGCGCGAGGGGGTGCACGAGGGCGAGCAGATCGTGCGTGGCCTGCTGGTCCCCGGCGACCGCGCGGGCGACCAGGGCTCCGATGTCCCCCTGCGCGGTGGCCGCGCCCGCGGCCGGCAGGGGGGTGGCCGAGGCTCCCCGGTCGGCTGCGGTCTCGTCGTCGCGCATCGGTCCATGGTGCATTGACGCCATGCGATCCACGGCACCGCCTTCACAGTCGTGCGTCGAACCGTTACGCGCTGGTGTCCTCGTACCCACGTCTCGCGTCTCCCCCTTTCGGGTATACCCGCCCCGGCACTCACGACTCCACCGATAGCTTGTGCCCGTACCGTGCGACACCGGCCCGGACCAGTCGCCCGTCATGAGGTCTTGTCCGACCGAGGCAGCGGCCTCGGCCTCAGCCGGGGAGGAGTCACAACTCCAAGGATGCGGCATTCCTCGGAGTTTCGGCGCCGGGCACCGGCGGGGCGGGCCCCCGCGAAGGGGCCGTGACGCGCGCGGAAGGCCGCGCTGCTGCGCGCACGACGGTCCGCCGGGCGTCGCACCAGGAGCATCCGACGGGCCTGCCGGAGCGTCCCGGCAAGGAGACGCCCGCGGGAGAAACGTCGCGGTGCGCGCCACGGCCGGGTGGCGCGCACCGCGACCTCACGGCGTTGCGCGCCACACCCCGCTCAGCGGACCAGCCCCCAGCGGAAGCCGAGGGCGACGGCGTGCGCCCGGTCCGAGGCGCCGAGCTTCTTGAACAGGCGCCGGGCGTGGGTCTTGACCGTGTCCTCGGAGAGGAACAGCTCACGGCCGATCTCCGCGTTGGACCGCCCGTGGCTCATGCCTTCCAGCACCTGGATCTCGCGCGCGGTGAGGGTGGGGGCGGCCCCCATCTCGGCCGAGCGCAGCCGGCGCGGGGCGAGCCGCCAGGTCGGGTCGGCGAGCGCCTGCGTGACCGTCGCCCGCAGCTCGGCGCGCGAGGCGTCCTTGTGCAGATAGCCGCGGGCTCCGGCGGCGACGGCGAGCGCGACCCCGTCGAGATCCTCGGCGACGGTGAGCATGATGATGCGCGCGCCGGGGTCCGCGGAGAGCAGCCGGCGCACGGTCTCCACACCGCCGAGTCCGGGCATCCGTACGTCCATCAGAATGAGGTCCGAACGATCGGCGCCCCAGCGGCGGAGGACTTCCTCGCCGTTGGCGGCCGTCGTCACACGCTCGACGCCGGGCACGGTCGCCACCGCACGGCGGAGCGCCTCCCGGGCAAGCGGGGAATCGTCGCAGACGAGGACGGATGTCATGGCCGTCCTCCGCAGCTGATGCGCGTCACCTTGAGCCTCCAGGCTGTACTGATCGTCACCTGTGCGATCGACGACTCTCCGGTGCGGCCGGGCACCCGCCCGACTGCTTCATGCGTCAACCGCCTCCGCCCTCTCAACGACGGTCACCCGAAAGAGTTACGGGCTCGGTCGGCCACCTTCGGCACTCTACGTGAGGGCGTGGACACGGAGCAGGGCGCGCGGAAAGAGCTCGCACGCCGCCCGCTCCATGCCCCATTTGCTCGGGCGGCGTAGTTTTTCTTCCCATTTGCTGGTGTCTGTGACTAGATTCGCAATCAGTCATATTTACATCTACTAGGACGGTGGATGTACGGGCATGGGTTGTGCGTCCGCTTCGGACCCCCGCGGCGGTCGCGCCGACAGATCGTTCAGATCGTTCCGATCGTGCAGATCGTTCAGGGCAAGTCGTTCAGATCGTTCCGATCGTTCATGAGGGACTAGCAATGGCAGATTTCTCCCGCCTTCCCGGGCCCAACGCCGACCTGTGGGACTGGCAGCTCCTCGCGGCGTGCCGCGGGGTCGACAGCTCCCTGTTCTTCCACCCCGAGGGCGAGCGCGGAGCGGCCCGCACCGCGCGTGAGACCTCGGCGAAGGAAGTGTGCATGCGCTGCCCCGTACGTGCGGAGTGCGCGGCGCACGCGCTGGCGGTGCGGGAGCCCTACGGCGTGTGGGGCGGCCTCACCGAGGACGAGCGCGAGGAGCTGATGGGCCGCGCGCGACACCGGGTCATCGCGGTGAGCTAGCGCCGCGCGGCGGGGGGAAAGCCGCGGCACGCCACCGCGTACGGCCCGCGGCCAGGGCCTATCGCGCCACCGCCGCCAGGCGGTCCAGCATCGCCGCCACCGCCGGGACCCGCGCGAGATCCGGCAGGGTCAGCGCCACGATCTCGCGCTGCACGAGCGGCTCCACGGGGACGATGCGCGCGCCCTTCAGCCGGACGGTCTCCAGCGCCAGCTCCGGCATGACCGCGACACCGAGACCGGCGCCGACCAGCCCGAAGACCGCCGCGTAGTCGTCGGTGGCGAAGTCGATGCGCGGGGTGAAGCCGGTGTTCTCGCAGACCTCGACCAGGTGCCGGCGGCAGCGGGGGCAGCCCGCGATCCAGGCTTCCTCGGCGAGTTCGCCGACGCCGATGCGCTCGGACCCGGCCAGCCGGTGGCCCTCGGGGAGCACCCCGACGAGCCGGTCGGCGAGCAGGGGGCGCACGACCAGGTCGTCCCATTCACTGCCGGCGGCGGGATCGGCGCCGGGGACCTCGGGGTAGCGGAAGGCGAGGGCGATCTCGCAGTCGCCGTCGCGCAACATCTCGACGGAGCGCGGGGGTTCGGCCTCGACGAGGGAGATCTGGGTGCCCGGGTGGGCCGCGCGCAGCTCGGCGAGCGCGGTGGGCACGAGGGTCGAGCTGCCGCTGGGGAAGGACACCAGCCGCACCCGCCCGGCGCGCAGCCCGGCGATGGCGGCGACCTCCTCCTCGGCGGCGGTCAGCCCGGCCAGGATCCCCGACGCGTGCCGGACCAGGGCCTCACCGGCCTGGGTGAGGCGCATCTCGCGGCCGGTGCGGATCAGCAGCGGGGTGCCCGCGGACTGCTCCAGGGCCTTCATCTGCTGGCTGACGGCGGGCTGGGTGCAGCCCAGCTCGCGGGCGGCGGCGGAGAACGAGCCGCTGGTGGCCACGGCGCGCAGCACTCGGAGATGACGTGCCTCGATCATGCTTCGAGTATAAGACCACCTTGGACGGACGAGGAAATTCCTTCATGCCCCTTTGGGGCGGTCAGCGGGGGCTCCCGGCCCTCACCCCCGGCCCGGGCGACGGGCGGCCGCGCCCGGTGACCGCCTTCGGGTGACAGCGCCCGGCGGCCTCCGCCCGCGCGCGCGAAGGCGAGGGGACCAGCGGCTGCCGTGGCCGGAAACGGTCCCCGTGCGACGGCTGGAAGATCGTCAAAACCCCGTGGAACCACGCCGTACGACACGCACGCGCTCTACCGTGCCGGTATGACGACTGTTCTGATCACGGGAGCGACGGCGGGGATCGGCGCCGCCTTCGCGCGCAAACTGGCCGCCGACCACCACGACCTCGTGCTGGTCGCGCGCGACAAGGAGAGGCTGGACCAGCAGGCGGCCGAACTGCACGACCGGCACGGCGTGGAGGTCGAGGTGCTGCGCGCCGACCTCGCCGAGGAGGCGGGCATCGCGGCCGTCGAGGCCCGCCTCGGCGACCCCGAGCGTCCGGTCAACCTGCTGGTGAACAACGCCGGTTTCGGCAACAAGGGCAGGTATCTGGAGGTCCCGCTCGCCGACGAGCTGCGGATGCTCAAGGTGCACTGCGAGGCGGTGCTGCGGCTGACGACCGCGGCGACGCGGGTGATGCGCGAGCGGCGCCGGGGCGCGGTCGTCAACGTGGCCTCGGTGGCGGCGTTCACGGCCCGAGGCACCTACGGGGCGAGCAAGGCGTGGGTCGTGCAGTTCACGACGGGCGTCGCGCAGGACCTGGCGGGCAGCGGGGTGCGGCTGATGGCACTGTGCCCGGGTTTCGTGCGGACCGAGTTCCACGAGCGGGCGGGCATGGGCACCGACAATGTGCCCGGCTGGCTGTGGCTCGACGCGGACAAGGTGGTCGCGGCGGCGCTCAAGGACCTCGCGCAGGGGAAGACGCTGTCCGTGCCGGACCCCCGCTACAAGGCGCTCACGGGGCTGATGCGGCTGGCGCCGCGTGGCGTGATGCAGAAGGCCTCGTCGTCGACAGGCCGCAAATACGGGCCGAAGTAGCCCGCGCCGGCCTCAACCGACCGCACTGCGGGGGGACTTCACGGAAAGAAGCAGGCCGGAGAACAGGCCGAGGCCCGGCCCCTCGCGGGAGCCGGGCCTCGTACCCGTCGCGTACCGGGATCAGCGGTCTCAGTGCGCGTGGCCGTGGCCGTGCGCGGCCTCCGCCTTCTCCTCTTCCTTCTTCTCGACGACCAGGGTCTCGGTCGTCAGCAGCAGGGAGGCGATGGAGGCGGCGTTCTCCAGGGCGGAGCGGGTGACCTTGACCGGGTCGATGACGCCGGCCTTGACCAGGTCGCCGTACTCGCCGGTCGCGGCGTTGAAGCCCTGGCCCTTGCCGAGCTCGGCGACCTTGGAGGTGATGACGTAGCCCTCGTGGCCGGCGTTCTCGGCGATCCAGCGCAGCGGCTCGACGACGGCGCGGCGGACGACCGCGACACCGGTGGCCTCGTCGCCCTTCTTGTCGAGGTCGCCGTCCAGGACCTTGGCGGCGTGGACGAGCGCGGAGCCACCACCGGAGACGATGCCCTCCTCGACCGCGGCGCGGGTCGCGGAGATGGCGTCCTCCAGACGGTGCTTCTTCTCCTTGAGCTCGACCTCGGTGGCGGCACCCACACGGATGACGCACACGCCGCCGGCCAGCTTCGCGAGGCGCTCCTGGAGCTTCTCGCGGTCCCAGTCGGAGTCGGTGGTCTCGATCTCGGCCTTGATCTGGGCGACCCGGCCGGCGACATCGGCGGAGTTGCCGCCGCCGTCGACGATGGTGGTGTCGTCCTTGGTGACGGTCACGCGGCGGGCGGTGCCCAGCACGTCCAGACCGGCCTGGTCGAGCTTGAGGCCGACCTCCTCGGCGATGACGGTGGCACCGGTGAGGGTGGCCATGTCGCCGAGCATCGCCTTGCGGCGGTCACCGAAGCCGGGGGCCTTGACGGCCACGGCGTTGAAGGTGCCGCGGATCTTGTTGACGACGAGCGTGGAGAGGGCCTCGCCCTCGACGTCCTCGGCGATGATCAGCAGCGGCTTGGAGGCACCGGCCTGGATGACCTTCTCCAGCAGCGGCAGCAGGTCCTGGATGGAGGAGATCTTGCCCTGGTGGATCAGGATGTACGGGTCGTCGAGAACGGCCTCCATACGCTCCTGGTCGGTGACCATGTACGGCGACAGGTAGCCCTTGTCGAAGGCCATGCCCTCGGTGAAGTCCAGCTCCAGACCGAAGGTGTTGGACTCCTCGACGGTGATGACACCGTCCTTGCCGACCTTGTCCATCGCCTCGGCGATGAGCTCGCCGACCTGCTTGTCCTGGGCGGACAGGGCGGCGACAGCGGCGATGTCGGTCTTGGAGTCGATCGGGCGGGAGGTCGCCAGCAGCTCGTCGGAGACGGCCTTGACGGCGGCGTCGATGCCCTTCTTCAGGGCGGCCGGGGAAGCGCCGGCGGCGACGTTGCGCAGACCCTCGCGGACCAGCGCCTGGGCCAGGACGGTCGCGGTGGTGGTGCCGTCACCCGCGATGTCGTTGGTCTTGGTCGCCACCTCCTTGACGAGCTGGGCGCCCAGGTTCTCGTAGGCGTCCTCGATCTCGACCTCGCGGGCGATCGTGACACCGTCGTTGGTGATGGTGGGGGCGCCGAACTTCTTGTCGATGACGACGTTGCGGCCCTTGGGGCCGAGCGTCACCTTGACCGTGTTGGCCAGCGTGTTGACACCGCGCTCCAGGGCGCGACGGGCGTCCTCGTCGAACTTCAGGATCTTCGCCATGAGTTGCTTCAAGTCCTCTCAAAAACGGGACTGCGCCCCGGCGCCCGGTCACAACGCGGGTACCGAGGGCGCAGTCGCCTCACACGGGGTGAATTACTTCTCGATGACCGCGAGGACGTCGCGGGCCGAGAGGACGAGGTACTCGTCGCCGTTGTACTTCACCTCGGTGCCGCCGTACTTGCTGTAGAGCACGACGTCGCCGACCTTGACGTCGAGCGGCAGGCGCTCGCCGTTCTCGAAGCGGCCCGGGCCCACGGCGAGGACAGCGCCCTCCTGGGGCTTCTCCTTCGCGGTGTCCGGGATGACCAGGCCGGACGCGGTGGTCTGCTCGGCGTCGAGCGGCTGGACCACGATGCGGTCCTCAAGCGGCTTGATGGCAACCTTGGAGCTGGCGGTCGTCACGATCCGACCTCCCCCTTCGGAGATCTCACGGGGTTATCTGTCTGAGGTGGCGACCAGGTGGATCCGTCGTCGCGGGTGCCGGACCTGCCCGTCGCTGTGTTTGGCACTCCCGAGTGGAGAGTGCCAACGGAGCCGAGACTATGACGCGGTTAGCACTCGGTCAAGCGGAGTGCCAATCCGGCGTGCGGCGGGCCCGTCGCACGCGGGGCGGCGAGCAAGGATCTTCCCCGCTGTACGCGCCGTAATCCACCGATTCCGCGCGCCGCCCCGCGCACCCGGCCCGCTCAGACGTAGTCGTCGAGGCGCGCCACCGTGAACCCCTGGGCCTGGATGCTGCGCAGCATGTTGATGACCATGCGCGTCATCGTCGTGCCCTTGAGCTCCTTCGGCCCCCGGAAGTGCGCGAGCACGATGTCGCCGGCGTGCAGCTTGTCGCCCCGCGCGTAGCGCATGTCGTTGATCTGCATCGTCGCCTCCCACAGCACCACGGCCCTGACCCCGCAGCCGCCCGCCGCGGCGAGGGTGGCGTTGTTGTAGTTCCCGTAGGGCGGACGGAACAGCGGCGGGCGGGCGCCGTAGCGCTTCGCCAGCCGGTCCTGCTGGCCGCAGATCTCGCGGCGCTGGTCCTCCGGGGACAGCGTGCGCAGGTTGGGGTGCGAGAGGGTGTGGTTCTGCACGGCGTTGCCGAGGGAGCGCAGCTGGTCGAAGTAGCCGTAGCCCGCTCCGGCGCGCGCGATGTCGTCCGTCAGGAACATCGTGAACGGCAGCTTGAGCTCCTTGGCCATCTTCACGAACTCGGGGTCCTTCTCGGCCCCGTCGTCGAAGGTGAGGAAGACGACCTTGTCGTCGGTCCGGACGCTCTTGACGACCGGCGGGACGGTCCCCGGCTTCAGCTCGTCCGTCAGCTTCTTCACCGGCGGCGCGGGCGACGGGGCGAGCGGCTTGTCCAGCCCCCAGCGCCGCCAGGCGTCGTCGGGGACGGGACTGGACGCGGCGGCGCTCGCGGAGGTCTCCACACCGGACGGACTCCCGTCCTTGGGCGGCGCGGGCGTGGACGAGGCACCCTGCGAACAGCCGGAGAGTACTCCCGCGAGCAGCAGGACGGACAGGCCGACGGGCAGGGCCTTGGCGAGTACGGCCCGCAGGCCGGGGGCAGTCGAGCTCACCCCTCCGATTGTGCCGACAGCACGGCCGGAGCGCGTGACGGGGAGGTACGGACGGTACGGGCCGTACGGACCGTACGGGCGCGCCCCGCCGTCCCGCGAGCGGCGAGAATGGACCCGTGCCCGCACCACAGAACGCGCCGACCGCCCCGCCGCTCGCCCCCCTCCTCACCGACGAGGGCCGCCGCCTCCTCGAAGAACTGCGCACGTACGACCCCGCGCACGAGCTGGCCCTCGCCACGCGGCTGCGCCGGGAGCACCCGGCGGAACTGGTCTCCGCCGCGCTGGGGCAGGCGCGGCTGCGGCAGCGGGCGGTGGCGAAGTTCGGGGAGCACGACGCGTACCGCATGTACTTCACCCCCAACGGCGTCGAGCAGGCCACGCGCGCCCCGGTGGCCGCCTACCGCGCCGAGCGCTTCCGCGCGCTGGGCGTACGGCGGGTCGCGGACCTGTGCTGCGGGATCGGCGGTGACGCGATCGCCCTGGCACGCGCCGGGATCGCGGTCCTGGCCGTGGACCGGGACCCGCTGACCTGCGAGGTGGCCCGCGCCAACGCCGACGCCCTGGGCCTGGCCGACCTGATCGAGGTACGCCGCGCGGACGTCACCGAGGTGGACACCACCGGATACGACGCCGTCTTCGTCGACCCGGCCCGCCGGGGCGGCCGCGGCCGCATCTTCGACCCCGAGGCGTACTCGCCCCCGCTGTCCTGGGCGATCACCGCGGCCCGGACGACCCCGCACGCCGCCCTCAAGATCGCTCCCGGTGTCCCGCACGAGGCGGTCCCCGAGGACGCGGAGGCCGAGTGGATCTCGGACGGGGGCGAGGTGAAGGAAGCGGTCCTGTGGTTCGGCACCTCCCCCGGCACGTACCGCGCGACCCTGCTCCCCGGTCCGCGCTCCCTGACGGGCCGGGGCCTGCCCGACCCCGGGGTGCGCCCGGTGGGCCGCTACCTCTACGAGCCGGACGGCGCGGTCATCCGCGCCCACCTGGTCGCCGAGGTCGCGGACGAGCTCGCCGGCGGCCTGATCGACGAGACGATCGCGTACGTGACGGGCGACGAGCTGCGCGCGACGCCGTACGCGTCGGCGTACGAGATCACGGACGTGCTGCCGTTCAACGTCAAGAAACTCAAGGCACTGCTGCGGGAACGCGGGATCGGGGTGGCGGTCATCAAGAAGCGGGGGTCGGCGGTGGAACCGGAGGAACTGCGCAGGAAGCTGCGGCTCGACGGGCCGAACTCCTGCGTGATCGTCCTGACCCGGGTCGCGGGAGCCCCGACGATGCTGCTGGGGCAGCAGGTACGTCCGTAACGACCCTGCCCCGTAAGGGAGTCGGCGCACCCCCTTGGCCAAGTCCCGGTCGCGGTGCATGATCTCCGTGGCACGGTCGAAGCGGTACGGGGGAGTCCGCCGGCTTTCGTACGTGCCACCCGGCGACGCCATCCCCCACCCGCGAGGGCCGACATGTTTCCCGACCGCATGTACTGGGGCGCCGCGGTGGTGCGGCTGTTCGTCGACAAGTACTCGTTCGTCCTGACCGGGCCGAGGAACCACGAGGACTGGCGGCAGGACGCGCTGGCCGTCATCGCACGCGAGGTCGCCGACCCCCGGGGATGGCTGTCGGTGGACTGGGAGGAACTGCACGAGAAACAGCGGCCCGCCGGGAACACGGTCTACCCCTTCGAGACCCTCACCCCCGACGACCTCTCGCAGCGCCTGCACCGCATCGCGCCGGAACACGCCGCGCAGCTGCTCGTGGCGATGACGGACGACTGGTGCGAGGCACCGAAGATCCCCAACTATGCCGAGGAGCGCGGGGAGTTGCTGGAGCAGGCCAATGTGCTCCTCACCCGCTACGAGCCGGACTTCCAGTGCTGGTCGAACGTCATCGAGAAGCCCTCGAAGGCGAGCCCGGACCTCTTCTACCGGGCACCCGGCTGGCACAACCTCACGCAGTACCTGGCGGACTACGGGCTGATCGTGGTCTCGGAGTCGGAGGTGGGGGTGTTCTGGTCGTTCAACCCCATCTGAGGGCGGGGCGGGTTTTCGGGGGCGGCTCACCCGGACGGCCCGGTGCGGTGGCGCAACACGGCCGGGGGTGGTGGTCTCGGAGCAGCACCGTGTGACCAGGAGGCCCCCATGGACCGAGCAGCCCGCGCGTTTCGTGGCGCGGCGGCCGCGCTGGCCGTTACCGCGCTGGTGGCGACAGGGGCGTGTTCGGGCGGCGGCAAGAAGGGCGGCGCGTCCTCTCCGCCGGCCTCTTCCCCTTCGGGTTCTCCTTCCGGTTCGCCCTCCGGGTCCCCGTCCGGCGGACGGCTCACCCAGGCGCAGGCCACGGCCGCACTCGTCGACACCTCCGACATGGGCGCCCAGTGGTCCAAGGTCTCCGGCGCGCCCAGCACCCCGGACGCGCTGACGCGGGACAGGACGAAGACAGCCGAGTGCCAGACGCTCCTGGACCGGCTGGCCAACGGGAACATCCTGGGCACGACACCCTCCCCCATGGCGAGCAGGCTGTTCAACCACACGCCTGGACCTGCCCAGTTGGTCTACCGAGTGGGCTCGTACACCCCGGCCGACATCGACAAGGGGCTGGCCTGGCTGAAGTCGCTGCCCAAGGTCTGCGACCAGTTCAAGGTCACGGACCCGGCCGGCACCACGTTCACGGGCCAGGTGGTGAAGGCGGACCTGCCCTCCGTCGGCGACGACCGGGCCGGGGTACGGCTGAACCTGGGCACGAAGGCGCAGGGGACCAACGCGGCGCTGACCATGGAGGCGGCCGCCGTCCGGGTCGGGACCGACGCCATCACGCTGGCCAACGGCGGGATCAACCTGCCGCAGACCGGGATCGTCGGGGAGCAGACGAAGGTGGCTCTGGACAAGGGCACGTCCCGGCTCAAGGAAGTTCTTTCCGGGAAGACGCCGTCGAGTCTCTAGCCGAGTCCTTGGCGGAGTGCTCAGCGGAGGCGGAGCGGATTCCGGGGCGGCTCGGGGTCGGGTGGGGGTCGGATGGGGGTCATCCCGGACGGCACGGCGGGCCCGGGGCGGAAAGATCGTGGCCATGAAGAACACGACGTGGGGGCGGGCGGCATGCGTCGCGGGACCGGCATGCCTGACGGCCTACGGGCTGATCCGGCTCACCGACCAGGAGCACGGCCCCGGCTCCGCCTGGACACTGGGCCATCTCGCCATGCTCACGGGGGTGTTGGCCTTCATCCCGGTGTTCCTCACCCTGCACCGCGCGGCAGCACGGGGCACGGGCCCCGCCGGCCGCGCCGTCGCGGGCGCGGGGGCACTGCTGGGTCTGTACGGCACGGCGGCGGTCACCGTGCAGTCGGCCATCGACCTGGACGTCGGTTTCCGGGCAGCGGACCGGGCGGGCATGGACGAGCTGTTCCAGGAGGTCCAGAGCGACGCGCTGGTGAAGGCCGAGGTGTACAGCGTGGGTCCCCTGCTCTTCTACATAGGACTCGTGCTGCTCACCGCCCAGTTGGCGGTCCAGCGCAGGGCCGCGGCCTGGCGGCCGGTGGCCGTTGTCGCGGGGATCGCGGCGGCGGGGGCGAGCCTGGACCTGATGCCGGTGGCGGGGCTGCTGTTCCTGGCGGCGCTGGGGGCGTTGGGGAGGGCGGGTGGGGCCGATGCCGCGGGCGGCCTCACCGATGGACTTTGTCGGTGCGGGTGAGGGTTTCGCTCGCGCCGCCCACCGCCAGGCCGAGGACGACCAGGACGATGTAGCCGTAGACCTCGTAGCCGGTGGGGATCACGTAGTGGAAGAAGCCGAAGAGGTGGAGCCACTTCCAGCCGATCCATTCGCGGAGGAGGCCGGTGGCGCCGCCGACGATCAGGATGAAGGCGATGATCTCCAGGAGGCGTTTGAGGGGGTACAGCGGGTGCTTGGCAGGATCGGCCGGATCGGCCGACCGCGTCGGGTCCGTGGTCATGGCTCGACGCTACGGCGGTCGGAGGCGGCAGCGCGTCGGGCTGCGGGTGCGGGCCTGCTGACGGAAGTCGTACGGTCCGCAGACGGCTGTCATCCCTCGGTATCGAGGTGGGCGCGCGCGGCGGGCGGGGGCGGATCCGCGACGTAGGTTCGGGGGGTGCGTTCTCTCCTTCGTCCACTGCCCGTTCGTTCCTGGCGACTGCCCGTGCGTCCTTGGCGGCCGTCCATGCGTTCCGGGCGCCGCGTTTCCCGGTCCCGGCGGGACTGGGCCGTCGACATCGGGCTGTTCCTCTTCGCGGCCTGCTTCGGGATGGTCACCTCCGAGCAGATCGCCGGGCTGGAAGAGCTGAGTCCGGCGTGGCGGGCCGTCGACCAGGTCGTGGGCGGACTGGCCTGTGCGGCGGTGTTCCTGCGGCGGCGGTGGCCGGTGGCGCTGGCGGTGGTGCTGCTGACCGCCGGGGTCTGGGCGCACTTCGTGACGGGGCCGCTGCTGGTGGCTCTGTTCACCGTGGCCGCGTACCGGCCGTGGCGGACCACGGCGTGGGTGGCGGCGCTCGCGTTCGCGCCTTTGCCGTGGTTCCTCGGCGAGTTGCCGGGGATGGAGGAACAGCGCGCCGGTTCCGGGGTCACCTATTTCGCGTTGATCGCGGGATCCATCGGGTGGGGGCTGTTCCGGCATGCGCAACGGGAGTTGATCGCCTCGCTGCGGGACCGCGCCGAACGGGCCGAGGCCGAGGCGGCTCTGCGCGCCGAGCGGGCGCAGCGGATGGTCCGCGAGGACATCGCGCGGGAGATGCACGACGTGCTGGCGCACCGGCTGTCGCTGCTGAGCGTCCACGCGGGGGCGCTGGAGTTCCATCCGTCCGCCCCGGCGGAGGAGGTACGGCGCGCGGCCGGCGTGATCCGGGAGGCTTCCCACGCCGCCCTGCAGGACCTGCGGGAGGTCATCGGCGTACTCCGGGCGACGACGTCCGCCGGGGAGAGCGGGGAAGGCCGTCCCCAGCCGACGTTGGGGGACGTGGAGCGGCTCGTGGAGGAGGCGCGGGGAGCCGGTACCGATGTCGTGTACGAACCGCTCGACAGCGCGGCCGAGTTCTCCGGGACCGTTGGCCGTACCGTCTACCGGATCGTGCAGGAGGGACTCACCAATGCGCGTAAACACGCCCCCGGTGCGCCTGTGCGCGTGCGCGTCTCCGGGCGGGCCGGGGACGAGTTGCGCGTCGAGGTGCGCAATACGGTGCCCGGACCTGCGGTTTCCGGGCCCGGGACGCGGATTCCGGGGGCCGGGCAGGGGCTCGCAGGGCTCGCGGAACGGGCCCGGCTCGCCGGCGGACGGCTGGAGTACGGGCGCTTCGGGGCGGACTTCCGGATCAAGGCATGGCTACCCTGGCCCGCACGACCTTCGTGACGTCCAGCTTTCAACCAAGCACCGGGGCGTCCCCGTCCGACACACCTGTGAGGTCCTGCCGTTGAACGCCTCCCCCACTCCCACGATCCGCGTACTGCTCGTCGACGACGACCCCCTCGTCCGCTCCGGACTGCGGCTCATGCTCGGCGGTGCGCCCGATGTGGACGTGGTGGGCGAGGCCGCCGACGGCAGAGAGGTCCCCGCGCTCGTCGGCGCCCTGCGCCCCGACATCGTCCTCATGGACATCCGCATGCCCGGCATCGACGGCCTCGCCGCCACGGAAGGCTTGCGCCGGCGCCTCTCCCCTCCCGAGGTCATCGTGCTCACCACGTTCAACACGGACGAGCATGTGTTGCGGGCGCTGCGGGCCGGGGCTGCGGGGTTCGTACTCAAGGACACCCCTCCCGAGGAGATCGTGACCGCCGTACGACGGGTCGCCGCCGGGGAGCCCGTACTGTCGCCCGCCGTCACCCGGCAGTTGATCGACCAGGTGTCGGGCGGACCCGGGCAGGCGTTGCGGAAGACGCTCGCGCAGGAGCGGCTGGGGACGCTCGCGGAACGGGAACGGGAGGTCGCGGTGGCGGTGGGAGAGGGCAAGTCCAATGCGGAGATCGCGGGCGAGCTGTATGTGTCCGTGCCGACTGTGAAGACGCATGTGTCGCGGATTCTGGGGAAGTTGGGGCTGAACAATCGGGTGCAGATTGCGTTGCTGGTGCATGATGCGGGGTTGTTGTGAGCGGTTCCGGGTGCGGGTGCGTTGCGGTTGCGGGGTGCGCACGCGGTGCGGGGTGGGTCGGGGCCGGGGCGGTCCGGGCCCGGAAGGGGCTGTATGAATTACGGCGGCGTGCCCTGGGCCGTGACGGCACCCCGACTGCCGCCGCAATTCACACTCCCCCAGCTACCGCTGGGGGTGCCCCCATCGCCCCTTTTCCGGGCCCTCCCCGCCCCGGCCCCTCCCGCCGTCTGGCGGCTGCGGACCCGCTGTACGAGCGCCCGGTTCTGGCCGGGCGGTGCCCGTACGCGGCTGCGGGCGCGTCCGGCGCCTAATCGGACAGGACCATCCCTTCCACGAAGTAGTCCAGCCCTGGTTTGAAGTCCAGCCTGGGGATGGCGGCCAGTACCTGGGGTTGCAGGTCAGGGGCCACTTCGTACGTCGCGTAGGCAAGCCACTCGTCCATCCCTGCCGGGGGCAGGCGGCGGTCGAAGAGGTCGCGGATGCGCACGATTTCTTCCCGGCTGAGTTCGGTGACGTGAGCCGGGCGTTCGTCAGCATCCCACCCGGTCAGTTCCCAGATGAGTCGGTCGCGGGTTGTGTAGTTCACACCAAAACGATAGATGTGCAGGTGAGCAGCTACCGGCTTCCCAGCCTGGGCTCTCTCACCAACGCTGCGGGTGGGCCTGCACCAGGCTCATCTGCCGCCCACAGCCTGTTCAACCGCCCGTCGCTGTCGCGTACCCGATGAAGGCCGCCCAGGCAGGTTCGGGTACCGCCAGCTGCGGCCCGCGTATTCGCTTCGAATCGCGTATGCAGATAGCTCCGCTGGAAGCCGCCACTTCTACGCATTCAGCAGCCCCGCTGCTGTACGTGGACTTCATCCACACTCTTCGGGCATTCACAGAGCCTCCATCAACTGTCTGATGTAGTCCGCGGACTCCTCGGTATTGAGCGCCAATCGGCCCAGGAGTGCACTGCGTTGAGCAATCAGACTGGTCTTCTTCACGTTGCTGTGCAACGAAGCCACCGCATGGCCCTCCTCATAGGAGACCAGACCGTGATCGGGCATCTCCATGAGAACGAACGCCCCACTGAGTCCCACATTGGCACCACCCGCACGCAGCACCTGAACGGTCACGTTGCGCTGCTCCCCCAGGTCCAGCAACCGCTGGAGCTGACGCTTGTGCTCCTCCGCTCCGACGACAGGAAAGCGCAGCGGGAGCTCGCCGATCACGAAGCTGAAGGCGCGGTCCTGATGCTTCAGCAACTCCTGGCGCGCCATCCTTGTCGCCAACCGCTCCTCGACCTCCTCGTCGCTGATGGGCGGCCAATTTGCGTGACTGAAGATCGCCCGAGCCGTCTCTTCCGTCTGCAACAGGCCGGGAATCACGAGAGGTTGGAAGGAGCTGATGGAGACCGCTTCAGCCTCGTACTGCAGATAGTCCCCGAACAGGGCCTCGGGCTTGTCCGGGTTGAGATATCCCAGCCCCGCCTCCAGCAACCCACCCGCTCCGCACATCTGGTCCGCGACCTTGAGCAGGCGTTCGGACGGCCTCCGACGACCCAACTCCATTGACTTCACGGTCTCGTAGTCGTAGTTCGCTTCGCGAGCCAGCTGCTCCCGCGTCACCCCGGCCCGCACCCGCCACAGCTTCACTTGATGCCCGCAGTAGCGCCACGGCACTGGGTATTCCCCCTCGGCCACGTGTCCACCCTTTCCGTTCTTCGCGCGAATGTACGTACACGCTGGGTACCGTCACCGTCACTTCGGGAGGCTAGCCACACCCCGGCACCCTGGGCGCCGTGAACCCAGAAATTCCGCCGCGCGGGTCATACGTCATTGACACCCGCACCAAAGAGGTGGGCCAAGTCAGGTCCCACAACGCAGAGTTGCTGCACCTGCGGCAGCCGAACGGGGACCTGGAGTGGGACTGCCCCCTCGATGCCGCGCAGCCGACGACGCTGCGCGCGTACTTGCGGGACCGCGTGATGGAGGTCAACCGCCGGAGGCACCCGTGAGCGGCGCGCCCGCCGCGCGTACGGGACGAACCGTCATCCGTCCGATGTACTGGACACTGCTGCCCGATCGCGAACCGGACGCGGAGCCGACCGTGTTCGCGATGGAATGCGTGGTGTGCGGGGAAACTTCGGCGCCGGGTGAGGAGTTCGTACCGGCACAGGAATGGACGCTGCGGCACGCGGGCCGGCATCCGTCGCATCTGACGTACCGGGAGGTGGTCCAGCGCCCGTGGCGGGCGTTCATGCACTGAGCGGGCGCGTACCTCGCCCGTACCCACCCCCCACATGCAGGAGAAGCGCAACGATGCCCGACAAAGACTTCACGGCCGCGTGGCCCCCCGCGCACACCCCGGAGGACTTCCGTAGCGCCGTGGCGACGGCGGAGACCCCGGCCGTGGCCCATGAGGCCACGGCGGAACTCAGCCGCCTCCACGGGGGCATGCCTCCGGCGGAGGACCGAGGGGGGATGCCTTGACGTCACAGGAGGGGACGGATGTCCCCCTCATTCCGCAACCGGCGAACAACCCCGAGGCCGTGCGCGCCGCCGTGGCCCGCGTCATGCGGGCGTCACTGCCCACATTTGACGCGGAGCACGCGGAAGCGCTGCGGGAGGCCCGCCGCGCAGGCAATGCCGCGCCGATGCGTCGGCTCGTGGAGCAGTGGGCCTTCTGGGTCGCGATTGAGCGGTATCCGCAACGCGCGGCGCGGCTGCACCAGCTGGAAGCGGATGCGGAGGCGGCGGACACCATGGAAGAAGCGCGGGCCGCCGTCTCCGGGATCGGACGGATTGTGGACCTCGCCCTGACGGAGGCCGGAATCCACCGGGGACCGGCCAGGGGAAAGGCCGACCGCGGCCCCCGTCACCAGCGGTGACGGGGGCCGGGGGGCGTCAACTCCCGCCGTTGAACGGCGGCTTCGCGCCGTCCAGGCCGGCCCGGATGCTCTGGGAGAGCGCGCCGGTCGTCGGGTCGTCCCCGTCGAGGGAGTACGCCATGACCCCGCCGAGCTTCAGCTTCTTCGCGTGGGCGGCCTTGGCGTAGGCGAGTGTGGGGTCGTCGTAGGTCCAGAAGACGTGGTCCGTCTTGCTGTACCGCCAGGCGAAGTTCTCCTGGCCGTCCTTCTTGTTGCGGAACACCGGGTAGCTCGTGGCATCGAGCTTGGCGATCTCGCGGTAGTCGTTGACGCCGGGCTCGTACTTGCCGGGGGCCGCGCCGGTCGCCGAGTTGTGCAGCCCGTCGGCGTGTTCCGTGCCCACGCCTGCCCAGCCGCGGCCGTAGTAAGGGACTCCGAAGGTCAGTTTCGAGCGGGCGCTCTCTCCCGCAGCCTTGATCCAGTTGTTGACCGCGCTCTCCACGGAGAGGGAAGTGCCGGTCGAGTACAGCGCCGACTGTTCGTCGGTGGTCTTCTCCCACGCGCCGTGGAAGTCGTATCCCTGGATGTTGCCGAAGTCGAGGCACTTCATGACTTCGGCCGCGTCCCAGCCGGCCTTCATGATCTCAGGGTCGGCGGGCAGGAAGGCGGTCAGCAGGTATTTCCCTCCGCGCGGCGGGTAGTCCCTGACCAGCTGTGGGTCGTCCAGTTGCTTGCGGAACTCCTTGAGGAGCTCCAGGAAGTTCGCCTTGTCGTGCTTCGGGTCGTACTTGTTGCCGGGCAGGCCCTTGTCGCATCCGGGCCATTCCCAGTCGATGTCGACGCCGTCGAAGATCCCGGCCGCGGCTTTCGCGCCGCCGAACACGTCCTTGAGCGTGATCTTCTTCGGGTTCTGCCAGTCCTGCACCCAGATCTTCTTGGGCAGGTTCCCCTTGATGAAGAGGTCGATGCACGAGGAGACGAGGTCCTCCCGGCCCTTCTTGGTGGCCGCGGCGAGTGACCAGTTGCGGCTGTAGGTCCAACCGCCGAGCGAGACCAGGACTTTGAGGTTCTTGTGCTTGGCCCTGAGCTGCTTGAGCTGGTTGAAGTTGCCCATGAGGACGTCCCGGCCCCAGCCCGGGTCGTCGGGCCCGATGGGTTCCTTGCCCGACCCCTTGATGAACGGGGTGAGGTAGTCCGCCCCCGCGTCCTCGGCGTTGATCCCGGCGTCCGCGTGGTTCGGCTTGTCCTTGTCGAGCGCCCTGACCTCCTCGAAGCACCGGTACCCGTCGTAGCCCTCGGGGTACTTCTCGGACTTGGGCACGTCGCCCGACGTGATGTTCTCGAAGGCGTAGTTGAGGATCGTCAGCCGCCCCGCCGTGCCGTTGTCGTCGATGGTCTTGAGGAACACCTTCCGGTCGTAGATCGACCACTGCGGGAAGTAGCCGATGAACTCCATGAGACCTCCTCGGAGTGCGCGCTCCGCCGTCCTGTGCGGCGCCCGTCAGCCTGTCGCGCAGCATCGTTTCCCCAATAGGTCTGCTTTGCGCCATGTATTCCGGAAGGGCATTTCTCCGCCGTTTGTTCAGATGTTGTCCCCCTGCCCGGTCACCGCAAGCTCCTCATGCGCCTCTCGCCGCACCGCAGTTCGGTCCCTCGCGCCCGGTCTCCCCCATCTGTCACCCCCGGCGGGGCGCTCCCTCCGCCATGAAGGTTCCACGTTGGCCGAGCCGGGGGCGCGCGCCGACGGCTGTGCGAGGGCCCGGCCAATTCCAGTGGCGCCCGCGCCCGCCCGATGCTGAAGTGGCCCGATGGATCGTGACGCGGTACTGGAGCTGTTCGACGCGCAGATGCGGCGCGGGGCGCGGCCCGATGGGCCGGGAGCGCGGGTGGAGCACGTGGGCGGGGTGGTCCGGCAGGTCGGTGGGGAGGGGGGCGGTGCGGGGAGTGCCGTGCTCTGGTCCGGGCTCGACGCGGGCACCGCCGACATGGCCATCACCGCGCAGGTCGAGTATTTCGCCTCCCGTGGGCGGGATGTGGAGTGGAAGCTGTACGGGCACGACCGGCCCGCCGATCTCGGGGCGCGGCTGCGGGCCGCCGGGTTCGTGCCCGGGGACGAGGAGACGCTGATGGTCGCGGAGACCGGTGGCGCGGCCGCGGATGCCGCGCCGCCGGACGGCGTCGTCCTGCGGGACGTGACGGACGCGGCGGGCGTGGAGCTGATGGTCGCCGTGCACGAGCAGGCCTTCGGCACGGGTACGGCGAAGCGGTTCAGGCAGCGGTGCCTCGCGCAACTGGGCTGCGGTGAAAGCCCCTTGACTGCCGTCGTCGCCCTCGCCGACGGTCTGCCCGTGAGCGCCGCCCGCCTGGAGGTCGTCCCCGGCACCGACTTCGCGGGGCTGTGGAGCGGCGGCACCGTACCGGCCTGGCGCGGGCGCGGCCTGTACCGCTCGCTGGTCGCGCACCGGGCGCGGATCGCCGCCCGCCGGGGCTGCCGGTATCTCCAGGTCGACGCCTCCACGCAGAGCCGGCCGATCCTGGAGCGACTGGGGTTCGTGGCGCTGACCACGACGACGCCGTACGTCCTGCGTCCCTAGCGCGCGTGGACGGCCACCCTCACACGGGTGAGGCCGGGCCTCAATCCGGCTCCGGGCCCCGGCCGTTGCGGCAGCATGCCGCGCATGACCAACAGCCAGGCAGTCGGCCCGATGGGCCGCTGCCCCATGTGCGGCAGCCCCATGTGGTGGGACGTGACGCCCCCGTACGAGGCGTGCTGGTACTGCTCGGTGTGCAACCATCCCCCGGAGCGCCGCGTGAACGCGGCCGCGCTGCCGGCGCCGTGTCCGATGGGCTGCGCGAGCCCGATCACGGAGACGGCCAGGGACGGGACCAGGCGGTACATCTGTCACCGGTCCCCGTGACGTCGTGACGGCGGGGGCTACGCGAGGTCCGTCAGATCTTCCGCGTAGAACGTCGTCAGCGGCTGCGGGCCCACGTACTGCTGGCAGGTGCACCGGCCCGGCTCGTAGGCGACGGGCTTCTTCTCCGCGTCCCAGGCGGTCGGCATCTCCACCGTCTCATGGCACTTGCCCTGCTTGTCGTGCTTGGCGAGGTGGTGGCCGCAGCCGCAGACGGGCTCCGGGGGCTTGTTCGCGGCCTCTATCGCCTCGCGCCGGTCGCGCTCGGCCTTGAGGAGTTCGAGCTTGCGCTTGTGGCGGGTGCGCATGGCCTTGCGGGCCGTATCGGCGATCTTGGTGAAGCCGCCGAAGCAGAAGAAGATCAGCACCAGCCAGTACCAACTCAACCAGTGCATGCCCGGTTCCTCCCCGTTCCCACCGCGCCGACGCCCGTTTCCCCAGAGTACGCCGCGCCCGGCCGCTTGCTGACCGGGCGGACGGCAGGCTCCGGCGCTCAGGCGTCGTACAGGTTCCGCTTGCTCAACTCGTGGACGTGGTCGTGGTCGTGGGAATGCGCGTGGCCGTGCGCACCGTGCTCGTGCGTACCGTGCTCGTGCGGCTCCTCGCCCGGTACGTGCGTGTACGTCACCGGCAGCGACGAGTCCGCCGACAGGTCCCAGGACGAGGCCGCGCGGCCCCGCGCCACCATCTCCGCGCCCAGCGCCGCGACCATCGCGCCGTTGTCCGTGCACAGCTTCGGGCGCGGTACGCGCAGCGTGATGCCGGCGTCCTCGCAGCGGCGCTCGGCCATGGCGCGCAGCCGGGAGTTGGCGGCGACACCGCCGCCGATCATCAGGTGCTCGACGCCGTTGTCCTTGCAGGCGCGGACGGCCTTGCGGGTCAGGACGTCGACCACGGCCTCCTGGAAGGACGCCGCCACGTCCGCGACCGGCACCTCCTCGCCCGCCGCGCGCTTGGCCTCTATCCAGCGGGCGACGGCCGTCTTCAGTCCGGAGAAGGAGAAGTCGTAGGCGGGGTCGCGGGGGCCGGTCAGCCCGCGCGGGAACCTGATCGCGTCCGGGTCGCCCTCGCGCGCGTACCGGTCGATGACCGGGCCGCCGGGGAAGCCCAGGTGCAGCACGCGCGCCACCTTGTCGAACGCCTCGCCCGCCGCGTCGTCGATCGTCGAGCCCAGCGGGCGCACGTCGGAGGTGATGTCGGGGGCGAGCAGCAGCGAGGAGTGGCCGCCGGAGACCAGCAGGGCCATGGTCGGCTCGGGCAGCGCGCCGTGCTCCAGCTGGTCCACGCAGATGTGGGAGGCGAGGTGGTTCACGCCGTACAGCGGCTTGCCCAGCGCGTACGCGTACGCCTTCGCGGCCGAGACGCCCACCAGCAGCGCGCCCGCGAGCCCGGGGCCGGCGGTCACGGCGATGCCGTCGAGGTCGCTCGCGCTGACCCCGGCCTCCTTCAGCGCCCGCTGGATCGTGGGGACCATCGCCTCCAGGTGCGCGCGGCTGGCCACCTCCGGGACGACGCCGCCGAAGCGCGCGTGCTCGTCCACGCTGGAGGCGACCGCGTCCGCGAGCAGGGTGTGGCCCCGGACGATGCCGACGCCGGTCTCGTCGCACGAGGTCTCAATACCGAGGACGAGGGGTTCGTCAGCCTTGCGAGCCATGGGTCATTCCTTGCACTGCGTTGTCGGGGAGATCGAGGGGGAGGATTCCGGGCCGGTCAGGCGCATCACGAGCGCGTCCACGTTGCCCGGCTGGTAGTAGCCGCGGCGGATGCCGACCGGCTCGAAGCCGAAGCGCTCGTACAGCCGCTGCGCGCGCGTGTTGTCCACCCGCACCTCCAGCAGCACCTCACGGCACTCGAAGGCGGTCGCCGCGCCCAGCAGCTCGGCCAGGAGCCGGGCGCCCAGGCCCGTACCCCAGTGCTCGCGGTCCACGGCGATGGTCTGCACGTCGCCCGTGCCGTCGACGGCGGCCAGCCCCGCGTAGCCGACCACGCGCGGCTTGTCCTCGGCGGTCTCCGCCACCACGTAGCGGCGGTTGGCGTTCGCGCCGCGCGCGTGCGCCAGCTCCGACCAGAACAGGCCCTTGGACCAGGCGTCGTCGGGGAAGAGCGCGCGCTCCAGCTCCAGCACCGGCTCGATGTCCCACCAGCGCATCTCACGGACACGCACCGTCGTGGTCACTTCGGTGTGACCACCTTGTAGTTGGCGGGCACCTGGGCGTCCGGGCGGCGCAGGTACAGCGGCGTCGTCGGCAGGAACTCCCCGCCCGTGCGCAGCCGTTCGGCCGCCAGGGCCGCGAGCGCGCCCGCCGACTGGTGCCGCGGCAGCTCCGGCCGTACGTCCGTGAACGCGTCCGCGTACAGCACCGCGCCCGCGCCGACGGCCGTCAGGCCCGCGAGGGGCTCGGTCAGGTCGCCGGGCCGGTCCACGGCCGGCTCGGTGATCCGGGTACGGGCGTCGGCGTACCGCGCCCAGTACACCTCCTTGCGGCGGGCGTCCGTCGCCACGACGAACTCGCCCTCCAGGCCCGCCTGCCCGGCGGCGTACGCGATGCCGTCCAGCGAGCACAGTCCGCGCACGGGCACGTCCAGGGCGGCCGCGAAGGTCGTCGCCGTCACGATGCCGACGCGCAGGCCCGTGTACGGGCCCGGGCCCACGCCCACGACGATGTCCGTCACGGCGTCCAGCTTGTGGCCCGCCTCCGCGAGCACCCGGTCCACGGCCGGCAACAGCAGCTCACCGTGGCGGCGGGCGTCGGTCTGGGAGTCCTCGGCGACGACCCGGTCACCGTCGTGCAGGGCGACGGTGACGGCGGGGGTGGCGGTATCAAGAGCGAGCAACAGCACACTGACAGCCTACGGCGCGGGGCGCGCCCGGCGGCGCGGGGAGGGAACGGACCACCGGTTCCCGGGAGAACCCCGGGGCGCCCGGCGGTGCTACGGTCACCCCAAGCCGTACGACAGAAAGGGCACGCAGCGTGGCACGCAGCAGCTCGGGGGCCTTCGTGGCCGGGCTCACCGTGGCGGCAC
This sequence comes from Streptomyces gamaensis, assembly GCF_042656465.1. Classification (NCBI taxonomy): domain Bacteria; kingdom Bacillati; phylum Actinomycetota; class Actinomycetes; order Kitasatosporales; family Streptomycetaceae; genus Streptomyces; species Streptomyces gamaensis. The sequence goes on from NZ_JBHSPB010000009.1 coordinate 121,994, forward strand.
TGGCCGGGGTGGGCTTCCTGGCCTACCAGGCGTCCGCCGCGCCCGACAGGCCCGCGCGCGCCGCCCACGCGGCCCCTTCCGCCTCGGACGCCCCCGACGCCGGCAAGGACACCCCCCGGGCCGACCCGAACGCGCTGCCCGCCGACTCCGGCACCGGCATGCGCGTCGTGTACGCGCTGGAGCGCAGGCGGGTCTGGCTCGTCACCGCGAACGGCGACGTCACCCGCACCTTCGAGGTCGCGCCCAGCACCGTGAACCCGCCGGTCGGCAGCTACAAGGTCACCTCCCGCACCCCCAGCGGCCCCGGCTCCGACGGCATCCCCATCGAGCACATCGTCCGCTTCCACCGCGACGCGGCCGGCGTCGTCTTCGGCTTCAGCGCCGCCGTCGACGGCTCCTCCCCGAACCCGACGGCCGCGAAGAAGACCGGCGGCATCCGCGAGAAGCCGGCGGACGGGCGGGCGATGTGGGAGTTCGCGATAAACGGGACGCCGGTGGTGGTCGTCCCGTAGGGGGCGGGTGCCCCGGCCTCCGGCCTCTGGTTTTTACGGGCCCATGGCGCCGCCGGCCGGAGTCAATGCCGGGCCCTGCCGGTCCGTCGCCCGGTGGTGGCGGGGAATCCGGGCCGAGGAGCCCGTCGGCTGCCCCGGGGCGAATCGGCGCCCGGACGCGATGCGCGGGCAGGCCCGCGCGGGACGGGACCGGGCCCCACGGCTGCCTGTCGGCGGACTCCGGGCCGGCGGTCGGCCCCAGCGCCCCTTCGGGGCTTCGGGGCGCCACCCGCACCCGGCTTCGCCGAGCCCGCCTTGGCCGGCGCTTACGCCGCCTCGCGCTCCGGCCGCTTCCCGGCAGAACTCCCGGCACCCTCACCCGTCTCCGGCGCCGCAGGCGCCACCGGCGCCACGGGCGGCGTCGAGACCGCGTCGGCCGCGGCGCAGGCCGCGAGGAGGTCGCGCACCGAGGGAGCCTTCGCCTCGTCCTCGGCCTTGGCGTCCTGGGCGCCTTCGGCGCCATCGGCGCGGCGGGCCACGGCGGCTGCGGGCTCTTGGGCCGGCATGAGCGCCTCCTGGGGGGATCGGACACAGGCGGGCATGGTTAGGCAGACCTAACCGGGTCCTCGCTCTCCATGGGACCACGGCCGGGACCACCCGCGCAACATCTTGCCGACACCCTGTCGGAACGTACGTCCGCGAGCGCCCCCGGCGTACGCCGCACCCACGTCCGACCAGGGACGGACGTACCACTCCGGCCGGGGCCGTACGTACCGTTCAGCCCGGCGTCGTACGTAACGCTCAGCCCAGGGCCGTACGCCCGCCTCAGCCCAACGCCGTGAAGTCCACGCCCGCCCAGCGCTCCCCCACGCCCACGATCCGCACCCCGCGCGGATCGGCGTGGTCCTCCGCCAGGTGCGGGTCCGTCACGGACGGCGCGTCCGCGCCCACCGCGCGCTCGATGAGCACGTGCAGCCGGTTCTCGGAGAGCTCCTCGACCTTGCCGTCGCCCCACTCGACGACGATCACCGACTCGGGCAGCGAGACGTCGAGGTCGAGGTCCTCCATCTCGTCCAGGCCGCCGGGGAGCCGGTAGGCGTCGACGTGCACGAGCGCCGGGCCGTCGCCGAGCGGCGGGTGGACACGGGCGATCACGAAGGTCGGGGAGGTGACGGCACCCCGGACGTTCAGGCCCTCGCCGAGGCCCCGGGTCAGCGTCGTCTTGCCGGCGCCCAGCTCACCGGTGAGCAGCACGAGGTCGCCGGGGCGCAGGAAGGCGGCCAGCCGGCGGCCCAACTCCCGCATGTCCTCGGGAGACTTGACGGTGATCCGCGCACCGGCGGCGGGGGCGGCGGACTCGGCGAGCGCGGCGGAATCGTGCGGGACGTTCATACCCGCCGATGGTACGGGGCCGGAAGCCGGCACGAAGCGGGCTCCCCGTGCGGGGGGCTCCGCCGGAGCCCGCACCCGGAACCGGCCCGCGGGGCCTCCCCGAGCGGCGGCCGTACGGGACCGGGACGCAGCACGGAGCGGGCTCCCCCGCTGGAGGCGCTGCCCGGAGCCCGTACCCCGGAACCAGCTCGCGGGACCTCCCCGAGCCACAGCCGCACGGAGCCGCGCCCCGAATCGCACCCACGGCCTCCACGCGAAGCACCGCACACCACCCGCACCCCGAACCAGCACGCGGGCCTCCCCGAGCGGCAGCAATACGAGCCGACACCCCGCACCGGGCAGCCGGCCCCCGCGCCCCGTTCTCAGCGCACCCGCGCCCCCCGCGCCACAGGCGCCGCCACCTGTTCCGTCAGCAGTGACACGAGCTCTCCGGAGACCGTCTCCGGGCACTCCATCATCACCAGATGCCCCGCGTCCGGCAGCAGCGCGAGCCGTGCGTGCGGCAGGGCCGCCGCGATGGCCTCGCTGTGGGTGCTGGGGATCATGAGGTCCTTGCCGCCCGCGACGACCACGACCGGGCAGTGGGCGAACGCCGACAGCGCCGTCGTCTTCTCGTGCGCGTCGAAGACCGGGTAGAACTCGGCGACGACGTCCACGGGCGTCGCCTCGATGAGCCGCTCCGCGAAGCGCACGACCGCCGGGTCCACGTCCTTCGCGCCGAAGGAGTACCGCTTGAGGACGCCCCCGAACAGGTCGGAGGTCGCGCGCCGCCCCCGCTCCATCAGCTCGGGCCGGCTCGCCATCATCTTGAACGCGGCCGGCAGCACCACCCGGCGGGCCACCGTCATCCCGGCGGCTGGCAGCCCGTACGTGTGCTGGGCGAGCCCGCCCGCCGACGTGCCGACGAAGGCGGCGCCGACGACGCGCCGCGCGATCAGCTCCGGGAACTGCGCGGCGAACGCCATCGTCGTCATGCCGCCCATGGAATGGCCCACCAGCACCAGGGGCCCCTCGGGGGCGGCCGCGTCGACGACCGCCTTCAGATCCCGGCCCAGCTGGTCGATGGAGACCGGCTCCGAGCTGCGGCCGCGCTGCGAACGGCCGTGGCTGCGCTGGTCCCAGAAGACCATGCGGACGGCGCCGCGCAGCGCCGCCCGCTGGAAGTGCCAGCTGTCCTGCGACAGACAGTAGCCGTGGCTGAAAACCACCGTGACGGGCGCCGGACGCCGCCGGCCGAACAACCGGCCGCGCGGCGCCGCCCCGGCCTCGTCGATCTCGTCGACCTCGTAGTACAGCTCGGTGCCGTCCTCGGCGACCGCCGTGCCGGGCGTACCGCGCAGCGTCCCGTAGGGGCCGGTCGCATCGAGCGCCATGCGGGCCTTGCGGCGCATGCCGCGCCCGACGGTGAGCCGTTCGACCGCGACCCCGACGGCGGCCCCGGCCGCCACGACGCCGATCGCGGCGCCGGCGAAACCGGCCCCGCGCGCCCAGGCGGCCGCGCCGCCGCGCATGCCCGTGGTGGTGCTGTCGCTCATCACGTGCCCCCCGTGTCGTCGCTCCTGGTGTTCTCTTCCCCGTTTTCGTACACGTTCTGCACCCCGTCCGGGATCTCGCTGTCCGGGATCCCGCCACCCGGGACGTCTCCGACGTAGACGCGCGGCACGCGCGCGGAGATGCGCGTGACGACCTCGTAGGCGATGGTGCCCGTGGCCCGCGCCCAGTCCTCGGCGGTCGGTTCGCCCCGGTCGCCGGGGCCGAACAGCACCGCCGTGTCACCGGCGCGCGCGCTGTCGCCCCCGAGATCGACCACGAACTGGTCCATGGCCACCCGGCCCGCGACGGTCCGCCACTTGCCGCCGACGAGCACCGGCCCGGTGCCCGAGGCGGCGCGCGGGATGCCGTCCGCGTAACCGACGGGTACGAGCGCGAGGGTAGTGGGCCCGGGGGTGACGTAGTGATGCCCGTACGAGACACCGTGGCCGCCCGGCACCCGCTTGACGGAGGCGAGCGTGGCCTCCAGCGTCATCACCGGCTTCAGCCCGAAGTCCTCCGGGGCGCCGAGCTCCGGGCTAGGGGACACCCCGTACATCGCGATGCCGGTGCGCACGAGGTCGAAGTGGCTCTCGGGGAGGGTGAGGGTCGCGGGCGAGTTGGCGTGATGCCGCACCTCGGGGTCCAGGCCCTGGGCCTCGGCGTGCGCCAGGGCCTCCTTGAAGACGTCGAGCTGCGCGCGGATCGAGGGGTGCCCCGGCTCGTCGGCGCACGCGAAGTGCGACCACAGGCCCGTGACCTTGAGCGTCCCGCGCTCCTCGGCGGCACGGGCCGCGCGGACGAGTTCCGGCCAGTCGGCGGGCTGGCAGCCGTTGCGCCCCAGACCGGTGTCGATCTTCAGCTGGACGCGGGCCGGGACCCCGGCCGCGCGCACCGCGGCCTCCACCTCGGCCAGCGCCCACAGCCCGCTCACCGTGACGTCGACATCCGCCTCTATGGCCTCGCGCCACGGGCCGCCCGGCGTCCACAGCCAGCACATCAGCCGCCCGGTGTCGCCCGCCGCGCGCAGCGCCAGCGCCTCCTGCGGCGTGGCCGTGCCGAGCCACTCCGCACCCGCCTGCCGGGCCGCACGCCCGCAGGCCAGGGCCCCGTGCCCGTACGCGTCCGCCTTGACCACGGCCATCAGCTGCGCACGGGGCGCACGGGCCTTGAGGGTGCGTACGTTGGCCCGCAGGGCAGCCAGGTCGACCAGGGCTCGGGCGCGCATCGGTGTCTCGTTCATCCCCGCCAGTGTCTCAGGACAGGGCTGGGGGCGGTGCGGTGTGTTCGCGAGCTGTCATGTCGTGGGGCGCACGGGGCGGCCGATCCCGCGGTGGTGCCCGCCCCGCGCCCCCGGAAGACTGGTGGGCATGAGGACCGCCTACACCGTAGAGACCGTACGGGCCGCCGAACGCGCGCTCATGGCCCGGCTCCCCCACGGCGCCCTGATGCAGCGCGCCGCCGCCGGCCTCGCCGCCGCCTGCGCCGACCTGCTGGGCAAGGTGTACGGCGCGCGCGTCGCCCTCCTCGTCGGCAGCGGCGACAACGGCGGCGACGCCCTGTACGCCGGGGCCCGCCTCGCCCGGCGCGGCGCGGGCGTGACCGCCGTCCTCCTCTCCCCCGACCGCGCCCACCCCGGCGGCCTCGCCGCCCTGCGCGCCGCCGGCGGACGCGTCGCCTCCGCCGAGTCCGGGGAGACGGCGCTGCGCCGCGCCGACCTCGTCGTCGACGGCATCGTCGGCATCGGCGGCCGCGGCGGCCTGCGCCCGCAGGCGGAGGCACTGGTACGGGCCGCCCGCGGCTTCGTCGTCGCCGTCGACCTGCCCAGCGGGGTCGACGCCGACACCGGCGAGGTACGGGGCGCGGCGGTGCGCGCGGACGCGACGGTGACCTTCGGCGCGTACAAGCCGGGACTGCTCATCGACCCGGCCCGCTCGTACGCGGGCGCCCTGCGCCTCGTCGACATCGGCCTGGAGCCCTTCCTGCCGCCCGTACCCGACGCGGAAGCCCTCCAACACGCCGACGTCGCCGCCCTGTTGCCGCGGCCTTCCGCCGAGAGCGACAAGTACCGGCGCGGCGTAGTCGGCATCGTGGCCGGCTCCGCGCGCTACCCGGGCGCCGCGGTCATGGCCGTCGCGGGCGCCCTCCACGGCGGCGCGGGCGCGGTCCGCTACGCCGGCCCCGCCACCGAAGCCGTCATCGCCCGCTTCCCCGAAACCCTCGTGACCGCCGGCCCCCCGTCGAAGGCGGGCCGCGTCCAGGCCTGGGTCGTGGGCCCCGGCCTCGGCGACGGCTCCGACGCGCGACGGGCCCTGGAGGACGTCCTCGCGTCGGACGTACCGGTACTGGTGGACGCCGACGGACTGCGCCTGATCTCCCCCGACGCCCTGCGGGAACGCTCCTCCGTCGCCGAAACCATCCTCACCCCGCACGCCGGGGAGGCCGCCGTCCTCCTGGGCTGCGCCCGGGAAGAGGTCGAGGCGTCACGCTCGTCCTCGGTACGGGCGGTGGCGGAGCGGTACGGGGCCACCGTGCTCCTGAAGGGTTCCACGACAGTGGTGGCGGGCGCCGGCGCGTACACCGGCCCGGTACGGGTGAACCCGACGGGAACACCGTGGCTGGCGACAGCCGGAAGCGGCGATGTGCTGTCAGGACTGACGGGGGCCCTGCTGGCTTCCGGGCTTCCGGGGGTCGATGCGGCTTCCGTGGGGGCGTATCTGCATGGTCTGGCGGCACGGGAGTTGGGGGCGGGGCCGATCACGGCCATGGGGGTGGCGGAGGAACTGCGGGGGGTTTGGGGGGACTTGGTGGACTGAGGGGACCCTCTTACGGGTGATGGATCTCCGATACACCAGAGTCGTACGGGTACGCACCCGTACGCTCGGGACCGAGTGGAAGGAGTCACCATGACTGACGCCAACATCCGCATCCCTGCCGAAGCCCGCGACCGGTTCGCCGAAGTGGCTGCCGCGGAGGGCATGTCACTGCGTGCGTACCTCGCCCGGCTGGCGACCGGTCTGCGCACCCCGGCCGAACGCGCCGACCAAGCCGAACGCGCCCGTCAAGTGCTGCGCGAGTGGAACGGTTACGACCCGACCCCGGAAGAGGAAGCCCAGCACGACCTGGACCTGAATCGCCGCATCGCCGAGGCGGCCACCCGGTGAGCGATCACCTGCACGTCGTCTTGGACGACACGGCCATGGTCGCCGCCGGCCGCGGCAATATCGCCGCGTCCCGTCTCATCTATCGCGCGCACCACGAGTCGACCGCCTACCTCTACGCCCCGGCCTGCGCCTTGGTGGAGGCCGACCGGAAGCGCCCCGGGACAGCCGAGCACCTTGCCTCGTTACCCGCCCTCATCGTCCTCGACCTCGACCTGCCCGCCGCGCTGACTGTCGCACGTGAGGGCACATGGGCGGAGGCACATGCCCGCTACGCGGCCGCGCCGAACGCGGAGCGGCCTGAAGGGGCGTTCATCGCGACTGCTGCGCCGGAGCGGTGGGTGGAGTGGCCGGTGCGGGTGATCGACGTCAATCCTTGAAGGCGGGCCGGAAGGGGTGTTGAGACCGCCGCGCAGGAGGGCGCTGCGACCTCTTCGCCCGTCACGGCGTGATCACTAAACGGGTCAGATACTCGTGTTCCGTCACCTCGGAGCCCTCGGCCAGGAGCTCCCGGTTGAGGGCCCGCCCTCCGTTCAGAGACACCCGGATCGGTCCGAGCGTACGCAACGGAGCCAGATCAAAGACATCCGGATCGGATTCCGAGATGTAGATCGCGAGTTTCGTGAGGCAGGGATAGACAACCGGAACGCAGTCGAGACCTTGCCCCACAGGATCCGTCAAGAACAGTGATGTTACTTGCGGCAACGGCTTTACGTTCCCCAGCCCGGCCAAGTCCTCATGATGCACAGCCACGACCCTGAGCCCACGCAACGTGTGCAAGGCGAGAGCATCCCTCTCGACGACATCCGTACTGAAGGTCACCCTCTCTATCCCGGAGTGAGCGGCAATCCCGGAAGGCCGCAGCTTGTGCGGCGACTTGAAGTGCAAGGAGAGGGAACGCAGCCCTGGCGGCAGCGGCACCACCCGAGGCTCTTCCGAGGCGTCTCCAAGCAGCCCTATGTGAAGCCTACGAAGCCGATCCATGGAGGCAATGACTTCCAGTTCTTCGTCATGCGCTTCTGCGAGGATGCTGAGTGACTCCAAAGCCGTGGCATTCAAAGAGCGCACATAAGTCACCCCCCGGTTGGGATAGACGTCCAGCTTGCGCAACGGCGGGCAGACACGCAGATCACGTAGGTCGACCGCAGTCTGCCCCCTCAACGTCAGCCCTTGGAGCGCCGGAGTCACAAGATCCGCGACACAGTCGCGCAGCTCAAGGTCACGGACCTCGACCATGGGACGCCCACCCAGCCTCTTGAGCGCCTTGAGGTGCTCCGTGGATCTCGCCACGAACCTGAGCTCAGGGTCAACCCCACCCTCGTACCTGAGGCGCCCGACCACAGCATCGGCATAGCGGTCCACATCGAACCGATGCCAGGACCAGGCGAGTTGAGCGCGAACTGACATGGAATCATGCGTGGCGTATTGAGACAGAAGCGGGATCGCGCGATCGTCTCCGATCACGGTGGCCGTCGTAGCGACGGCGAGCGCCTGCTCCTCGGTCAGCCCTTCCGGCCCCGGAAGCAGATCCAGAACGAACGCCCCCACCCCCGCCAGCGCCTTCGCCGCATCCTGATCCGGCGGCGGCACCAACTCAGCCGTCGCTTCCTGCACTTCCTCCCGCACCTGAGGATCCACGACCGCCGCCTCGTGCAAACACGCCGCCGCCAGCAGACGCATCCGGTCCCGGTATTCGGCTTCCCGCTCCCCCCGCTCCAGCAGCTTGCGCAGCAACTCCGTACGGCCGCGCGGAGCGGCATATCCGACCGCCATCCGCAGCACGTCCTCCCACTGGTCCTCGTGGGCGTGCCCGACCAGCAGGTCGAAGTCCATGTCGTCGACAGCCGCTTGAGCCCCCAGATAGTCCTGAAAGGTCCGGTGGATGAAGTCCAGCGTCTCGCTCGTCGGCTGCCGCAACAGCCCACTGCGGAGCACAAGCCGACGCAGGACCTGTTCGGCACTCCCGGATGCCAGCAAGCGCGGCATCGCCGGCAGGGCGCGCTCGACAAGAGTGACAGCCTTGTCCCATTCGATCTCCGAACGGCCGTTGATGACGAGCCAGTACGCCAGCTTCTGGAGGAGCGCCACCTGCTCGGCCGGGTCGAGCTCCAGCCCTTCGGGGTCGGCCAGCACTTCGCGTTCGCGGTCGCGCCGTACGAGCAGCAGCTCCAGGCCCGCCCGGTACAGCTCCATCCTCCCGTTCGGGAGGAACCCGTTCCGGGACCGGTTGAGAGCGCAAATCATCGCGCACATGAGGGGGTTGGTGGCGAGCCGCCCCAGATCCGGCTTGGCGACCACGGCCGCCTTCAGCGCATCCCGCAGCAACGGAAGCCGCTCGTCATCCCTGTCGCACGCAGCCGCCGCATGCCAGCGGTCGATGAACGCCGCCACATCGCCACGGCTCATGGGCAGCAGTTCCATCTCGGCGAAGCCGAGGTCCGCCAACCAGCCGTCCCGTACCGCCGACGGGCGGGTCGTGACCACGTAGCGCGCCTCGGGGTAGGCGACGAGCAAGTCCTTGAGCCACGCGAGAGTCCGTTTGCGCTCCGCCTCGGGGACCTCGTCCACGCCGTCGATCAGCAGCAGCGCTCTGCCTTCGTCGAGCTTCCGCGACACCCAGCCCCGCGCGGCGGGCAACCCCGCGAGCGGCCGGGCGACAGTGCGCAGGAAATCCTCGGGTTCCGGAAGCGGTTCGCCTTTCCTGAGCAGCGTCCGGAGAGGCAGCAGCAGGGGCACGCAACCGCGTAAGTCCGCCAGTTCCGGCGGCAGCCCGTCCCGGGCGGAGGCCACCGCGAGCCACTGCATCAGGGTCGTCTTCCCCGATCCCGCGGTGCCGCGCAGCAGTACGCGCTGCCGCCCGGAAAGGGCGTCCGCCGCACGCAAGGACGCGGGGGCGGGCGCGAAGGAGGGGCCGTCCCCGCCCCAGTCCATCGACCGCATGGGCCCGGAGGCAGCCGTCACCTCCAGACTCAGATACGCCACATCCAGCGGCCACGCCTCCCCCTCCCCGTCCGAAAGCGTCAGCCCCACAATGGTCAACGCCCCCTGCGTCCGCACCACGTAGTCACGGAACTTCCCCTCGAACGCGGCGACTTCCGACTCCTGGGACGGCAACAGCTCCCGCGTCTCCGGCCAGAACCCCGCGTCCGCGCTCACCCCCAGGAATCCGGTGTCCGACGCCAGCGCCCGTACCGGCGTCAGCGCCAGCCGGCTGTTCCCCCACCCGCCCGGGACCTCGCACACCACACCCGCGAGAAGCCCGTTCACGAACACCGGCGCGCCCGACATCCCCGCCCACGGCGAAACACCACCGGCAGCCCCCTGCGGCGCCGCGTGCGCGCTGTCCAGCACGTGCCGGCTCCCGAGCATGTTGCTGCCCGGCTTGTACGTGCCCACGAACTGCTCGGAGTCCAGCTCCCCGCCCCGCCCCCGCTGCACGTCCGGGTATCCGACCGCCTCCGCGCCCGGGAACACCCGCAGGCCGTCCACGAGCCCCAGCACCACCGGGTCGAAGTCCACCGCGGCCTCGTCCGCGACCAGGTCCCGCTCCGCGATCAGCAGGGCGACATCGCACTCCTCGCTGTTCTTCACCCACGCGAGGCGGCACGGGACGGGCCCGGCCCCGCCCGGCACGACCGCCCGTATCCCGGCCGCGCCGGCCACCACGTGCCCGGCGGTCAGCACGACGCGGGGCATCAGCAGATACCCGCTCCCCTGCGTCTCCCGCCCGTCCTTCCCCCGCCCGAAGACCGCCGCGACGTACCCCCGCACAGGATGAGCAACCTGCGCCATCCCATCCCCCCCTCTCCTCTCCATGGCACCCTTTCCCCGTGACCCCACCCACGCGTAAACGCGCGGGCTTCCTGCGTCGGTGGCTACGCCGCCGTGCAGAGGACCAGCCCGGCCCTGTGATGGACGTTGAGTGCGCCCACGCGGTCGGCATGCTCGGTGAGCCCGCACTTCACGCAGACGAACGCTTCCCCGTCGCGGTTCTCCGCCGCCACGTGCCCGCACTCCGTGTCCGGGCAGGTGCGGGAAGTGTTGCGGGCATCCACCACGACCACCCGGCGACCGGCACTCTCAGCCTTGTGCGTCAGGATGTTCAGGAAGATGCCCCAACCCGCGTCGAGGATGCTGCGGTTGAGACCGGCCTTGGCGGCGGCTCCGTTCGTCAGGAACGCGCCGTCCTGGCCGGGGTCGGGCCTGGCCCTGGGGGTGCGGGTCATGCCCACGATGTTCAGCCGCTCGTGCCCGATCACGTCCGCGTCACGGATCACGAAGTTCGCGGCCTTATGCGCGAAATCCAGTCGCTGACGCCTGACCTTGGCGTGGACCTGGGCGACCTTGCGTACCGCCGCGCGGTGGGCCTTGCTGCGGTCCTTCGCCCGCCTGCGCCTGGGGAACCTCTCCAGCTCCCGCTGTGCCCGCGCCAGGGCGCAGGCGGCCTTCTTGCCGGGCTTCGGGTTGGCGATGTGTACGCCGTCCGACGTGGTCAGGAAATGCGCGGTCCCCATGTCGATGCCGATCCGACGGCCCGTGGCGGGCAGGGGCTCGGCGGGCACGTTGTCGCAGGCGAGGATCACGTACCAACGGCGGCCTTCCCGCTTCACCGAGACCGTCTTCACACGGCCCTTCACGGGACGGTGCTGGTGCACGCGGATGTGCCCGACGCCCTGCAGGCGCACGCGGGTCTGCCGATCGTGCGGCGTACTGTTCCACCGGCAGCCGTCGCCGTCCTTCGGAAAGGTCACGGTGTCGAAGTGCCCGACGCCCTTGAAACGCGGATAACCCGGCTTCTCCCCCGCCTTCACCCGGCGGAAGAACGCGGCGAACGCTCTGTCCAGACGCCGCAGGGTGGCCTGCTGCGAGGAGAACGACCAACGGCCCTGACGCTCCGGGTCGAACGCCCGGATCTCCTTGAGCTGCGCGGACTGGTCCACGTACTTGATGCTCGTCTTCGACACATGCCGCCAGGCGTCACGGCGCTCCTGCAACGCCCCGTTGTAGAGCGAACAGTGATCGACCAGCATCGCCCGCAGCGCGGCCTCCTGCCCGACCGTCGGACGGAGAAGGAACTTGTACGAATGCCTCAAGTCCCCTGCCTCTCCATACGATTGAGCCGTCCAATGCCGATGCGCTGAGCCTAACGCCCGGCACTGACAACGAAGCGATACCGCAGCGCACCGCGTCCCAGAGCCAAGGACTGGCCCCCCCACCGGCTGAAGTCGGTGGGCCCCTCGAAAGAAGAATCGATGGACACCCCCCGCCCCCGTATACCCCGTCTCCCCGACGGGGAGCCGTACTTCACGACGAACAGCTGTACCGGCTGCGGCGCCGACGTGCACGGGATTCACGGGAGATGGTCCTGCCCGCACTGCGGGGCGTGCAGCCAGTATCTGGAACCGCCCGAGGGGTGGGCCACGGAGATCACCGACGAGGAGCTGGCCACGAACATGATCGGGCACGACCCCCGTTAACGGGAAGGCCCGCGAATGCGGGCCTTCCGAACGTGGGATGCGGTGTCAGCGCCCGGCAGTCCGGTCCACGTCGACAGCGGCGACGAACGAGGACCAAGCCGATGCCGACACCGAAAGTATGGGCCCGTGAGGGCGCTTGCTGTCCCGGACCGGGACGATACCGGGACAGGCGTCGGAGACTTCGACACACGCTCTGTCCGCGTTGCTGTAGCTGGACTTGCGCCATATCACTCGGCTCGGGTCAACCATCAAGACTCCCTGCCACTTCCAAGATGAGGCGTCGCGACTCCTCGACGCCCAGAGCCATGTTCCACACGTTCCTGAAAGCTGAGTCGTACTGCTCGATCTCAGCAGGCTTGTCCAGGTAGAGGGCTCCCGTGTAGCCGTCCACATAGACGGTCGGCGGCTCGGTCGTGCTGCCGTTCCCCGTGGAGGGGAAGCGCAGGATCATGAACTGCCCGGACACGACGCCTTGGTGCAGCCCTGCACTGAAGGGCACAACCTTGATCGTAAGGTTGGGCAATTCGCTGGCCTCCGCCAAGTAGCGCAGCTGCTCCGCCATGGTCTTATGCCCTCCGACCGGGCACCTCAGCACAGCCTCGTAAAGAGCAACATCGATTTTCGGCGGATTGATCACCCGGGTGAGCAGTACACGCCGTTTGACGCGAAGCTGCACACGCCGTTCCACCTCCGCCGGATCCTTGTCCGCGTGTCCCGCTTCGATGATCGAGCGCGCATATCCCTCGGACTGCAACAACCCAGGAACCAGAGCCGTTTCGTACACATCGAGCCGGGCCGCCGCCTCCTCCAACCCGATATAGAGATCGAACCCTTCCGGGATCACGTCCCCGTACGCATGCCACCACCCCCGCGCCTTCGTCTCCTTCGCGAGAGCCGTCAGCGCCTCGGTCAGGTCCTCGGACGCACCGTAGACCCGGCACATGACCGCAACCTCATGGCTCCGGATCGAGGTCTTCCCGGACTCGATGCGCCACAGCGTGGCGGTGGACCGCTCCAGCTCCTTCGCTGCCGTCTTCACCGTGAGTCCTGCCCGCTCGCGCAGTTCCGCCAGGTATCGCCCGAGTTGCCTGCGTGGCACGGTCGACCCTGTCGGCCCCGTCACCCCATCCGACACACCCCGCCCCTTCCTGCCGACCACGTGTGAAATGCCCTTGCGCTCGAAATGAAATCAGCAGCGCGAGACACGTGCAATGCACGTCAACACGTATGAGTGAATTCAAATGAAGTCTTGCAAATACCCTTCGCCGCAGGCACTCTGAGCAGCGGCATCCCCATCTCGCCGATATGGCAGGGCAGATGCCACCCATCCAGCTCGAACTCCCTTTCATGTCAGCCCCTTTGTCCTGCCCTGACGGGGAGACTCGGAGGTGCACATCTCAATGACGACAGCAGACGGCGCATGCTGCCCCACCGGCCACAAGATCGACGCCGCACGCGAAAGGGCGGCGGCCGACGGGCGCCACGAAACCGCCACACAGCTGGCCGAAGCCCTGGAGCGCCACTGGCGATCGACGCACGCGCGTCGCATCACCCGCAAGGCAACGCTGAGCGAACGCGTCGCGGAGGCCAACGCGCTCAGCAGGAAGGCGGCGAACCGTTGGTGACCGACACGGAAACCACGATCCCGGTATGCCGGGAGTGCCTGCGCCTCATCATCCTGCGCGCAGACGCAAGGCGCCTCGATCCCATGAGCAAAGTGGCCCGCATCCAGGCCGAGTTGGACAAGCATCAGCGGGAGGCCCACTCATGACCGCACCGCGCCCCGTCGTGCCCGTACCGCACACCTCCGGCCCGAGCGTCCTCGTACCCGGCGAAACGGACTGCCCCGAATGCGTCCGCCTCACCGCCGCCCGGCACACGGCCACCGCCCGCTGCGACTGGCCGTCGGAAGCCCGTTACCGCGAACAGACACGCGCGCACTGGGCAGCCGCGCACAACCGCAGGTCCTCCGCGCAACCGCAGCGCAGGCCCTCCTGAAACGCCGGGGTCTCCAGGGGCTGCCCCCGGAGACCCCGAACCGCAAACCCCTTACTTCTCCGCGATCACCACCGCCGAAGCCACCCCCGCATCATGGCTCAGCGACACATGCCACGACGTGACCCCCAGCGCCTCCGCCCGCGCCGCGACCGTCCCCCGTACCAGCAGGCGGGGCTGGCCGGAGCCCTCCGTGACGACCTCGGCGTCCGTCCACAGCAGGTTGCCGGGCGCGCCCAGCGCCTTCGCGACGGCCTCCTTCGCTGCGAAGCGGACGGCCAGGGAGGCGATGCCGCGCCGCTCCCCGCCGGGGAGGTACAACTCGCCCTCGTTGAAGAGGCGTTGCGCCAAGGACGGCGTACGCCGCATCGCCGCCTCGAAGCGGTCGATCGCGGCGACGTCGATGCCCACTCCGACGATCATTCGACAGTCACCGACTTCGCGAGGTTGCGCGGCTGGTCGACCTCGTTGCCGCGCGCGGTGGCGAGTTCGCAGGCGAAGACCTGGAGGGGAACGGTGGCGACGAGGGGCTGGAGGAGCACGGGGGTCGCGGGGATCTCGATCAGGTGGTCGGCGTACGGGCGCACCGCCTCGTCGCCCCGTTCCGCGATCACGATCGTGCGGGCGCCGCGCGCGCGGATCTCCTGGATATTGGAGACGATCTTGTCGTGGAGGACGGACCGCCCGCGCGGCGAGGGCACGACCACCACGACGGGCAGGTCCTTCTCGATGAGCGCGATCGGACCGTGCTTGAGCTCGCCGGCGGCGAAGCCCTCGGCGTGCATGTAGGCGAGCTCCTTGAGCTTGAGGGCGCCCTCCAGGGCCACGGGATAGCCCACGTGCCGGCCGAGGAAGAGGACCGTGTTCTTGGCGGCGAGGGAGCGCGCCAGCGCGCGGACGGGCTCCATGGTCTCCAGCACCTCCTCCACCTGTGTGCCGATGGCGGACAGCTCACGGACGACGGAGTGCACCTCGTCGCCCCACTTGGTGCCGCGCACCTGCCCGAGGTAGAGCGCCACGAGGTAGCAGGCGACGAGCTGGGTGAGGAACGCCTTGGTGGAGGCGACGGCGACCTCGGGGCCGGCGTGGGTGTAGAGGACGGCGTCCGACTCGCGGGGGATGGTGGAGCCGTTCGTATTGCAGATGGCGAGGACCTTCGCGCCCTGCTCGCGCGCGTGCCGCAGCGCCATCAGCGTGTCCATGGTCTCCCCGGACTGCGAGATGGCGATGACGAGGGTGCGCTGGTCGAGGATCGGATCGCGGTAGCGGAACTCGCTGGCCAGCTCCGTCTCGCAGGGAATGCGGGTCCAGTGCTCGATCGCGTACTTGGCGATCATCCCCGCGTGGTAGGCCGTGCCGCAGGCCACGATGACGATCTTGTCCACCTCGCGGAGGACGGACGCGGGGATGCGGACCTCGTCCAGGGACAGGGTCCCCTGCGCGTCGATCCGGCCCAGGAGCGTGTCCGCGACCGCCTTCGGCTGCTCGGCGATCTCCTTGAGCATGAAGTAGTCGTAGCCGCCCTTCTCGGCGGCGGAGGCGTCCCAGTCGACGTGGTACGTACGGACCCGCGCGGGCGCGCCGTCGAAGTCGGTGACCGTCACCGCGTCCCGGCGCAGCTCCACGACCTGGTCCTGGCCCAGCTCGATCGCCTCCCGGGTGTGCTCGATGAACGCGGCGACGTCCGAGGCGAGGAAGTGCTCGCCGTCGCCGACGCCCACCACGAGCGGGGAGTTGCGGCGCGCGCCCACGACCACGTCGGGCTCGTCGGCGTGCACCGCGACGAGCGTGAAGGCGCCCTCCAGGCGGCGGCACACCTGCCGCATCGCCTCGGCCAGGTCGCCGCAGGAGGAGAAGGACTCGGCGAGCAGGTGCGCGACGACCTCGGTGTCGGTCTCCGAGGCCAGGCCGTGGCCGCGTTCGGCCAGCTCGGCGCGCAGGGCGGCGAAGTTCTCGATGATGCCGTTGTGGACGACCGCGACACGGCCCGCGTTGTCCAGGTGCGGATGGGCGTTGGCGTCGGTGGGGCCGCCGTGGGTGGCCCAGCGGGTGTGTCCGATGCCGGTCGGGCCGGAGGGCAGCGGGCGGTCGGACAGCTCCTTCTCCAGGTTGGCGAGCTTGCCGGCCTTCTTCGCGGCCGCGAGCCCGCCGTCCGCGAGCACCGCGACCCCGGCCGAGTCATAGCCGCGGTACTCCAGGCGCCGCAGCCCCGCCAATACGACATCGAGGGCGCACTGCCCTCCCACATAGCCAACGATTCCGCACATGCGCAGCAGCGTACGGCCCGCGGGGCCGCTCGCGGCGGGCGACCACGGCAAGACCGCACGCCGCCCGCGCCCCGCGTCCCCTCAACGCCCGCGTTCGATGCGGTCGATGGCGTCCTGGACGAGTTCGAGGTACTCGACCTCCTCGCAGCGCGGCTTGCTGCCCAGGACATAGGTGTCCAGGCAGTCGTCGAGCTCCTGGCCCAGGTCCTCGTCCGGCAGCGCGGCGACGAGCTCGCCGCGCACCCGCGCCGCGAACATCTCGTCGAGGGCGGGGCCGGGGCCGGGACCGGAAGCACACGGGCGCCTCCCGCGCCGGCGCTCGCGGCAGACGAGCCGGTGCACGGCAGCACGCAGTACGGCCCCCACGGGGCGTGCGGGACGCAGGGGGCGTACGGGATGGCGAACGAACACGGTGTCCCCAGGGTCGAGCGGCGGCCCCGCGACGCGGTGACCGGCAGGCCGGACCCCGGACCGTAGACCTGACTCATGAGTAAGTACAGGGGTGACATCGCCTTTCACCCGGGTGGCCCGTAGGGGGGCGGCGCGGCCCGGCCGTACGGACCCCGATGCACCCCGCCCGTACGGCCCGTACGACCCCAGGCGGACCCCGGCCCGTACGACTCGCCCAAACCGCACAAGAACACCCACACCCCGAACCCGGGAGTGAGCACCGCGCGCGGCCCGCGCACAATGGGCCCGTGCCGACCACTACAGTGCAGCCGCAGCAGCGCCGCCGGGCGGAGTCGTCCCCGTACGTGGACCTCACCCGCGCGGAGTGGAGCGCGCTGCGGGAGAACACGCCGCTGCCGCTGACCGCCGGCGAGGTCGAGCGGCTGCGCGGGCTCGGCGACGTCGTCGATCTCGACGAGGTGCGCGACGTCTATCTGCCGCTGTCCCGGCTGCTCAACCTCTACGTCGGCGCGACGAGCGCCCTGCGCGGCACCCTGAACACCTTCCTCGGCGAGGCCGGCGACAAGGGTCACGGATCGCAGCCCGGCACCCCCTTCGTCATAGGCGTGGCCGGCAGTGTCGCGGTCGGCAAGTCCACCACGGCCCGGCTGCTGCAGGCGCTGCTGGCCCGCTGGCCGGAGCATCCGCGCGTCGAGCTCGTCACCACCGACGGCTTCCTGCTGCCCAACGCCGAGCTGCACCGGCGCGGGCTGATGTCGCGGAAAGGTTTCCCCGAGTCCTACGACCGGCGGGCCCTCACCCGCTTCGTCGCCGACGTCAAGGCCGGCAAGGACGAGGTGTCCGCGCCCGTCTACTCCCACCTCATCTACGACATCGTTCCCGGTGAACGGCTGACCGTGCACCGCCCCGACATCCTCATCATCGAGGGCCTCAACGTCCTGCAGCCCGCCCTGCCCGGCAAGGACGGCCGGACCCGGGTCGGGCTCGCCGACTTCTTCGACTTCAGCATCTACGTCGACGCGCGCACCGAGGACATCGAGCGCTGGTACTACGAGCGCTTCACGAAGCTGCGGGCCACCGCCTTCCACGACCCGAGCTCGTACTTCCGGCAGTACACGCAGGTGTCGGAGGAGGAGGCCCTGGACTTCGCGCGCCGGAACTGGCGGACCATCAACAAGCCGAACCTGCTGGAGAACGTGGCGCCGACACGGGGCCGTTCGAATCTGATCCTGCGGAAGGGGCCGGACCACAAGGTGCAGCGTCTGTCGCTGCGCAAGCTGTAACAAAAAAGGGGGTCCGAGGGGCTACGCCCCTCGGCCCCCCTTACGGCAAGTCCCTTACCCCAGCGCCGACTTCACCGCATCGGCCAGCCGCTCCGCGACCGCCCGCGCCTGCTCGATGTCGGCGGCCTCCACCATGACCCGCACCACGGGCTCCGTGCCCGAGGGGCGCAGCAACACCCGCCCGGTGGCGCCGAGTTCGGCCTCCGCGGCCGCGACGGCGGAGGCGAGCTCCTGCGAGGTCTTCACGCGGGACTTGTCCACGTCCCGCACATTGATGAGGACCTGCGGCAACCGCCGCATGACACCGGCCAGTTCGGCCACCGGCCGGCCCGTCGCGGCGACGCGGGCCGCGAGCATCAGGCCGGTCAGGGTGCCATCACCGGTGGTCGCGTGGTCGAGGACGATGACGTGGCCGGACTGCTCGCCGCCGAGGGCGTAGCCGTGGGCCTTCATCTCCTCCAGGACATAGCGGTCGCCGACAGCGGTCTGGACGAGGTCGACGCCCTCGCGCTCCATGGCGAGCTTGAAGCCGAGGTTGGACATCACGGTGGCGACGACCGTGTTCTTGCGCAGGGCACCGGACTCGCGCAGGGCCAGGGCGAGGACGGCGAGGATCTGGTCGCCGTCGACCTCCTCGCCGGAGGCGTCGACGGCCAGGCAGCGGTCGGCGTCGCCGTCGTGGGCGACGCCCAGGTCGGCGCCGTGCTCGACGACGGCGGCCCGCAGCTTGTCGAGGTGGGTGGAGCCGCACTCGTGGTTGATGTTGAGGCCGTCGGGGTCGGTGCCGATGGTGACGACCTCGGCGCCGGCCCGGGCGAAGGCCTCCGGGGAGACCCGGGAGGCGGCGCCGTGCGCGCCGTCGATGACGACCTTGAGGCCGTCGAGACGGTTGGGCAGCACGCCGATGAGGTGGGCGACGTAGTTGTCGAAGCCCTGGTCGTAGTCGCGGACCCGGCCGACGCCGGCGCCGGTGGGCCGGTCCCAGGGCTCGCCGGAGGCGTGCGCCCGGTAGGTCCGCTCGATACGGTCCTCCAGCTCGTCGGCGAGCTTGTGGCCGCCGCGGGCGAAGAACTTGATGCCGTTGTCGGGCATCGGGTTGTGGCTCGCGGAGAGCATGACGCCCAGGTCGGCGCCGAGCGCCCCGGTGAGATAGGCGACGGCGGGCGTGGGCAGCACACCCACCCGCAGCACGTCGACCCCGGCGCTGGCGAGCCCGGCCACCACGGCGGCTTCCAGGAACTCCCCGGACGCGCGCGGATCACGGCCGACGACGGCCACCGGGCGATGGCCCTCGAAGGTGCCCGCCTCACCGAGCACATGAGCCGCGGCGACCGACAGGCCGAGTGCGAGCTCGGCCGTCAGGTCGGCGTTGGCCACGCCGCGCACACCGTCCGTACCGAAGAGTCGTCCCACTGTGGTGTCCTCCGAAAAACGCGGGAAGTACGGGGCCTTACGGGGCAGGGCCCCCGTACCGGGGTGTCCGGCCCTGGTCCGGGGCATTGCTTCCAGGTATACGCCGCGGACCGCCGATAGCCGAACGCCCCGGCTGCACAAGAGTGTGCGCCGGGGCGTTCGTGCAGCAGCGAAGCCGCGATTAGCGCTTGCTGTACTGCGGAGCCTTGCGGGCCTTCTTCAGACCGGCCTTCTTGCGCTCGACCGCACGGTCGTCGCGCTTGAGGAAGCCGGCCTTCTTCAGCGGGCCGCGGTTGTTCTCCACGTCCGCCTCGTTCAGGGCGCGGGCCACGCCGAGGCGCAGGGCGCCGGCCTGGCCGGAGACGCCGCCACCCGCGATGCGGGCGATGACGTCGTAGCGGTCGTCGAGCTCAAGAACCTTGAAGGGCTCGTTGACTTCCTGCTGGTGCACCTTGTTGGGGAAGTAGTCCTCAAGGGTGCGGCCGTTGATCTTCCACTTGCCGGAGCCCGGGACGATCCGGACACGGGCGATGGCGTTCTTGCGACGGCCCAGGCCGGCGGCCGGCTGCGGGTCGCCGAAGCGGGACGCGAGGGACTCGGAGGTGTACTCCGACTCAACGACCTCGGTCTCGGTGGTGTACTCCTCGATGCCCTCGACCGGCATCTCGGCGGTGGTCTCAGCCACTGGTTCTCCTCAGATCTTTCTGGTTCGGCGGTGGCCGGGACTTAGCCCTGCTTGACCTGGGTGATCTCGAACGCGACCGGCTGCTGGGCAGCGTGCGGGTGCTCGGAGCCCGAGTAGACCTTCAGCTTCGAGAGCATCTGACGGCCGAGGGAGTTCTTCGGCAGCATGCCCTTGACGGCCTTCTCGACAGCCTTCTCGGGGTTCTTGTCGAGCAGCTCGTCGTAACGCACGGAGCGCAGACCGCCCGGGAAGCCGGAGTGGCGGTAGGCCATCTTCTGGGTCTTCTTGTTACCGGACAGGTGCACCTTGTCGGCGTTGATGATGACGACGAAGTCACCCATGTCGAGGTGCGGGGCATACACGGGCTTGTGCTTGCCACGGAGCAGGGACGCTGCCGTGGAGGCCAGACGGCCCAGGACGACGTCCTGCGCGTCAATGATGTGCCACTGGCGCTGGACATCGCCGGGCTTGGGGCTGAACGTACGCACGGTCGTAGCCTTCGCTTCTTCAGTGAGTGTGGGTCCTGACACGGCCCGCCGGGAAGATCACTGCAGCCTGGCAGCCTGCCGGGGACGCAACCCGACAGTCCGCCGCTGGTCATCGGACCGGTGGACAAGCGTAAGGGCCCCTCGCGTGAGAACGACCAAGCCAATACGCATAACGAACTCGTAGAGTACCGGTCGCCCACCGGCGGGGTCAAAACACATGGTCCCATCCCCGGAACGGACCGGCCAGCCGCGCCCCCGCGCTACCGCTTGCGCACCACCCGGCTCTCGTCCCACACCGGCTCCGGGGCCTCTCGGACCCGCCCGTCCGCCCCGAAGACCAGGAAGCGGTCGAAGGAGCGCGCGAACCAGCGGTCGTGCGTGACCGCCAGCACCGTCCCCTCAAAGGCCTCCAGCCCCTCCTGCAGCGCCTCCGCGCTCTCCAGGTCCAGATTGTCCGTCGGCTCGTCCAGGAGCAGCGCCGTCGCCCCGGCCAGCTCCAGCAGCAGGATCTGGAAGCGCGCCTGCTGCCCGCCGGAGAGCTTCTCGAAGGGCTGGTCGCCCTGCCGGTCCAGCTCGTAGCGGCGCAGGGCGGACATGGACGCGCCCCGGTCGCGCGCGTGCTCCGTCCACAGGATGTCGATCAGGGTGCGGCCGAACAGCTCCGGGTGGGCGTGGGTCTGCGCGAAGTGGCCGGGGACGACGCGGGCGCCCAGCTTCCAGGAGCCCGTGTGCGCCACGGGACGCTCGGTGTCACCGGCCAGCAGCCGCAGGAAGTGCGACTTGCCCGAGCCGTTGCTGCCGAGGACCGCGACCCGCTCGCCGTAGAAGACCTCCAGGTCGAACGGCTTCATCAGGCCCGTGAGCTCCAGCCCCGCGCAGGTCACCGCACGCACACCGGTACGGCCGCCGCGCAGCCGCATCCGGATGTCCTGCTCGCGCGGCGGCTCCTGCGGCGGCCCGGCCTCCTCGAACTTCCGCAGCCGGGTCTGCGCGGCCTGGTAGCGGGAGGCCATGCCGTCGTTGTACATCGCCTTCTGCTTGAGCGTGAACACCAGCTTCTTCAGCTGGGCGTGCTGCTCGTCCCACCGCCGCCGCAGCTCCTCGAAGCGCGCGAAGCGGTCCTTACGGGCCTGGTGGTACGTGCCGAAGCCCCCGCCGTGCACCCAGACTCCCCCACTTCGTGGGGGGACCCCCATGCCCGCCGGCCCGGGCTCGACGCTGACGATCTTCTCGGCGGCGCGGGCCAGCAGCTCCCGGTCGTGCGAGACGAACAACACGGTCTTGCGCGTCTCGCGCAGCCGCTCCTCCAGCCAGCGCTTGCCCGGCACGTCGAGATAGTTGTCCGGCTCGTCCAGCAGCAGGACCTCCTCCGGGCCGCGCAGCAGCGCCTCCAGCACCAGCCGCTTCTGCTCGCCGCCACTGAGCGTGCGCACCTGGCGCCACTGCGCCTTCTCGTACGGGACGCCGAGCGCGGCCATGGTGCACATGTCCCACACGGTCTCGGCCTCGTAGCCGCGCGCCTCCGCCCAGTCGCTGAGCGCCTGCGCGTACGCCATCTGCGCGGCCTCGTCATCCTCCCCCACTGCCTGAACGGCGTGGGAGGTACCCCCAGTCATCACCGCGTGCTCGGCCTCGTCGACGGCCTCCGCCGCCTCGCGGATACGCGGCTGCGCGACGGAGACCAGCAGGTCACGGACCGTACGCTCGTCCCGTACGGACCCCACGAACTGCGGCATCACGCCGAGCCCGCCGCTGACCGTCACCGAGCCGCCATGCGGCTCCAGCTCCCCGGCGATCAGCCGCAGCAGCGTCGTCTTGCCCGCGCCGTTCGCCCCGACGAGCGCGACGGACGCGCCCTCGCCGACCCGGAACGACACATCGCCGAGCAGCGCCCTGCCGTCCGGGAGGAAGTACTCAAGATGTGCCGCTTCGACGTGTCCCATGGCCGCGATTGTTCCGCCCCGGACGGCCCGGTCCAAGCGGATTACGATGCGGGGCATGAGCTTTGGGCAGGGGGGTCCGGACGGGGCCCGGGGGGACTCCGGACGGACGGGCGGCCCGTGGGGGACGGGCGGAGGGCCCGCTTCCGCGCCGGGGCAGGGCGGCCACGACGCCGCCTCGGGCGGACCGTACGGGCCGGGGCTGCCCGGCGCCGGCCTCCCCCAGCCCCCCGGGGGTTCCGCGCCCGGGCAGGGCGGCCACGGCTACGGCCCCGCCGCGCCCGATCAGCCCAGGGCCGCTCAGGGACACCCCCCGCTCCCCGGCGGGCCGTACGGGCCGGGGCTCCCCCAGCCGCAGGCGCCGGCGCACACCCCCGACTGGGCCGCGCTCGCCGAGACCACCGCCGCGCGCGGCCGGCGGCGGAAATGGCTGTACGCCGGCGGCGGCGTACTGGCCGCCGGGGCCGTCGCCGCCGCCGTGGCGACCGCCGTCACGCACACGCAGAGCGGCGGCAACAAGGCGCTGCCCGCCCCCGCGCGGAGCGCCGGCGGCTCCCCCGGGCCGAGCTTCTCGCAGGTCGCCCCGCCACCCCCGCCGGACCCCCGCGAGTTCATAGCGAACGCCGGGAAGGACACGGCGCCCCTCACCACGGAGTCCTTCTTCCCGCACCCGCGCCCCGTCCTCGCGGGCCGCCCGTACCAGCGGACCGCCACCGACAGCGGCGAGGACTGCGCCGCAGGCGCCCAGGCCGGCCTCGGCCCCGTCCTCACCGGCAACGGCTGCCGCCGACTGCTGCGCGCCACCTACGTACGGGACGGGGTCGCCGTCACCGTCGGCGTCGCCGTCTTCGACGACCAGGCCGCCGCCGACCGCGTCAAGGAGCAGGCCACCGGCAACATCGCACCGCTCCCGGGCGGCGACGCCCCCGCCTTCTGCCAGGGCGGCCTGACCTGCCGGCTGACCACCAACTCCATCGGCCGCTACGCCTACTTCACCGTCGCCGGGTTCACCAACGGCACCTCGGTCACGGCCGCCGACACCCGGGCCCTGGCCGCCGCCCGCGATCTGTCGGACTACGCGTTCCAGCGCGTCATGGCCCGCGCCAACGCCGCCGCGGCGGCCTCCGTCTCCCGCTCCGAGCACGCCTGAGCGGCCGGCGGCAAACAGGGTCAACAGGCCCGAATCCCGGCCGATTTGTAACAGCAGCCCATAGATCTCCCCACAGCTGACGCACAGCGCCTTCACAGCGGAACCCCAGGAATCCCGGCCCCATCACCACGAGTGCCCGGGCGTCGTTACCCCGTCGAGGGGGGCGGCGCCCTCCCCCACTTCCCACCCCACTCGTCGGCAGGGAGAAGGCGAACGCGGCGCCCGCCGCCTCGCGACACCGCCATGAAGATCGCGTTCCTCATCCACAACGCCTACGGCATCGGCGGCACCATCCGCGCCACCGGGAACCTCGCGAGCGCGCTCGCCGCCCGCCACGACGTCGAGATCGTCTCCGTCTACCGGGGCGCCGACACCCCCCAGCTGCCGCCCGGCCCCGGAGTACGGCTCGTCCCGCTCATCGACATCCGCAAGGACACCGGCAAGGGCGCCGGCCGGGACCTCGACCACGAACTCCAGCGGGAACCGAGCGCGCTGCTGCCCGGCGGCGAGGCGTCCCTCACCGCCTTCACGCGCCTCGCCGACGAGCGCGTGGCCGCGTACTTGGCCGCGACCGACGCGGACGTCGTCGTCGCGACCCGCCCCGGCCTCGTCGTGTACCTCGCGCGGCTCGCCCGCGAGCGCGGCTTCCTGCGCATCGGCCAGGAACACCTCATCCACGGCTCGCACCCGCCGGCCGTGCGGGAGGCGCAGGACGCGGCGATCCCCCTCCTCGACGCGTACACCACCGTCTCCGAGGGCGACGCGGCCACGCACCGCGCGCACCTGCCCGGCGTGCGCACCCCGGTCGTCGCCCTGCCCAACGCGGTGCCCGCACCGCCCGTCGAACCCTCCTCCGGCGACGCCCGGCTCGTCGTCGCCGCCGGCCGGCTCATCCCCGTCAAGCGCTATCCGCTGCTCGTCGAGGCCTTCGCCAAGGTCGTCGCCGAGCGCCCCGACTGGCGGTTGCGCATCTACGGGCGCGGCCCCGAACACGCCGCGCTCCGCGAGCGCATCGACCGGCTCGGCCTCAGCGACCACGTGTTCCTCATGGGCCCCCACTCCCCCATCGAGACCGAGTGGGCCAAGGGAGCCGTCGCCGCCGTCGCCTCCGACTACGAGTCCTTCGGCATGACGATCGTCGAGGCGATGCACTGCGGTGTGCCGGTCGTCGCCACGAACTGCCCGCACGGCCCCGGCGAGATCATCACCGACGGCGAGGACGGCCTCCTCGTCCCCACCGGCGACGCGGACGCCCTCGCGGCGGGCCTGCTCGCCCTCATCGACGACCCGGCCCTCCGCCACACGATGGGCACAGCCGCCCGCGAGTCCGCGAAGCGCTACACCCCCGCACGCGTCGCCGAACGCTTCGAGGACCTCGTACGGACCCTGCGCGACGGCGCGCAGCAGGGTACGAACGCGCCGCCCGACACAACGACCACCCCTACGGGGCCCACCCCGACCCCAGCCACCCCCGCCCGCCCGAACAACGGGACCACGCCCACACCGCACGACAACTCCGGGGCACCCGGGCCATCCGCCGACGCAACGGCCGCACCCACCGCCCGTACAGCCACCGTCCACCCCCTCCGCCGCACCGCCCGCCGGCTGCTGCGTGTCCTGCGCCGCCGCGCCGGAACGCCCACGCCCCCGCCCACGACCACCCCGAACCGCGCAGCCGCGCCCCCCGTACCCGCTCCCCTCAAGCCCCTCCGCCCCCGTGCGCACGCCCGGGCCACCGTCGACGGCGGGCTCGCCGTCCGGTTCCCCCGCGCCGGGGTCAGTGGTCAACTCCTCACGCTCGTCGGCACGTTGCGCGGTACCGACGGCACCGCCGCCCGGCAGCGCGTCGAGCTGCCGCTCGTCGCGGACGCCGCCACCGGCGACCTGACCGCCGTCCTCACCCGCACCAACCCCCTGGCGGAAGGCCGTTGGGACTTCCGTGTCGAGCGGGCCGACGACGGCAAGCGGGCCCGGGTCGGGGCCGCGTACGTGGAGCAGGCGCGGCTGCTGGCGCTGCCCTTGCGCGAGCAGGAGGGCCACGTCACCGCATGGGTGCCCTACGCCACCGCCGGCGGCGGCCTCACCCTGCGCACCTGGCGCCGGCCCGCGCACGCCGAGCTCGACCGGATCGAGGCCGGCCCGGAGGCGCTGACCCTGACCGCGACCGCGCACGGCACGGCCGTACCCCTCGGCGAGCACGGCACCCTCGTCGCACTGCCCCCGCGGGACGGCGCGGAACCCGTAGAACTGCCCGTCACCGTCCTCGACGAGCGGCGGCTGACCTGCACCCTGCCGTACGAGACCCTCACGGGCAGCACCGAAACCGTCGAAGGGGCCTGGCGGCTGCGGCTGCGCCCCGCCCCCGGCGCCGCCCTCGTCCCCCTCGGCCGCCTCGCCGGCGACAACGTCGACCGCAAGCGCACCGACGTGTACCCGGCGGGCACCCTCCCGTCCCCCCTTCGGGGGACCGTCACCGTCCGCCCCGTCTTCGACCCGGAGAACGACCTGACCGTCGACGTGCGCCCGACCCCGAAGATCCCCGAAGCACGGAAGATCCTCAACGTACGGGAGGCCCCCGACGCCTCCCAGGAAGGCCGGAAGTGTGACCCAACGCACAATGTAGGCTGAGGAAGCAACCGAAAGCCTCCCCAGCGGTCTTAACGGACGCACCGGACCGCAACCGACCAGGCGGCCCGCCGCATGAGGGGACGACCTCGACACTCCAGGCCAGGGGGGAAGGACGGACGCGACGCCCGGCACGGGCCCCGCACACACCGCCATGAAGATCTCTTTCCTTTTGCAGAACGCCTACGGCATCGGCGGCACCATCCGCTCCACGTTCAACGTGGCGAGCGCGCTCGCGACCCGCCACGACGTGGAGATCGTCTCGATCCACCGCACCGGCGGCACCCCGAAGCTCCCGCTGCACCGCAAGGTCCGGCTCGTCCACCTCATCGACACCCGCGCCGAGCACGGCGCGGACCGGGACAACGAGCTGCTCCAGCAGGAGAGCGCGCTCGTCCCGCCCGTCGAGGCGAAGGGCGCCCACTTCAGCGCCCTCACCGACAAGCGCGTCGCGGAGCACCTGGCCCGTACGGACGCCGACGTCGTGATCGCGACCCGGCCCGGACTCGTGATGTACCTCGCCGAGTTCGGCACCGACCGCTATCTCAAGATCGGCCAGGAGCACCGGATCTACGGCACGCACGAGCCGAACATCCGCGCCGCCCAGGACCGCGCGATCCCCCGCCTCGACGCGCACACCGCCGTCTCCGAGGCCGACGCCGCCACCCACCGCGAGCAGTTCCCCGGCGTGCGGACGAAGCTCGTCGCTCTGCCCAACGGCTGCCCGCCCTCCGAGGTCGAGCCCTCCGACGGCAGCGCCAAGCTCGTCGTCGCCGCCGGCCGGCTCATCCCCGTCAAGCGCTACGACCTGCTCGTCGAGGCGTGGGCGACGGTCGCGGCCGCGCACCCCGACTGGAAGCTGCGCATCTACGGCCGCGGCCCCCAACTCCCCAGGCTGCGCGCGCAGATCGACAAGCTGGGCCTGAGCGACTCGCTCACGCTCATGGGCGCCCACTCCCCCATCGAGACCGAGTGGGCCAAGGGCTCCATCGCCGCCGTGACCTCCCGCGAGGAGTCCTTCGGCATGACGATCGTCGAGGCCATGAACTGCGGTGTGCCGGTCGTCGCCACGAACTGCCCGCACGGCCCCGGCGAGATCATCACCGACGGCAAGGACGGCCTCCTCGTCGCCAACGGCGACAGCGCCGCCATCGCCAAGGGCCTGCTCAAGCTCATCGAGGACGACGAGCTGCGCACGTCCATGGGCAGGGCCGCCCGGATCTCCGCCGAGCGCTACCAGCCGGACGCCATCGCCCGCGCCTACGAGGAGCTCATCGCGAGCCTGCGCGGCGAGGAGCGGCCGCAGCGGACCGCCGTGCCCGCCACCGGCACCAGGGCCGGCGCCACGACCACCACCGTCAAGCCCGCCGCCCGGCCCGCGAACGGCTCCGTGCCGCTGGCGAAGATGCTGCGCCGCACCGCCGGCAAGCTGCTGCGCCCGCTGCGCCGCTCCGTGGCCAGGCCCGCGACCCCGCCGGTCAAGGCCGCCATCAAGGAGATCGTCCGCAAGCCGCTGCGCTGCACCGCCTCCTGCCGCGTCGACGCGAACGGCAACATCGTGGTCCTCGTGGACCGCAAGGGCCTGTCCGGCGAGAACCTCTCCCTGACGGTCACGCACCGCAAGGAGGCCAAGCCGATCGCCGTGCCGCTGCGCAAGCCGGAGCGGCCCGGCGGCCCGTGGACGGCCGTCCTCGACCGCCGCGAACTGCGCCTGCACGAGGGCCGCTGGGACCTGCACGTCGTGCGCGGCGACGACAACGCCCGCCGCCGCGTGGTCTCCCACCTCGCCGAGGGGCGCGGCCTGGTGGACCTCCAGCCGCTGGACGGCTCCCCGTTCACCTGGTGGGTGCCCTACCCGACCGTCGACGGCTTCCTCGCGATCCGCGCCTGGCACCGCCCCGCCCACGCCGAGGTCCGCACGCTGCGGCAGGAACGGGACGCGCTGGTCGTCGAAGGCACCCTGCACGGCGCGGAGTTCGGCGACGGCGCCACCCCGGTCGCCGTCGGCCGGCCGCGCGCCGAGGGCGGCTCCGAGGTCACCGCCGACGTCACCGTCACCGGCGGGGCGGGCTTCGCGCTGACCCTGCCGTACGAGACGCTGCGCGCCGCCCGAGGCCCCGAGGGCACCATCTGGGACCTGAGCCTGCGCCTGTCCCCGGACGTCGAGCCGGTCCGACTCGCCCGGCTCACCGGCGACATCGTCGACCGCAACAAGACCGACCTGTACCCGGTGGTCGCGGGCGTCCGCCCGTACTTCACGGTCAACAGCGACCTGGCCGTCAACTGCCCGGCCCCCGAGGGGAACTGACTCCAGGGCACTGTGCGAAAGCGCCGCCCCCCGGACCTCGTGGGTCCGGGGGGCGGCGCCCATCGATATCGCCTGACGCTACGTCAGCTCAGCAGCATCCCGCCCCCGGAAGCGTCCGCTTGTTGCGCGCCTCCCGGTTGCGGGCGGCGAGTTCGGAGTCCGCCGGGTAG
The DNA here is from genome assembly GCF_042656465.1 of Streptomyces gamaensis. Lineage (NCBI taxonomy): Bacteria > Bacillati > Actinomycetota > Actinomycetes > Kitasatosporales > Streptomycetaceae > Streptomyces > Streptomyces gamaensis. The sequence continues at coordinate 150,780 of NZ_JBHSPB010000009.1, forward strand.
CCGACCTCCTCCAGGGTCAGCCCGTGCGGCCGTACGACGTGCACCGCCGAGTCCCGCACCCCGGCCGCGAGCACCTTGCCCGGCCAGTCCACCGGCCGGTGCCCGTCACCGACGAACAGCAGCGCGCCCACCAGCGAACGCACCATGTTGTGGCAGAACGCGTCCGCCCGCACGGTCGCCGTGACCACGCCCGACGCGTCGCGCTCCCAGCTCAGCCGCTGCAGCGTACGGATCGTCGTGGCGCCCTCGCGCTTCTTGCAGTAGGCGGCGAAGTCGTGCTCCCCGAGCAGCGGCCGCGACGCCTCGTTCATCGCGTCGACGTCCAACGGCCAGTCGTGCCACAGGACATGACCGCGCAACAGCGGATCCACCCCGCCGGGGTGATCCGTGACGCGGTAGGCGTACCGCCGCCAGACCGCCGAGAACCGCGCGTTGAACCCGGCCGGGGCCTCCTCGGCCCGCCACACCCGCACATCGTGCGGCAGCCGCCCGGCGAGCCGGCGCAGCAGCCGCTCCCGGTGCTCGGTCCACACCTCCACCGGCAGATCGACGTGCGCGACCTGCCCGCGCGCGTGCACCCCGGCGTCGGTCCGGCCGGCGACCGTCAGCTCGTACGTGCGCGGCGAACGCGTCACCGTACGGATCGCGTCCTCCAGCTCGCCCTGCACCGTGCGCTGTCCCTCGCGCTGCCGCGCCCAGCCGGAGAAGTCCTTGCCGTCGTACGACAGATCCAGCCGCACCCGCACCCAGCCGGGCTCAACCTCGTCACTCACCAGAATCTCTCTCTCACCCATGCGGGACGGGCCCGCTCCCCTCGAAAGGGAAGCGGGCCCGTCCGGTGCACACCCACAGGGGTGTCAGGCGTCCTTGGACTCCTCGGCGGAAGCCTCGGCGGCCTCGGCCTTGGCGTCGGCCTCCTTGACCGCGCGCTTGGCGGCGGCCTCGGCCTCGGCGACGGTCGCCTTCTTGGCGATCTCGCCCTCGACCAGCTCGATCACGGCCATCGGGGCGTTGTCGCCACGACGGTTGCCGATCTTCGTGATGCGGGTGTAGCCACCCGGACGCTCGGCGAAGCGCGGAGCGATCTCGGTGAAGAGGGTGTGGACGACGCCCTTGTCGGTGATCGTCTGCAGCACCTGGCGACGGTTGTGGATGTCGCCCTTCTTCGCCTTGGTGATCAGGCGCTCGGCGACCGGACGCAGGCGGCGGGCCTTGGCCTCGGTCGTGGTGATGCGGCCGTGCTCGAAGAGGGAGCGGGCGAGGTTCGCCAGCATCGCCTTCTCGTGCGCGGCGCTGCCGCCCAGACGGGCACCCTTGGTGGGACGCGGCATGGTATTTCTCCTAGAAGTCTGCCCCGGCCGTACCAGGTACCGGAGTCAGTATCCGAGCAGACGGTTGCCTGTCGGAGATCCGGGCTGCCCCGCAAGGGGCGCCCGGAAGGGGCGCGGGGAACTGCGCGACCAGCCACAGCGCACCCGCACCCGAAGACCGTCAGTACTGCTCGGTCTCCACAAAACCCGCATCCGCGTCGTCCTCGGCGCCAAAGGCGTCCGCCGCAGCGGTCGGGTCGAATCCGGGCGGGCTGTCCTTGAGGGCCAGGCCCATGCCGGCCAGCTTCGCCTTGACCTCGTCGATCGACTTCGCACCGAAGTTGCGGATGTCGAGCAGGTCGGCCTCGGAGCGGGCGACGAGCTCACCCACGGAGTGGATGCCCTCGCGCTTGAGGCAGTTGTAGGAGCGGACGGTGAGCTCCAGCTCCTCGATCGGCAGCGCCAGGTCGGCGGCCAGGGCGGCGTCCGTCGGGGACGGGCCCATGTCGATGCCCTCGGCGTCGATGTTGAGCTCACGGGCCAGACCGAACAGCTCGACCAGGGTCTTGCCGGCGGACGCCATGGCGTCACGCGGGCGCATGGCCTGCTTGGTCTCGACGTCGACGATCAGCTTGTCGAAGTCGGTGCGCTGCTCGACTCGGGTCGCCTCGACCTTGTAGGTGACCTTGAGCACCGGCGAGTAGATGGAGTCGACCGGGATACGGCCGATCTCCTGGCCCACCTGCTTGTTCTGGACGGCGGAGACGTAACCGCGACCGCGCTCGACGGTCAGCTCCATCTCCAGCTTGCCCTTGGCGTTCAGCGTCGCCAGGACCAGGTCGGGGTTGTGGACCTCGACACCGGCCGGCGGGGCGATGTCCGCGGCGGTGACCACACCGGGGCCCTGCTTGCGCAGGTACATCACGACCGGCTCGTCGTGCTCCGAGGAGACGACCAGCTGCTTGATGTTGAGGATGAGGTCGGTGACGTCCTCCTTGACGCCCGGCACGGTGGTGAACTCGTGCAGGACACCGTCGATACGGATGGACGTGACCGCCGCACCCGGGATCGAGGAGAGGAGCGTACGACGCAGGGAATTGCCGAGGGTGTAGCCGAAGCCCGGCTCCAGCGGCTCGATCACGAACCGCGAGCGGAACTCGTCCACGACCTCTTCGGTCAGGGAGGGGCGCTGAGCGATCAGCATGCGATGAATCCTTCAGTCATGGACACCCACTATTTGATGTCCTGAGCTCTTACAAGGGTACGGGCGGTACGGCTCCGGGGAGCCGTACCGCCCACACCCCACGACGCGGGAAGCGTCAGACGCGGCGGCGCTTCGGCGGACGGCAGCCGTTGTGCGGGGTCGGGGTGACGTCCTGGATGGAGCCGACCTCAAGGCCCGTCGCCTGCAGCGAGCGGATCGCGGTCTCACGGCCGGAGCCGGGGCCCTTGACGAACACGTCGACCTTGCGCATGCCGTGCTCCTGGGCACGACGCGCGGCCGACTCGGCGGCCATCTGCGCGGCGAACGGCGTGGACTTGCGGGAGCCCTTGAAGCCGACGTGGCCGGCGGAGGCCCACGAGATCACGTTGCCGGTCGGGTCCGTGATGGACACGATCGTGTTGTTGAACGTGCTCTTGATGTGCGCGTGGCCGTGAGCGACGTTCTTCTTTTCCTTGCGGCGCACCTTCTTGGCAGCGCCCTGACGACCCTTGGGGGGCATGTCTTAACTCCTACGGGAGGTGGTCGGTCCTACAGCGAAGACCGCTGGTCAGCGTCCGCTGAGGACTACTTCTTGCCCGGCTTCTTCTTGCCGGCGATCGCGCGACGCGGGCCCTTGCGGGTACGGGCGTTCGTGCTGGTGCGCTGGCCGTGGACCGGCAGACCGCGACGGTGGCGCAGACCCTGGTAGCAGCCGATCTCCACCTTGCGGCGGATGTCGGCCTGTACCTCACGACGGAGGTCACCCTCGGTCTTGATGTTGGCGTCCACGTACTCGCGGATCTTGACCAGGTCCTCCTCGGCCAGGTCACGAACGCGGGTGTTCGGGTTCACACCGGTGGCGGCGAGGGTCTCCTTCGCCAGGGTGCGGCCGATGCCGAAGACGTAGGTGAGTGCGACCTCCACGCGCTTCTCGCGCGGGATGTCAACACCGGAAACGCGTGCCATTCAATGGCTCCAGTTGACTATCGGGGGTCTTCCGCAGCGCCGCTCCGGACCGCCGGCCGCCCGAATGGGCAAATGCGGTACGGACCCGGTCCCCGGCCCCCGCCGGAGGTGTCGCCGGCCGCTGTACGGCCGGTCGGGCGCTGCGTATGTACGTATTGCTCGCGTCGCGCGAAGAACTGCGAGGTGCAGGTCGGTGTGCGTCAGCCCTGGCGCTGCTTGTGGCGCAGGTTGTCGCAGATGACCATGACCCGGCCGTGGCGGCGGATCACCTTGCACTTGTCGCAGATCTTCTTGACGCTCGGCTTGACCTTCATGGGATGTGAGGTTCTCCGGGTCAGTGCCACCGCCCCGCAGGAACGGGGCGACGACGGGGCAAGATCTACTTGTACCGTTGAAGTTCTCTCCCGGACGGATCCGCGAGACTCTCCCCTGGATCGCTCCGGGGAGTTTGGCAGGTATGCCTGCCCATCGACGACCCTTCCGGCCGCAGGAGCGGGTACGGGACCCGCTCAGGCTCACTTATAGCGGTAGACGATCCGGCCGCGCGTGAGGTCGTACGGAGACAGCTCCACCACGACCCGGTCGTCGGGAAGGATACGGATGTAGTGCATCCGCATCTTGCCGCTGATGTGCGCGAGGACCTTGTGACCGTTCTGGAGCTCCACCTTGAACATCGCGTTCGGCAGAGACTCGATCACGGTGCCCTCAATCTCGATGGCACCTTGCTTCTTGGCCACGCTTCGCCTTTCGAATCGGCTACCTTGATCGACTCCTGTGCACCTTCGTGCACCGAACCCCCGCGGACGAAGGCGGGCATGCGGATACACGAGAGCCGACGCGTCAGTCTACGTCAGGGCAACCCCAAAGGCTAATCCAGGGTGCCTGCCCAGCCGCGCTGATCGTTAAAGCTCGGGGCCCCCGCCGGACCGCCAGGGCCCGGCGGGGGCCCCGCGGACCCTCAGCCCAGCGGGTCCGGGGCGGCCGTGACGCCCAGCTCCGCGAGCTTGGCCTTGCCGCCGTCGACGGCCGTGAGGACCAGCGGGCCGTCCTCCGTCAGGGCCACCGAGTGCTCCCAGTGCGAGGACCAGGACATGTCGTTCGTGAGCACCGTCCAGTCGTCCTCCAGGACGTGCGTCTTCGCGGTGCCCAGGCTCACCATCGGCTCGATCGCGATGCAGAAGCCCGGCACCAGCTTCGGGCCGCGGCCGCGCTTGCGGGAGACGTAGTTCAGCAGGTGCGGGTCCATGTGCATCTCGGAGCCGATGCCGTGCCCGCCGTAGTCCTCGATGATCCCGTACTTGCCGGTGGAGGGCAGCGGCTGGCGGCGGATGTAGCTCTCGATGGCCCGGGAGATGTCCACCAGGCGGTTGCCGTTCCGCACGGCCGCGACACCGGCCCACATGGACTCCTCGGTCACCCGGGAGAGCTCCAGCAGCTCCGGGGCGTGCCCGGTGCCCACGAAGGCCGTGAAGGCGGCGTCACCGTGCCAGCCGTCCACGATCGCGCCCGCGTCGATGGAGATGATGTCGCCGTCCTTCAGGACGGTCTTCGTATCCGGGATGCCATGGACGACGACCTCGTTCACCGAGGTGCAGATCGTGGCGGGGAATCCGCCGTAGCCGAGGAAATTCGACTTCGCGCCGTGCTCGGCGAGCACCTTGCGGGCCACCTCGTCCAGGTCCTTGGTCGTGGCGCCGGGAACGGCCGCCTCCCGGGTCGCCGCGTGAATGGCGGCGACCACCAGCCCCGCCTCGCGCATTTTCGCGATCTGGTCGCGGGTCTTGATCTCCACCATTGCGGCTGACGCCTTTCTGCACCGAGGACTACACCGAGGAGTACCGGGAACGGCCGGGAACGGCCGCCTCCCGGCGATTTCCCTCACGGGCCGGGCCCGCCCACACACCATACGGCCGCGATACCCGGAGGGGCATCGCGGCCGTATGCACAGACCTGTGAAAGAGCGGCGGAACTAGTCGTCACCCTGCAGCGCCGCCATGGCGCGCTCGGTGACCTCGTCCACCTTGCCGAGCGCCGAGATCGTCACCACGAGCTCCTGCGCCTTGTAGTAGTCGATGATCGGCTCGGTCTGCGAGTGGTAGACCTCCAGCCGCTTGCGGACGGTGTCCTCGCTGTCGTCCTCGCGCTGGTACAGGTCGCCGCCGCAGACGTCACAGACGCCCTCCTGCTTCGGCGGGCTGTAGGTCACGTGGAAGACGTGGCTGGAGTCCTTGCGGCAGATACGGCGGCCGGCGATGCGCTTGACCACCTCGTCCTCGGGGACCTCCAGGTCGAGCACGGCGTCCAGCCGCACCCCGTCCCGCTTGAGGGCCTCGTCGAGGGCCTCGGCCTGGGAGACGTTGCGCGGGAAGCCGTCCAGCAGGAAACCCCGCTCGGCGTCCGGCTGGTTCATCCGGTCCTGGGCCATGCCGATGGTGATCTCGTCCGGCACCAGATTGCCCGCGTCCATGAACGCCTTGGCGCGCAGGCCGAGTTCCGTGCCCTGGCTGATGTTCGCCCGGAACAGGTCGCCCGTCGAGATGTGCGGGATCGCGAGATTCTTCGCGAGGTACGCGGCCTGCGTACCCTTGCCGGCGCCGGGAGGTCCGACGAGGACGATTCGCATCAGCGGAGGAACCCTTCGTAGTTGCGCTGCTGAAGCTGGCTCTCGATCTGCTTCACAGTCTCCAGACCGACACCCACGATGATCAGGATGCTGGTTCCCCCGAACGGGAAGTTCTGGTTTGCGTTGAGTGTGACCAGCGCCACCGTGGGCACCAGGGCGATCAGACCGAGGTAGAGCGAGCCAGGCCACGTGATGCGGTTCAGCACGTAGCTCAGATACTCCGCAGTGGGACGACCGGCCCGGATGCCCGGAATGAACCCACCATACTTCTTCATGTTGTCGGCGACTTCCTCGGGGTTGAAGGAAATCGCGACGTAGAAGAACGCGAAGAAAACGATCAGCAGGAAGTACGTGACGATGTAGACGGGGTGGTCACCCTTGACCAGGTTGGCCTGGACCCAGTTCGCCCAGCCCGCCTTCGAGCCGGTGAACTGCACCAGCAGCGCCGGGATGTACAGCAGCGACGAGGCGAAGATGACCGGGATCACGCCGGCCTGGTTCACCTTGAGTGGGATGTACGTCGAGGTGCCGCCGTAGGAGCGGCGGCCGATCATGCGCTTCGCGTACTGCACGGGGATCCGGCGCTGGGCCTGCTCGACGAAGACCACGAGCGCGACCATGGCCAGACCGCAGAGGATGACCAGGCCGAACTCCAGCCAGCCGTCCATCAGCTTGCCCTGGAGCTTGATGGCCCACAGGGCGGTCGGGAAGCCGGCGGCGATCGAGGTGAACATCAGGATCGACATGCCGTTGCCGATGCCGCGGTCGGTGATGAGCTCACCGAGCCACATGATCAGCGCGGTGCCCGCGGTCATGGTGATGACCATGACGGCAACGGTGAAGATCGAACGGTCCGGGACGATCTGGTTGCCGACCGGGCAGTTGGCGAAGAGCGCGCCGTTGCTCGCGGTGGCCACCAGGCCCGTGCCCTGCAGCACGGCGAGCGCGACGGTCAGATAACGCGTGTACTGGGTGATCTTGGCCTGGCCGGACTGGCCCTCCTTCTTGAGGGCCTCCAGACGCGGGATGACGACGGTGAGCAGCTGGAGGATGATGCTCGCCGTGATGTAGGGCATGATCCCGAGCGCGAAGATCGTGACTTGCAGCAGCGCACCACCGCTGAACATGTTCACGAGGCCGAAGAGGCCCTGGCCACTCTTGGCCTGGTCCATGCACGTCTGGACGTTCTGGTAGTCGATCCCGGGCACGGGCACGTGCGCGCCGAGCCGGAAGAGCACCATGATGCCCAGCGTGAAGAGCAGCTTCTTGCGCAGGTCTGGCGTCTTGAACGCTCGGGCGAACGCGGTGAGCACGGTGCCTCCTGCGCCTCCTGCGCACAGCGCAGGAGGTGACGGTCTTGAGGAACTGACGATTACTAATCAGGCAAAATCCGCACGGACGCAGGCCGCGCGGACTGTAACAGTGCACGCCACCTTACCGGCGACCCTGCCCGGCGTGGAACGACCAACCGGGGATGCCCCTTTGTGGGACATCCCCGGTTGTCAGTTCAACGAGCTCAGACGAGCTCGGTGACGGTGCCGCCGGCAGCGGTGATCTTCTCCTTGGCGGAGCCGGAGACGGCGTCGACCGTCACCTGCAGCGCCACGGAGATCTCGCCCTGGCCGAGCACCTTCACGAGCTGGTTCTTGCGAACCGCGCCCTTGGCGACCAGATCGGCCACCGTGACCTCGCCACCCTGCGGGTAGAGCGCGGCCAGCTTGTCCAGGTTGACCACCTGGAACTCGGTGCGGAAGGGGTTCTTGAAGCCCTTCAGCTTCGGGAGGCGCATGTGGAGCGGCATCTGGCCACCCTCGAAGCGCTCCGGAACCTGGTAGCGGGCCTTGGTGCCCTTGGTACCACGACCGGCCGTCTTACCCTTCGACGCCTCACCACGACCCACACGGGTCTTGGCGGTCTTGGCGCCCGGGGCGGGACGGAGGTTGTGGACCTTCAGCGGGTTCTGCTCCGCCATGTCAGTCGACCTCCTCGACCGTGACGAGGTGGCGGACGGTGTGCACCATGCCGCGGAACTCGGGACGGTCTTCCTTGACAACCACGTCGTTGACCTTCTTCAGGCCGAGCGAGCGCAGGGTGTCGCGGTGGTTCTGCTTGCTGCCGATGTAGGACTTGGTCTGCGTGATCTTCAGGCGGGCCATTACGCACCCACCCCGGCACGCGCCCGCAGCAGAGCGGCGGGAGCCACGTCCTCCAGCGGCAGGCCACGGCGGGCGGCGATCTCCTCGGGGCGGGAAAGGCCCTGCAGAGCGGCCACCGTGGCACGCACGATGTTGATCGGGTTCGAGGAACCGAGCGACTTCGACAGAATGTCGTGCACGCCGGCGCACTCAAGGACAGCACGCACCGGGCCACCGGCGATAACACCGGTACCGGGGGTGGCGGGCTTCAGCAGCACGACACCGGCCGCCTCCTCACCCTGGATCGGGTGCGGGATGGTCCCGGCGATACGGGGAACCTTGAAGAAGTTCTTCTTGGCCTCTTCCACGCCCTTGGCGATGGCAGCCGGAACTTCCTTGGCCTTGCCGTAACCGACACCTACCGTGCCGTCACCGTCGCCCACCACGACCAGCGCGGTGAAGCTGAAGCGGCGACCACCCTTGACAACCTTGGCGACGCGGTTGATCGAGACGACACGCTCGACGTACGCGGTCTTCTCGGCGGCAGCGCCACCGTCGCGACCCTTCCGGTCCCGCCGCTCGCCGCCACCGGCACCGCTGCCGCGGCGCTGGGGTCCAGCCATTGGATTTACCTCTCTCTGTTACGTCCGCTAGCTCCGGAACCGGGGCTTAGAACTTCAGCCCGGCTTCGCGGGCGGCGTCCGCCAGAGCGGCGATGCGCCCGGCGTACTGGTTGCCACCGCGGTCGAACACGACGGCCTCGACACCGGCGGCCTTGGCACGCTCGGCGACCAGGGCACCGACCTGCTTGGCCTGGGCGCTCTTGTCGCCCTCGCCACCGCGGATCGACGCGTCCAGGTGCGACGCCGAGGCCAGCGTGTGGCCCTTGATGTCGTCGATGACCTGGGCGGTGATGCCACGGTTCGAGCGCGTCACGACCAGGCGCGGACGCTCGGCCGTACCGGAAATCCGCTTGCGGATGCGGATGTGGCGGCGCTTCGCGGCGGCACGCTTGTAGGCGTCGCCCTTCGCGATCTTCACACCGTATGCCATGGCTTACTTACCAGCCTTTCCGACCTTGCGGCGGATGACTTCGCCCTCGTACTTGACACCCTTGGCCTTGTACGGGTCGGGCTTCCGCAGCTTGCGGATGTTCGCGGCGACCTCGCCGACCTTCTGCTTGTCGATGCCCTCGACAGTCAGCTTGGTCGGGGACTCCACCTTGAAGGTGATGCCCTCGGGGGCCTCGACCAGGATCGGGTGGCTGTAGCCCAGGGAGAACTCCAGGTTGGAGCCCTTGGCCTGGACGCGGTAACCGACACCGCTGATCTCGAGCTTCTTGGCGTAGCCCTGGGTCACGCCGGTGATCATGTTCGCCACCAGCGTGCGGGACAGGCCGTGCAGGGCCTTGTTCTGACGCTCGTCGTTCGGGCGGGAGACGACAAGGGTGCCGTCCTCGTCCTTGGCGATCTCGATGGGCGCCGCCACGACATGCGTGAGGGAACCCTTGGGGCCCTTCACGTGGACCGTACGGCCATCGAGGGTGACGTCCACACCAGCGGGAACCTGGATGGGCAGCCGTCCAATACGCGACATTGGCTTTACCTCCTGTTCCCGTTACCAGACGTAGGCGAGGACTTCCCCACCCACGCCCTTCTTCTGAGCCTGCTGGCCGGTCAGGAGACCGTGGGACGTGGAGATGATCGCCACGCCCAGGCCGCCGAGGACCTTCGGCAGGTTGGTGGACTTTGCGTAGACCCGCAGGCCCGGCTTCGAGATGCGCTTGATGCCGGCGATCGAGCGCTCGCGGTTCGGACCGAACTTCAGGTCGAGGATGAGGTTCTTGCCGACCTCGGCGTCCTCGACCTTCCAGTCCGCGATGTAACCCTCCTGCTTGAGGATCTCCGCGATGTGCGACTTGATCTTGCTGTGCGGCATCGACACGCTGTCGTGGTATGCCGAGTTCGCGTTTCGCAGACGGGTCAGCATGTCTGCGATCGGATCGGTCATGGTCATGTTTGGCCTTCGGCCTCTCTCGCCGGGGTTTCCTATCTGCGCCATCCCTCTCCCCGACTGATCTCGGGACGGGTGCGGCGCGGGGACCTACGGCGTAGTAAGCGACGTTAAGCGGGCTGCGGGGCAGCCCACGGGCGGTCATGGGCGGCGGCGCCCAACCCTTCAACTCTACGTGAGCCTCACGGGCCGGGCCCCGCCGTCCAAGGTGCTTACCGAGAGCCCTGGTTACCCAAGTCGGGTATTACCAGGAGCTCTTGGTCACGCCCGGCAGCTCGCCACGGTGAGCCATCTCACGAAGGCACACGCGGCACAGGCCGAACTTGCGGTAAACGGAGTGCGGGCGGCCGCAGCGGTTGCACCGGGTGTACGCGCGCACCGAGAACTTCGGCTTGCGGGCGGCCTTAGCGATCAGGGACTTCTTCGCCACGGTCAGTTCTCCTTGAACGGGAAGCCGAGGTGACGAAGCAGGGCACGACCCTCGTCGTCGTTGGTCGCCGTGGTGACCACGGTGATGTCCATGCCCCGGACCCGGTCGATCTTGTCCTGGTCGATCTCGTGGAACATGACCTGCTCCGTGAGACCGAAGGTGTAGTTGCCCCGGCCGTCGAACTGCTTGGGGGACAGACCACGGAAGTCGCGGATGCGCGGCAGCGCGAGCGACAGGGTGCGGTCCAGGAACTCCCACATGCGGTCGCCACGGAGGGTGACGTGGGCACCGATCGGCTGGCCCTCACGCAGCTTGAACTGCGCGATGGACTTACGGGCCTTGGTCACGGCCGGCTTCTGGCCGGTGATCGTGGTGAGGTCGCGGATGGCGCCCTCGATCAGCTTGGAGTCGCGGGCGGCGTCGCCCACACCCATGTTGACCACGATCTTGGTGAGCCCCGGAACCTGCATGATGTTCTCGTAGGAGAACTCCTCACGCAGCTTGCCGACGATCTCGTCACGGTAGCGCTGCTTGAGACGCGGCGCGTTGGTGGTGGCAGTCATCAGATGTCCTCACCGGTCCGCTTGGCAACGCGGATCTTGTTGCCGTTGTCGTCGAAGCGGTAGCCGACGCGGGTGACGACCTTCTTGCCGTCCTTCTCCACGACGAGCTGGACGTTGCTCACGTGGATCGGGGCCTCGGTCGTGACGATGCCGCCGGTCTTCGAGCCACGAGCCGTCTGGCCGGCCTTGGTGTGCTTCTTGACCCGGTTGACACCCTCGACGAGGACACGGTCCTGAGCCGGGTAGGCCACGATGACCTTGCCCTGCTTGCCCTTGTCCTTACCGGTGATGACCTGGACCAGGTCGCCCTTCTTGATCTTCATGCTTACAGCACCTCCGGCGCGAGCGAGACGATCTTCATGAACTTCTTCTCGCGCAGCTCTCGGCCCACGGGGCCGAAGATGCGGGTGCCGCGGGGGTCGCCGTCGTTCTTGAGGATGACGGCGGCGTTCTCGTCGAAGCGGATGTACGAGCCGTCCGGGCGGCGGCGCTCCTTGACGGTGCGAACGATGACCGCCTTGACGACGTCACCCTTCTTCACATTGCCGCCGGGGATCGCGTCCTTGACGGTGGCGACGATGACGTCACCGATGCCCGCGTAGCGGCGACCCGAACCACCGAGAACACGGATGCAAAGGATCTCCTTGGCACCAGTGTTGTCGGCGACGCGAAGTCGCGACTCCTGCTGGATCACGTCTATCTCCTGATCGTCTGCCGGTTCCCGGCGGGGGCGGGACCGGACGGCTGTCCGGTGCTCCGCCCCACGCCGAGCCTGGCGGAACTAATCCTGAGGGGAAAAGCCCCTCAGGTGATTACTTGGCCTTTTCGAGGATCTCGACGACGCGCCAGCGCTTCGTCGCGGACAGCGGCCGGGTCTCCATCAGGAGAACGCGGTCGCCGACACCCGCGGCGTTCTGCTCGTCGTGCGCCTTGAGCTTGTTGGTACGGCGGATGACCTTGCCGTACAGCGCGTGCTTGACGCGGTCCTCGACAGCGACGACGACGGTCTTGTCCATCTTGTCGCTGACGACGAGGCCCTCACGGACCTTGCGGAAACCGCGGTCCTGCTTGTTCTCAGTCACGTTCTTCTCGCTCATCAGGCGCTCTCCACCGTCTCGATGCCGAGCTCGCGCTCCCGCATCAGGGTGTAGATCCGGGCGATGTCCTTGCGGACGGCCTTCAGCCGGCCGTGGTTCTCAAGCTGTCCCGTCGCCGCCTGGAAGCGGAGGTTGAACAGCTCTTCCTTGGCCTCACGCAGCTTGGCAACGAGGTCCTCGTTGTTCAGCTCACGCAGCTCGGTCGCCTTGGTACCGGCAGCCATCACGACTCACCTGCCTCGCGCCGAACAATGCGGCACTTCATCGGGAGCTTGTGAGCAGCGCGGGTCAGCGCCTCACGAGCAACCTTTTCGTTCGGGAAGGACAGCTCGAACATCACCCGACCGGGCTTGACGTTCGCGACCCACCACTCCGGGGAACCCTTACCGGAACCCATGCGGGTCTCGGCGGGCTTCTTCGTGAGCGGACGGTCCGGGTAGATGTTGATCCACACCTTGCCGCCACGCTTGATGTGACGGGTCATGGCGATACGAGCGGACTCGATCTGCCGGTTCGTCACGTAGGCCGGGGTCAGGGCCTGGATGCCGTACTCACCGAAGGCGAGCTCGGTGCCACCCTTGGCCATCCCGTTCCGCTTGGGGTGGTGCTGCTTGCGGTGCTTGACCCTGCGAGGGATCAGCATGTCGGTCAGGCCTCCGTTCCGGTGGTCTCAGCCGGAGCAGCGGTGGCCTCGGCCTTGGGGGCCTCGGCAGCCTGCTGCGGCTTGCGGCCGCGGCCACCGCGCTCGCCGCCGCGGCCACCACGGGCCGGACGGTCGCCGGCGCCGCGGGACGGGCGGTTGCCCGCACGGGCGGCGGCGTTCTCGGCGCGGACCTCGGCGATGTTCTTGACGTCGCCCTTGTAGATCCAGACCTTCACACCGATACGGCCGAAGGTGGTCTTGGCCTCGAAGAAGCCGTAGTCGACGTTCGCGCGGAGCGTGTGCAGGGGCACACGGCCCTCGCGGTAGAACTCCGAGCGGGACATCTCGGCGCCGCCGAGACGGCCACCGCACTGGATCTTGATGCCCTTGGCGCCGGCCTTCATCGTCGACTGCATGCTCTTGCGCATGGCGCGACGGAAGGAGACGCGGGAGGACAGCTGCTCGGCGACGGCCTGAGCCACCAGCTGGGCGTCGACCTCGGGGTTCTTGACCTCAAGGATGTTCAGCTGGACCTGCTTGCCGGTCAGCTTCTCCAGCTCACCGCGGATGCGGTCGGCCTCGGCGCCACGGCGGCCGATGACGATGCCCGGGCGAGCGGTGTGGATGTCAACGCGGACGCGGTCGCGGGTGCGCTCGATCTCCACCTTGGAGATACCGGCGCGCTCCATGCCCTTCGTCATCATGCGACGAATGGCGACGTCTTCCTTGACGTAGTCCTTGTACAGCTTGTCGGCGTACCAGCGGGACTTGAAGTCCGTCGTGACGCCGAGCCGGAACCCGTGCGGGTTAACCTTCTGGCCCATTACCGGGTTCCTTCCTTGCTGCTGACGACCACGGTGATGTGGCTGGTCCGCTTGCGGATCCGGTAGGCGCGGCCCTGGGCACGCGGACGGAACCGCTTCAGGGTCGGGCCCTCGTCGACGTACGCCTCGCTGATGAACAGCGTGGAGGCGTCCGTGTGGTCGTAGTTGTGCGCGGCGTTGGCAATGGCGCTGTCCAGCACCTTGCCGACGGGCACGCTCGCGGCCTGCGGGGCGAAACGCAGGACCGCCTGAGCCTCCGTGGCGTCCATGCCACGGATGAGGTCCACCACGCGGCGGGCCTTCATGGGCGTGACGCGGATGTACCGCGCCTGGGCCCTGGCTTCCATGGTTGTCCCTTCGGTGTCAGTCATAGTCGTTCACACCCCGCTTAGCGGCGCTTCGACTTGCGGTCGTCCTTGACGTGGCCGCGGAAGGTGCGGGTCGGCGAGAACTCGCCGAGCTTGTGGCCGACCATGGACTCGGTGACGAACACCGGGACATGGGTCTTGCCGTTGTGCACCGCGAGCGTGTGGCCGAGCATGGCCGGCACGATCATGGAGCGGCGGGACCAGGTCTTGATGACGTTCTTGGTACCGGCTTCGTTCTGAGCGTCCACCTTCTTGATGAGGTGGCCGTCGACGAAGGGTCCCTTCTTGAGACTACGCGGCATCTAAACCCGCTCCTAGCGCTTCTTGTTCGTCTTGCGGCGGCGGACGATGTACTTGTTGCTCGCCTTCTTGGGAGAACGAGTACGACCCTCCTTCTGACCCCACGGGGAGACCGGGTGGCGACCACCGGAGGTCTTGCCCTCACCACCACCGTGCGGGTGGTCGACCGGGTTCATCGCGACACCGCGGACGGTCGGGCGGACGCCCTTCCAGCGCAGACGGCCGGCCTTGCCCCAGTTGATGTTCGACTGCTCGGCGTTGCCGACCTCGCCGACAGTGGCGCGGCAGCGGACGTCGACCAGGCGGATCTCACCGGAAGGCATACGAAGGTGGGCCATGGTGCCCTCCTTCGCCAGCAGCTGCACGGAGGAACCCGCGGAGCGGGCGATCTTCGCGCCGCCGCCGGGCCGCAGCTCGATGGCGTGGATCGTCGTACCGACCGGGATGTTGCGCAGCGGCAGGTTGTTGCCCGGCTTGATGTCGGCCCCGGGGCCGTTCTCGACGCGGTCGCCCTGGCCGAGGCCACGCGGCGCGATGATGTAGCGCTTCTCGCCGTCCACGTAGTGGAGCAGCGCGATGCGCGCAGTGCGGTTCGGGTCGTACTCGATGTGCGCGACCTTGGCCGGCACGCCGTCCTTGTCGTGACGACGGAAGTCGATCACGCGGTAGGCGCGCTTGTGGCCACCGCCCTGGTGGCGAACGGTCACACGACCGGCGTTGTTACGGCCACCCTTGCTGTGCAGCGGGCGGACCAGCGACTTCTCCGGCGTGGACCGCGTGATCTCGACGAAGTCGGCGACGCTGGCGCCACGACGGCCAGGAGTCGTCGGCTTGTACTTGCGGATACCCATTTCTCAGTCCTCGTCCGATATTCGGACGGTCCAGACTCCGTTAGGAGACCGGGCCGCCGAAGATGTCGATACGGTCGCCCTCGGCGAGGGTCACGATGGCGCGCTTGGTGTTGGCGCGCTTGCCGAACCCGGTGCGGGTGCGCTTGCGCTTGCCCTGCCGGTTGATCGTGTTGACCCCGGTGACCTTGACCGAGAAGACCGCCTCGACGGCCTGCTTGATCTGGGTCTTGTTGGCGCGCGGGTCGACGATGAACGTGTACTTGTTCTCGTCCAGCAGCGCGTAGCTCTTCTCGGAGACAACCGGCTTGACCAGCAGGTCGCGCGGGTCCGAGAAGGTCTTGCTGGTGACGACGGCCTCAGTCATCAGGCCTCGCTCCCTTCGGTCTCAGCGGCCTTGGGGCCAGACACGAAGGACTCGAAGGCGGCCTTGGTGAAGACCACGTCGTCGGAGACGAGCACGTCGTACGTGTTCAGCTGGCCCGGCTCCAGGATGTGAACCTGGGGCAGGTTGCGGGCGGACAGCCACGCGGCCTCGTCGGAGCGCTCGGCGACCAGGAGCACGTTCTTGCGCTCGGAGATCTTGCCGAACAGGCCCTTGGCGGCCTTGGTGGACACCGCACCGTCGACCACGCCGGAGACGACGTGGATACGGCTGTGGCGAGCCCGGTCGGTGAGGGCACCGCGCAGGGCGGCGGCCTTCATCTTCTTCGGGGTCCGCTGCGAGTAGTCACGCGGCACGGGGCCGTGCACGACGCCACCGCCGGCGAACTGCGGCGCGCGGGTCGAGCCCTGACGGGCGCGGCCGGTGCCCTTCTGGCGGTACGGCTTCTTGCCACCACCACGGACCTCGCCACGGGTCTTGGTCTTGTGCGTGCCCTGGCGGGCAGCGGCCAGCTGCGCGACAACGACCTGGTGGATCAGCGGAACGCTGACCTTCGCGTCGAAGATCTCCGCGGGGAGCTCGACGGTCCCGGCCTTGTCGCCTGCCGGCGAAAGGATGTCAATGGTGCTCATCGGTTACCTCAGGCCCCCTTGGCCGCGGTACGGACCAGGACGAGGCCGCCGTTCGGACCAGGAACCGCACCCTTGATCAGGAGCAGACCCTTCTCCGCGTCAACGGCGTGGACGGTCAGGTTCTGGGTGGTGACCCGCTCGTTGCCCATACGGCCCGCCATGCGGAGGCCCTTGAACACACGGCCCGGGGTGGCGCAGCCACCGATCGAACCGGGGGAGCGGTGCTTGCGCTGGGTGCCGTGCCCGGCGCCGAGGCCACGGAAGTTGTGGCGCTTCATGACACCGGCGAAGCCCTTGCCCTTGCTCTTGCCGGTGACGTCGACCTTCACGCCGGCCTCGAAGACGTCCGCGGAGATCTCCTGGCCGAGGGTGTACTCGGCGGCGTCGGAGGTGCGGATCTCCACCAGGTGGCGGCGGGGGGTGACGTCGGCCTTGGCGAAGTGGCCCTTGAGGGGCTTGTTCACCTTGCGCGGGTCGATCTCGCCGAAGGCGATCTGGACCGACTCGTAGCCGTCGGCGTCGTTGGTACGGACCTGGGTGACGACACAGGGACCGGCCTTGACGACGGTCACCGGGACGACACGGTTGTTCTCGTCCCAGACCTGCGTCATGCCGAGCTTCTCGCCCAGGACGCCCTTGATCTGCTTAGCCATCTCGCGCGTCACCTCAGAGCTTGATCTCGATGTCGACGCCCGCCGGCAGGTCGAGACGCATGAGCGAGTCAACCGTCTTCGGCGTGGGGTCGAGGATGTCGATGAGGCGCTTGTGCGTGCGCATCTCGAAGTGCTCGCGCGAGTCCTTGTACTTGTGCGGCGACTTGATGACGCAGTACACGTTCTTCTCAGTGGGCAGCGGCACCGGGCCCGCGACCGACGCACCAGTGCGGGTCACCGTCTCGACGATCTTCTTCGCCGAGGAGTCGATGACCTCGTGGTCGTAGGCCTTGAGCCGGATGCGGATCTTCTGTCCCGCCATGGCTACTTCGTAGTCCTGTCTCTCGTAACGCTCTGGGACTCGGTGCGCCGCGCCGAAGCGCCGTCCCACCCCGCTCCACTCCGACCCACGCGGTCGGGCGTGTCGCGCCCCTTCCAGCAGCTCTCCCGCAAAGGGAATCCCTGCTCAAGGGGTTCGTGGGGGAAGGACACCCACCGAGTGCCTGGCCGGTACCCCGCTGACACTTCCCGGAAGATTCCCGTACTTCCGCCCCTGATCAGGGGCGACGAGTACCGCGGGACTCGCTTCCGGTCCTCCCGGCGGGAGGCGCGCAGCATCGATAGCCGACCGAGCAACCTGAACAGTGTGCCATACGGGCTCCGAGCGGCGCCAATCGAAGCAGAAGAAGGTACCCCCGGCGGCGCAGTTGTCAAACCAACGCACCGACATAAGGGACAGTATGGGACTCACCTGGCGCTGTCCGCCCCCTCGGCGGGCCCGAACCGCTTGACTGGAGCGCTACCCGGCCTTGCCACGGGCTTGGGCAACCCGTACCACATCCCGCGCCATCCTCCCCCACGTGATGACACGTGGAGCGGCGGGGGACTGCGTGCTGCACAACGGGACGGAGTCACACAGTTGGACATCTCACAGCGCATGGTGATATCCCGCCGGACCGCGCTCGCCGGCCTGGCCGCCACCACGGCGGCCCTCGCGGCGGGCTGCAGCGACGGCGGCACGGAACACCCGAAGGCCACGCCCCGGCCGATACGGGCCGTCGATCCCCATGCCACGCAGTCCTTCGCCCCCGCGGGCTCCGCGCTGCTGCTGCAGGTCATGGCGCACCCGGACGACGACCTGTTCTTCATGAACCCCGACGGAGAGCACCTGGTGGCCGCCGGGGTACCGGTGGTCTCGGTGTATGTCACGGCCGGTGAGGCGGCGGGGCAGAACTGGATCCAGGGCATGCCGAAGAGCCCGCCCGACAAGGCCGCCTACTCCTCGGCCCGGCACCAGGGGCTGCGCCAGGCGTACGCGCAGATGCTCGGCCTGGACCGGTCCGCGGCCTGGCAGAAGTCCGTGCTGGACCTGCCCGGGGGCATCAAGGCCGAGACGAACGAGCTGGCGGCCGGTGAGCGCAGGGCGCAGCTGGTCTTCCTCAACCTCGCCATGCTCTCGGCGGACAAGATGCGGCTGCCGCTGCTGTGGGAGCAGCCCGAGGGCACGATGCAGACGCTCGTGGCCACCGGCTCGCCGTGCACGACCGTGAGCACGTACGGGCACGGGACCCTCGTCGACGTCCTGGCCGCGCTCATGGACCGGTTCAGACCGACCGTGATCCACACCATGGACCCGGACCCGGACTATCAGGTCCACGACAAGGAGCATCCCAAGGACAACGACTACGGGTCCTGCTCCGACCACCGCGACCACACGCCGACCGCGCTGTTCACCTGGAAGGCGCTCTCGCAGTGGGCGGCCGACGCGACCAAGCGCGACGGGCACCCGCCGCGCTTCGTCACCACGGCCTTCCGCGGCTACTACAACCAGCGCTGGCCGTTCAATCTGCCGCCCGAGGTGATCGAGCAGAAGCACCGCCTGGTCGAGGCCTACGGCGGCGACCCGCAGTGGTCCTGCGACAACCCCGGTGGCTGCGGGGACTACGGGCAGGGCGGCGACCGCCCGATGAAGAACCGCAAGGGCTGGATCCGCTCCACCCACTACCGCCACCACGGCGCCACGCTCGCCCCCGCGACCGACGCCTCCGGGCGCCTGGAGGCGTACGGCGTGCTCGGCACCCAGGCGGTGCGCTGGCTGGAGTCCTCCCCCGGCAGCGGCCGCTGGGGCGATCCGCGGAACCTGGGCGGCGGGCCGCTGGCCCCCGCCCTGGCCCCGGTCAGGGACGCGGCCGGCCGCCGGCTGCTGTTCGGGCTGCGGTTCGCCGCGGTCGCCGGGCAGGGGCGGCCGGACAAGCGGGAGATCGTGGTCCTGGAGCAGGAGAAGGAGGACGGGCCGTATCTGCCCTGGAAGGGGCTCGGCAACCCGGAGCACAAGCCCGACCGGGGCCGCCGGGTGGGCATGCCCGCGGCGGTCGCCGCCCCCGACGGGCGGGTGCACCTGTTCGTCCGCAACGCCGGCAAGGGGATCTCCAGCCGGGTGCGCGAGGCGGACGGCACCTGGGGCAAGTGGCAGAGCCTGCACGGGCAGGAGATCCAGGACGGGCTGGTCGCGGTGCTCGACGGCGACCACCGCGTGCATGTCTTCGGCACCGGCCGGGACACGGTGCACCACTGGAGCCAGGACGAGCCGGGCAAGCCCGTGCGGTACCAGCCGGTCAAGGGGCTGCCCGTGCCCGGCGGGCTGCCCGGCGCGACGCTCGGCCCGGACGGCGCGCTCGCGCTCGTCTACCGGGAGCCGGCCGCCGTCACACCCGCCGTGCACGGCCTCAAGCCGGGCTCGCAGGACGCCGAGGGCACGGTCACCGAGCTCAAGGAGTTCGCGGGCTACGGGCCGCTGGCCGCGCACACGCTCGCGGTGCGCGGCGGCAAGGACACCGTCATGGTGCTCGGCCGGGGCCTCGACGGGCGGCCGCAGATCGTCGACGGCGGTGACGGCGGGGCCTCCCCGGTCTCCGCGCCCGAGCGGCCCGTGGCCGTGGGCACGCCGGATCTGCTCACGGACGGCGGGCACCGGCTCGCGGTGGTGGGCATGGGCCCGGACGCCGCTCCGTGGATCTGGCGCCCGTAACGCCCGGCGGCACGGGAACGCGAGAGGGCCCCGCACATCCGAGGATGTGCGGGGCCCTCTCGCAGATCAGTAACCCCCGCCCTCCTGGAGCAGGAGGGCGGGACGGCGAGCCGTTGTTACTTGACGATCTTGGTGACCTGGCCGGCACCGACGGTGCGGCCACCCTCGCGGATGGTGAACCGGAGGTTCTCCTCCATCGCGACGGGCTGGATGAGCTGGACGGACATCTCGGCGTTGTCGCCGGGCATGACCATCTCCGTGCCCTCCTTGAGGGTCACAACACCGGTCACGTCAGTCGTACGGAAGTAGAACTGCGGACGGTAGTTGTTGAAGAACGGGGTGTGGCGGCCGCCCTCGTCCTTGGACAGGATGTACGCCGTGGCCTCGAACTCGGTGTGCGGGGTGACCGAACCCGGCTTGATGATGCACTGGCCGCGCTCGACGTCCTCGCGCTTGATGCCGCGGAGCAGCAGACCGACGTTCTCACCGGCCTGGCCCTCGTCGAGCAGCTTGCGGAACATCTCGATACCGGTGACCGTGGTGGTGGTCTTCTCGGTCTTGATGCCGATGATGTCGACGGTCTCGTTGACCTTCAGGACACCGCGCTCGATACGGCCGGTGACGACCGTACCGCGACCGGTGATGGTGAAGACGTCCTCGATCGGCATGAGGAACGGCTTGTCGGTGTCACGCTGCGGCTGCGGGATGAACTCGTCGACAGCGGTCATCAGGCCGAGGAGCTTCTCGCCCCACTCCTTGTCGCCCTCCAGCGCCTTCAGCGCGGAGACGCGGACGACCGGAGCGTCGTCGCCGTCGAACTCGTACTCGTTGAGGAGCTCACGGACCTCGAGCTCGACGAGCTCCAGGATCTCCTCGTCGTCGACCATGTCGGCCTTGTTCAGGGCGACAACGATCTTCGGCACACCGGACTGGCGGGCCAGGAGCACGTGCTCCTTGGTCTGCGGCATCGGACCGTCGGTCGCGGCGACCACGAGGATCGCGCCGTCCATCTGGGCGGCACCGGTGATCATGTTCTTGATGTAGTCCGCGTGACCCGGGCAGTCGACGTGAGCGTAGTGACGGGACTCCGTCTGGTACTCGACGTGCGCGATGGAGATGGTGATACCGCGCTGACGCTCTTCGGGAGCCTTGTCGATCTCGTCGAACGGCGTGAAGGGGTTCAGCTCGGGGTACGCGTCGTGCAGCACCTTGGTGATCGCCGCGGTAAGGGTCGTCTTACCGTGGTCGACGTGACCGATGGTGCCGATGTTGACGTGCGGCTTAGTCCGCTCGAACTTCGCCTTCGCCACTGGGGTCCTCCTGTGGAGTGGTTCTGTACGCCTTACTTCATCGGCGCCAGGGATCTTTGCTGGGGTGCCGTCCGCCGGGGCACGCCACCACGGGTGGGTGGTGAGGTGCCCCGACAGCCGGTGTCAAGCCTAAGGCGTGGTTCCCGTCCCTTCGGACGGGAGCCGGTTACTCGCCCTTGGCCTTCGCGATGATCTCCTCGGCGACGTTCCGCGGAACCTCGGCGTAGGAGTCGAACTGCATCGAGTAGCTTGCGCGACCCGAGGTCTTGCTGCGGAGGTCGCCGACGTAGCCGAACATCTCCGACAGCGGCACCAGGCCCTTGACGACCTTGGCGCCGGACCGGTCCTCCATGGCCTGGATCTGGCCACGGCGGGAGTTGATGTCGCCGATCACATCGCCCATGTAGTCCTCGGGCGTGGTGACCTCGACGGCCATCATCGGCTCAAGCAGAGCCGGCGAGGCCTTCCGGGCACCCTCCTTGAACGCCATGGAACCGGCGATCTTGAAGGCGAGCTCGGAGGAGTCGACGTCGTGGAAGGCACCGTCGAGGAGGGTGACCTTCACACCGGTCAGCGGGTAGCCGGCCAGCACGCCGAACTCCATGGCCTCCTGGCAGCCCGCGTCCACGGACGGGATGTACTCCCGCGGGATGCGGCCACCGGTGACCTTGTTCTCGAACTCGTAGCCGTCGCCCTCCAGGGGCTCGACCGCGATCTGCACCTTGGCGAACTGGCCGGAACCACCAGTCTGCTTCTTGTGCGTGTAGTCGATGCGCTCGACGGCCTTGCGGATCGTCTCGCGGTACGCGACCTGCGGCTTGCCGACGTTGGCCTCGACCCGGAACTCACGCTTCATACGGTCGACCAGCACCTCGAGGTGCAGCTCGCCCATACCCGCGATGATGGTCTGGCCGGTCTCCTCGTCGGTGTGGACCTGGAAGGACGGGTCCTCCTCGGCCAGGCGCTGGATGGCGACACCCAGCTTCTCCTGGTCGCCCTTCGACTTGGGCTCGATGGCGACCTGGATGACCGGAGCGGGGAACTCCATGGACTCCAGGATGACCGGGTTGGCCGCGTCGCACAGCGTCTCACCGGTGGTGGTCTGCTTCAGACCCATCACGGCGATGATGTCGCCGGCGCCCACCGACTCGATCTCCTCACGCTTGTTGGCGTGCATGCGGTAGATCTTGCCGATGCGCTCCTTCTTGCCCTTGACGGAGTTCTGCACCTGAGTGCCGGACTCCAGGCGGCCCGAGTAGACGCGCACGAAGGTGAGCTTGCCGAGGTGCGGGTCGCTCATGATCTTGAACGCCAGCGCCGACAGCGGCTCCTCGTCGGAGGGGCGGCGCTTGACGACCTCGTCCGGGTTGTTGACCGCGTGGCCCTCGATGGCCTCGATGTCCAGCGGGGAGGGCAGGTAGCGCACGACAGCGTCGAGCAGCGGCTGCACACCCTTGTTCTTGAACGCGGTACCGCAGAACACCGGGGTGACGGTGGTCTGGTCGGCCTTGCCGGAGTTGAGCGTGATGCGACGGATCGCGGCGTAGAGCTGCTCCTGGGTGGGCTCCTGGCCCTCCAGGAAGAGCTCCATCATCTCTTCGTCGTTCTCGGCAACGGTCTCAAGGAGCTTGCCGCGCCATTCCTCGGCGGCCTCGGCGTGGGTGTCCGGGATGTCGACGACGTCGTACATCTCGCCCTTGGCGGCCTCGGCGGACCAGACCAGAGCCTTCATCTGGACGAGGTCGACCACGCCCTTGAAGTCGGCCTCGGTGCCGATCGGCAGCTGCATGACCAGCGGAACCGCGCCCAGGCGGTCGACGATCATGTCGACACAGCGGTGGAACTCGGCACCGGTGCGGTCGAGCTTGTTGACGAAGCAGATGCGGGGCACGCCGTAGCGGTCCGCCTGACGCCAGACGGTCTCGGACTGCGGCTCGACACCGGCCACGCCGTCGAACACCGTCACAGCACCGTCGAGCACACGCAGCGAACGCTCCACCTCGACGGTGAAGTCGACGTGGCCCGGGGTGTCGATGATGTTGATGGTGTGGTCGACGTTTTCGAGCGGCCAGTGGCAGGTCGTCGCGGCGGACGTGATGGTGATGCCGCGCTCCTGCTCCTGCTCCATCCAGTCCATCGTGGCAGCGCCGTCGTGGACTTCACCGATCTTGTACGAAACACCGGTGTAGAACAGGATCCGCTCGGTGGTGGTCGTCTTGCCCGCGTCGATGTGGGCCATGATCCCGATGTTGCGGACCTTGGCCAGGTCAAGCGAAGTGGTGGCCATATGGCTCAGTCTTCTCTCGGTTCTCGATGGGGGTAGCGACTACCAGCGGTAGTGCGCGAAGGCCTTGTTGGACTCGGCCATCTTGTGCGTGTCCTCACGCTTCTTGACCGAGGCGCCGAGACCGTTCGAGGCGTCCAGCAGCTCGTTCATGAGGCGCTCGGTCATGGTCTTCTCGCGACGGGCGCGGGAGTAGCCGACCAGCCAGCGCAGCGCCAGGGTGGAGGCGCGGCCCGGACGGACCTCGACCGGCACCTGGTAGGTGGCGCCACCGACGCGGCGGGACTTGACCTCAAGAGCGGGCTTGACGTTCTCAAGAGCGCGCTTGAGCGTGATGACCGGGTCCTGGCCGGTCTTCTCGCGCAGACCCTCCATGGCCCCGTACACGATGCGCTCAGCGGTGGAGCGCTTGCCGTGCAGCAGGATCTTGTTGATGAGGGACGTCACCAGAGGAGAGCCGTAGACCGGGTCGATGATGACCGGGCGCTTCGGGGCGGGGCCCTTACGAGGCATTCTTACTTCTCCTTCTTGGCGCCGTAGCGGCTGCGAGCCTGCTTGCGGTTCTTGACGCCCTGGGTGTCGAGCGAGCCACGGATGATCTTGTAGCGAACACCCGGCAGGTCCTTCACACGACCGCCACGCACGAGCACGATCGAGTGCTCCTGCAGGTTGTGGCCCTCACCCGGAATGTAAGCGGTGACCTCGATGCCGCTGGTCAGACGCACACGCGCGACCTTACGCAGGGCCGAGTTCGGCTTCTTCGGGGTGGTCGTGAAAACACGCGTGCAGACGCCGCGGCGCTGGGGCGAACCCTCAAGTGCGGGCGTCTTGTTCTTCTCGACCTTGTCCTGCCGGCCCTTCCGGACCAGCTGCTGGATCGTAGGCACCGTTTCTCCGGTTTCTGTGTGCCGATCACGATGGAACTAACCTGGAACGACGGACCGACCCACGCGGTCGGGCGTGTCGAAGACTGCAGAGTTCCGCCGCGGACGGAAAAGTGCAGATTTCGGTGTCTCCGAGCGGTTCGGGACCGTCCGGCTCCGGGCCTCCCGTGCGGTTCGAAGGCACGCACAGGAGCCCGGGGACACCCCAGGCACAAGGTCAGAGCGTACCTAGCGCATGGGCTGCGGTCAAAACAAATGCACACGCGGAGGACGCCCCGACCTGTGGCATATGTCCTAGATCAGGGTCCCACAACCCGGCCGTCCGGGCACGACGAAGGCCGTACGGACGGGATCCGGCACCCCGAGCGCCCCGCGAACCCTCCGCGCGCTCCCCCGCGGGACCGGCGCGACCGTCCGCGCCACCGCTCACGCCCGGCCACGGACCCCCGAAGACACCCCCGCCCGCGAACACCCCTGCCCGCACGCCCCGTTGCCCGTCACCCGCGCACGGACACCCCCTCCTTGCCGTGACCGGACTCACGGCCGCCCACGCGGGCCCCGCTGACCGTCATGATCATTTCCGTCATCTCGACGAACTGACGACGGTGACTGCGCGGGATGCCGAGCAGCTCCGCCGCCTCAGCCGGACCGACCGGACCCCGGACAGCGGACTCCGGCACGACGGCTGCCACGGCGCCCCCGACGATCCCCCGGACCCGGCCGCCTCGGTGACCGTCACCTGGCGCGACGCACACGAGTGACGGTGACCGCCCGCCCGCCCGTACCGACCCCCTTGGAGAACCGCTGAGCATCCGCAGCGCCGCTGACCTCCCGGGACGACATCGTCCCCGGCTCGCCGGACGGCCGCTCCCCCTTGGCCGGGCTGTACGTCTTCGGCGACACCGCCGGCATGGTCGCCAAGGTGGCCCCGGGCCGGGCCCTGGAGATCGCCCCCGGCACCCCTGCGGCCTCCCCCGTCGCCTCCGTCACAGTCGGCGACATCCTCCCCGTGGACTACGGCGCGGGATACACCGGCGCGTACCCCGGCCAGTACCGCGACACCGGAAGCGGCCTGGAACGCTGGGACGGAGCCGTCTGGAAGCCCTACCCCGCCCCGCGGCCCGCCTGGCAGTCCTACACCCCCAAGTGGGGCGAGGCGCCGGGCAGAACGGCAACTGGTGGCTGTCGCTCCCGGTCCGCCCCGCGCGCTGCTTCCCCGGCACCTTCCGGGCCCGTATCGGCCCGGGCGACGGCGTCTACTGCCACAGCGGCTGCCACCTCCAGGCCCTGTTCGAGGACACCGGCGTGGCCCCCGCCTGGGTCGACGCCGACTACCCGGCGGTGCCCGCCAACGGCCAGCGGTACGAGGTCTGGGGCACCTACGAGGCCGCCTCGTGAGCGGCCCCGCCCGCACGCCGGACGTCACCTACCGCGCCCTGTTCTGCGAGCTGCGCACCGACCGGCTCATCGATGCCCTCCCCCTCACCGGCGTCGAGTTCGACGACTGCATCGGCAAGGCCGGCCAGTCGCGTGCCACCGTGCCGCTGCCCGACGCACAACTCGCCGAACGCGCCCGCAAGGCGCTCCGCCCCGGCTGCACGGCGGTCTGGCCGGAGCGCGGCCCCGACATCCGGTGGGGCGGCGTCCTGTGGACCGGCACCGTGAACGGCGACGAGCGCGGGCGGCTGTCGGCGGAGATCCAGGCCGGCACGTCCGACTCGTACCTCGACCACCGCTTCCTCCCCGCCGCCTCCCCCAAGAAGCCGCCCGTCCGCCGCGGAACAGGAACTACACGTTCTCCTGGACCGGTCTGGCCCGGATCCGCCAACTGCTCGACCAGATGGCCACGTTGGAGAACGGGTTCGAGTGGCGCGTGCGCTGCTACCGCGACCAGGACACCGGCAGGCGGATCAAGCAGTTCCAGCGCGGCTCCCCACGGATCACCGTGGGCGACGGTTCCGGCCCCTGGCCCGCCGCGCAGTTGGAGGCCATCGCCCGGGCCTCGGCCGCCGTCTGCCGTGCGCACGGCTGGAGTTCGGGCTCCGTCATCGGTCACAACCGGGCAGCGGCGGCGGCTACGAGCCCTGCCCCGGCCTCCGTTTCTTCGAGGACCACCCCGACTCACCGGTCGTCACGGCCATGGGCCGCCGCCTCGTCGAGGAGGGCTGCTCGGCCTGCACGGTCGGGCCGGGCCCTCAGTGGACGGACGCGGACCGGCGGTCCTCCTCCCTGTGGCAGCGCAGGCTCGGCTTCACCGGTGCCGACGCGGACGGCCGGCCGGGCCGCGTCTCCTGGGAGGCCCTGAAGGTCCCGCACTCGTCCTGAGCCCGCGCAGGCCCCGCACCCCCCGAACTCCCCTCCCCGCAAAGGAGGTTCCCTTGCCCTCCCCCTCCGCGGAGCCGCCTGGCGCCACCGGGGTCGCCCTGGAACGGGCCCGCTGGCGAGCGCGGGAACGCCGCAGGGCGGCCACCCCGGAAGGGGTGACCGCCCTGCGAACAGCCTGACGCGGCTTACTGGTTGTACGGACCGTAGTCGTAGTCCTCCAGCGGGACCGCCTGACCCGACCCCGTCCCGAAGGGGGAGTAGTCGATGTCGTCGTAGCCGACGGCCGAGTACATCGCGGCCTTGGCCTCCTCGGTCGGCTCGACCCGGATGTTGCGGTAGCGGGACAGACCCGTACCGGCCGGGATGAGCTTACCGATGATGACGTTCTCCTTGAGACCGATGAGCGAGTCGGACTTGGCGTTGATCGCCGCGTCCGTGAGGACTCGCGTCGTCTCCTGGAAGGACGCCGCCGACAGCCACGACTCGGTCGCCAGCGAGGCCTTGGTGATACCCATCAGCTGCGGACGGCCGGAGGCGGGGTGACCGCCCTCGTTGACCACACGACGGTTCTCGGACTCGAAGCGCGAGCGCTCCACGAGCTCGCCCGGCAGCAGCTCCGCGTCGCCGGACTCGATGATCGTCACGCGGCGCAGCATCTGCCGGATGATGATCTCGATGTGCTTGTCGTGGATCGACACACCCTGCGAGTTGTAGACCTTCTGGACCTCGCCGACCAGGTGGACCTGGACGGCGCGCTGGCCGAGGATGCGCAGGACGTCGTGCGGGTTGGTGGCACCCACGGTGAGCTTCTGGCCCACCTCGACGTGCTCGCCCTCGGAGACCAGCAGACGGGCCCGCTTGGAGATCGCGAACGCGGTCTCCTCGGAGCCGTCGTCCGGGGTGACGACGATCTTCTTGGTCTTCTCGGTCTCCTCGATCCGGACGCGGCCGGCCGCCTCCGAGATCGGGGCGACACCCTTGGGCGTACGGGCCTCGAAGAGCTCGACGACACGCGGCAGACCCTGGGTGATGTCGTCACCGGCCACACCACCGGTGTGGAAGGTACGCATCGTCAGCTGGGTACCGGGCTCACCGATGGACTGGGCGGCGATGATGCCGACCGCCTCACCGATGTCCACCAGCTTGCCGGTCGCCAGCGAGCGGCCGTAGCAGTAGGCACAGGTGCCGACCGCGGACTCGCAGGTGAGGACCGAGCGGGTCTTGACCGTCTCGACGCCGTTGGCGATGAGCTGGTCGATGAGCACGTCACCGAGGTCGACGTTGGCCGGCGCGATGACCTTGCCGTCGACGACCACGTCCTCCGCCAGCATGCGGGCGTAGACGCTGGTCTCGACGTCCTCGGCCTTGGTCAGGACGCCGTCCTCGCCACGGGAGGCGATCGTCAGCTTCAGACCGCGGTCGGTGCCGCAGTCCTCCTCGCGAATGATCACATCCTGGGAGACGTCCACCAGACGACGGGTCAGGTAACCCGAGTCGGCGGTACGCAGAGCGGTGTCCGCGAGACCCTTACGGGCACCGTGGGTGGAGATGAAGTACTCCAGCACGGAGAGACCCTCACGGAACGACGCCTTGATGGGTCGCGGGATGGTCTCGTTCTTCGCGTTCGACACCAGACCACGCATACCGGCGATCTGCCGCATCTGCATCATGTTTCCTCGGGCACCCGAGTCAACCATCATGAAGATGGGGTTCGTCTTGGGGAAGTTCGCGTTCATCGCCTCGGCGACCTCGTTGGTCGCCTTGGTCCAGATCGCGATGAGCTCCTGCGTACGCTCGTCCTTGGTGATCAGACCGCGCTCGTACTGCTTCTGGACCTTCTCGTCCTGCGCCTCGTAGCCCGCGACGATCGCCTTCTTGGCCTCGGGGACCACGACGTCGGAGATGGCCACGGTGACACCGGAACGGGTCGCCCAGTAGAAGCCCGCCGCCTTCAGGTTGTCCAGCGTCGCGGCGACGGTCACCTTCGGGTAGCGCTCGGCGAGGTCGTTGACGATCTCGGAGAGCTGCTTCTTGCCGACCGAGTAGTCGACGAACGGGTAGTCCTCGGGCAGCAGCTCGTTGAAGAGCGCGCGGCCCAGCGTGGTGCGCAGCCGGAAGCTGTCACCCTGCTGCCACTCCGGCTCGCCCTCCTCGGCGACCGGCGGGGTCCAGCCGCGCGGCGGGACGGTGCCGATCGGGAAGCGGATGTCGACCTTCGCCTGCAGCGACAGCTCGCGGGCGTCGAAGGCCATGATCGCCTCGGCGACGGAGCCGAAGAACCGGCCCTCGCCCACGACCTGGCGCTCCTCCTCGTCGGTGGTGAGGAAGAACAGGCCCAGCACCATGTCCTGGGTCGGCATGGTGACCGGACGGCCGTCGGCCGGCTTGAGGATGTTGTTCGAGGACAGCATCAGGATGCGGGCCTCGGCCTGCGCCTCCGCGGACAGCGGCAGGTGCACGGCCATCTGGTCACCGTCGAAGTCCGCGTTGAACGCGGTGCACACGAGCGGGTGAATCTGGATGGCCTTGCCCTCGACCAGCTGCGGCTCGAAGGCCTGGATGCCCAGACGGTGCAGCGTGGGCGCACGGTTCAGCAGCACCGGGTGCTCGGCGATGACCTCTTCGAGGACGTCGTACACCACGGTGCGGCCGCGCTCGACCATGCGCTTGGCCGACTTGATGTTCTGCGCGTGGTTCAGGTCGACCAGGCGCTTCATCACGAACGGCTTGAACAGCTCCAGCGCCATGGCCTTGGGCAGACCGCACTGGTGCAGCTTGAGCTGCGGGCCGACGACGATGACGGAACGCGCCGAGTAGTCGACTCGCTTGCCGAGCAGGTTCTGACGGAAGCGACCCTGCTTGCCCTTGAGCATGTCGGACAGGGACTTCAGCGGGCGGTTGCCCGGGCCCGTGACCGGACGGCCGCGGCGGCCGTTGTCGAACAGCGCGTCGACGGCCTCCTGCAGCATCCGCTTCTCGTTGTTCACGATGATCTCGGGCGCACCGAGGTCAAGGAGACGCTTGAGGCGGTTGTTGCGGTTGATGACGCGGCGGTACAGGTCGTTCAGGTCGGAGGTCGCGAAGCGGCCACCATCCAGCTGCACCATCGGACGCAGGTCCGGCGGGATCACGGGGATGCAGTCCAGCACCATGCCGCTGGGGCTGTTGCGGGTCTGCAGGAAGGCGGAGACGACCTTCAGACGCTTGAGCGCACGGGTCTTCTTCTGGCCCTTGCCGGTCCGGATGATCTCGCGGAGGCGCTCGGCCTCCTCCTCCAGGTCGAAGGACTCCAGGCGCTTCTGCAGCGCCGCGGCGCCCATCGCACCGGAGAAGTAGGTGCCGAAGCGGTCGCGCAGCTCGCGGTAGAGCAGCTCGTCGCCCTCAAGGTCCTGGACCTTGAGGTTCTTGAAGCGGTTCCACACCTCGTCGAGGCGGTCGATCTCGCGCTGCGCGCGGTCGCGCAGCTGCTTCATCTCACGCTCGGCGCCCTCGCGCACCTTGCGGCGCACATCGGCCTTGGCGCCCTCGGCCTCCAGCTCGGCCAGGTCGGCCTCGAGCTTCTTGGCGCGGGCCTCCAGGTCGGCGTCACGGCGCTGCTCGACCTGCTGGCGCTCGACGGAGACATGGGCCTCCAGCGAGGGCAGGTCGCGCGTACGGCGCTCCTCGTCGACCCACGTGATCATGTAGGCCGCGAAGTAGATGACCTTCTCCAGGTCCTTCGGGGCCAGGTCGAGCAGGTAGCCCAGACGCGACGGAACGCCCTTGAAGTACCAGATGTGGGTGACGGGAGCGGCCAGCTCGATGTGACCCATCCGCTCACGGCGCACCTTGGCGCGGGTGACCTCGACACCACAGCGCTCACAGATGATGCCCTTGAAGCGGACGCGCTTGTACTTGCCGCAGTAGCACTCCCAGTCCCGGGTGGGGCCGAAGATCTTCTCGCAGAAGAGCCCGTCCTTTTCCGGCTTCAGGGTGCGGTAGTTGATGGTCTCCGGCTTCTTGACCTCGCCGTGGGACCAGGTTCGGATGTCGTCCGCGGTCGCCAGGCCGATCCGCAGCTCGTCGAAGAAGTTGACGTCGAGCACTTTGTCGTCAATCCCTCTTTCAGGGTTCGTGCCCTCCCGCCGTGGCGGGCTATGGGCTCTACATCAGTGGTCTGGGGGTCCGGGGACGGCGGGGGTTCCGCAGGGGAACCCCCGCCAGACCCGTCAGACCTCTTCGACGCTGCTCGGCTCGCGCCGGGACAGGTCGATACCGAGCTCCTCCGCAGCGCGGAAGACGTCCTCGTCGGTGTCGCGCATCTCGATGGACATGCCGTCCGAGGACAGCACCTCCACGTTGAGGCACAGGGACTGCATCTCCTTGATGAGCACCTTGAAGGACTCGGGGATGCCCGGCTCGGGGATGTTCTCGCCCTTGACGATCGCCTCGTAGACCTTCACACGGCCGGTGACGTCGTCGGACTTGATGGTCAGCAGCTCCTGGAGGGCGTACGCGGCGCCGTAAGCCTCCAGCGCCCACACCTCCATCTCACCGAAGCGCTGGCCACCGAACTGAGCCTTACCACCCAGCGGCTGCTGGGTGATCATGGAGTACGGACCGGTCGAGCGGGCGTGCAGCTTGTCGTCGACCAGGTGGTGCAGCTTGAGGATGTACATGTACCCGACGGAGATCGGGTCCGGGAACGGCTCGCCGGAGCGGCCGTCGAACATCCGGGCCTTGCCGGAGGGCAGGACCAGACGGTCGCCGTCGCGGTTGGGGATCGTCGACTCGAAGAGACCGGCGATCTCGTCCTCGCGGGCACCGTCGAAGACCGGGGTCGCGACGTTGGTGCCCGGCGCGACGTCGTCGGCGCCGATCGCCTTCAGGCGCTTCATCCAGTCCTCGTCGCCCTCGACCTTCCAGCCCCGGCTGGCGAGCCAGCCCAGGTGGATCTCAAGGACCTGTCCCGGGTTCATTCGGGACGGGACACCGAGCGGGTTGAGGATGATGTCGACCGGGGTGCCGTCCTCCAGGAACGGCATGTCCTCGACCGGCAGGATCTTGGAGATGACACCCTTGTTGCCGTGACGGCCGGCGAGCTTGTCACCGTCGGTGATCTTGCGCTTCTGCGCGACGTAGACGCGGACCAGCTGGTTCACGCCCGGCGGCAGCTCGTCGCCCTCCTCGCGGTCGAAGACGCGCACGCCGATGACCTTGCCGATCTCACCGTGCGGCACCTTCAGCGAGGTGTCACGGACCTCACGGGCCTTCTCACCGAAGATCGCGCGGAGCAGGCGCTCCTCCGGGGTCAGCTCGGTCTCGCCCTTCGGGGTGACCTTGCCGACCAGGATGTCGCCGGCGACGACCTCGGCACCGATACGGATGATGCCGCGCTCGTCGAGGTCGGCGAGGACCTCCTCGGAGACGTTCGGGATGTCCCGGGTGATCTCCTCGGGGCCCAGCTTGGTGTCACGGGCGTCGACCTCGTGCTCCTCGATGTGGATCGAGGAGAGGACGTCGTCCTGCACGAGGCGCTGCGACAGGATGATCGCGTCCTCGTAGTTGTGGCCCTCCCACGGCATGAACGCCACGAGGAGGTTCTTGCCGAGGGCCATCTCGCCCTCGTCCGTGGACGGACCGTCGGCCAGCACCTGGCCGGCGACGACACGGGCGCCCTCGTCGACGACGACCTTCTGGTTGAAGGACGTGCCCTGGTTGGAGCGCGAGAACTTGGCGACCCGGTACGTGTTGTACGTGCCGTCGTCGTTGGCGACGGTGACGTAGTCCGCGGAGACCTCCTGGACCACACCGTCCTTCTCGGCCTTGATGACGTCACCGGCGTCGACCGCGCAGCGGTACTCCATGCCGGTGCCGACCAGCGGGGCCTCCGCCTTGATCAGCGGAACGGCCTGGCGCATCATGTTCGATCCCATGAGCGCGCGGTTGGCGTCGTCGTGCTCAAGGAAGGGGATCATGGCGGTCGCGACCGACACCATCTGGCGCGGCGAGACGTCCATGTAGTCGACCTCGGACGGGTCGACGTAGTCGACCTCGCCGCCGCGGCGACGGACCAGCACACGCGCCTCGGCGTACCGCAGCTCCTCGGTGAGGGGGGCGTTCGCCTGGGCGATGACGAAGCGGTCCTCCTCGTCGGCAGTCAGGTAGTTCACCTCGTCGGTGACCTGGCCGTCGACGACCTTGCGGTACGGGGTCTCGACGAAGCCGAAGGCGTTGACGCGACCGTAGGAGGCGAGCGAGCCGATCAGACCGATGTTCGGGCCTTCGGGCGTCTCGATCGGGCACATACGGCCGTAGTGCGACGGGTGGACGTCTCGGACCTCGAAGCCGGCCCGCTCACGGGACAGACCGCCGGGGCCCAGCGCGGACAGACGGCGCTTGTGGGTCAGGCCCGACAGCGGGTTCGTCTGGTCCATGAACTGGGACAGCTGGCTGGTGCCGAAGAACTCCTTGATGGAGGCGACGACCGGCCGGATGTTGATCAGGGTCTGCGGCGTGATCGCCTCGACGTCCTGGGTGGTCATCCGCTCGCGGACGACGCGCTCCATACGGGCCAGACCGGTGCGGACCTGGTTCTGGATGAGCTCGCCGACGTTGCGCAGACGACGGTTGCCGAAGTGGTCGATGTCGTCGGTCTCGACGACGATCTGGGTGCCGTTCTCGCCGACCGTCTCGACCTCGCCGGCGTGCAGCTTCACCAGGTACTTGATCGTCGCGATGACATCGTCGACGGTCAGCACACCGGCGTCGAGCGGGGCGTCGGCGCCCAGCTTCTTGTTGACCTTGTAGCGGCCGACCTTCGCCAGGTCGTAGCGCTTGGGGTTGAAGTAGAGGTTCTCCAGCAGCGTCTGGGCGGCCTCACGCGTCGGCGGCTCGCCCGGACGGAGCTTGCGGTAGATGTCGAGCAGCGCGTCGTCCTGGCCCTGGGTGTGGTCCTTCTCCAGGGTGGCGCGCATCGACTCGTACTCGCCGAACTCCTCAAGGATCTGCTCGGTGGTCCAGCCGAGCGCCTTGAGCAGCACCGTGACCGACTGCTTGCGCTTGCGGTCGATACGCACACCGACCATGTCGCGCTTGTCGATCTCCATCTCCAGCCAGGCACCCCGGGACGGGATGATCTTGGCGGTGAAGATGTCCTTGTCGGAGGTCTTGTCGATGGAGGAATCGAAGTAGACACCCGGCGAACGCACCAGCTGCGAGACGACGACACGCTCGGTGCCGTTGATGCAGAAGGTGCCCTTCGGCGTCATGAGCGGGAAGTCGCCCATGAAGACCGTCTGCGACTTGATCTCGCCGGTCTCGTTGTTGGTGAACTCGGCGGTGACGAAGAGCGGAGCCGCGTACGTGAAGTCGCGCTCCTTGCACTCGTCGATCGAGTTCTTCGGGGGCTCGAAACGGTGGTCGCGGAAGGTCAGCGACATCGACCCGGAGAAGTCCTCGATCGGGGAGATCTCCTCGAAGATCTCCTCCAGACCGGACTTGGTGGGCACGTCCTGACCGCTCTCCAGCGCAGCCTCGACGCGAGCCTTCCAGGCAGCGTTGCCGAGCAGCCAGTCGAAGCTCTCGGTCTGCAGCGCGAGGAGGTTCGGAACCTCAAGAGGCTCCTTGATCTTCGCAAAGGAGATGCGCAGCGGGGCGGTGCTGGCGCCGTTGTTCGTATTGGCAGTCGAGGCGTTGCGCGAGGCGGCCAAGAGGGGGTCCTTCCGAGGGCTCGGACTCACTACGCGCGTACCGGCCCCACTCCGTGCATACGAGGAAAGTCCCAGCTCAGCGGGTTTCCATCAGCAGTGCTCGACAGTGGGCATGCCCCTGGTGACGGGCAGGGAGCAGCTAACAGGCAGCGCAAAGGGTCAGTGTAGCCACTTGGCCCACTGATGTCCAGAGCGGATATCCCGAGACCGGTGCGATACCAATCTCTCCCTCCGGGATGCTGTTGTCCCTCGCGGTCAGTGCCCATCCACGACATCCGGCGCTGCGCGCCCCGGCATCGTCTGACGCAAGACTTCCCAGCCCGCCCACGATCCATGCCTCGGACGGTGGATCGATGTGGCGACGCGTCCTGAGAATTGCGCGCCCCGTCGCGTTCGTCAAGGCCCTTCGCCTCACAGCGCCCCTGCCGAACCGCCTGCCGCCACCCGTCACCCCGTCGCTTCCAACGGCCGAATGGCGCGGGCGTCACGACCCGCACGACAGGACAACGAAGATCACCATACTCGCCCCCGCCCACAGGGCAACCTGCCGTCCCGACAACGCCCAAGGGCGACCACCCGCATGGGTGATCGCCCTTGGACTTGGTGTGCGCCTGGCGGCGCGAGGAGTCAGCGGACTCCGGGGGTCACTTGACCTCGACCGAGGCGCCGGCGCCCTCCAGGGCCTCCTTGGCCTTGTCCGCGGCGTCCTTCGCGACCTTCTCCAGAACCGGCTTCGGGGTGCCGTCGACCAGGTCCTTGGCCTCCTTCAGGCCGAGGGAGGTCAGCTCACGCACGACCTTGATGACCTGGATCTTCTTGTCACCGGCGGCGGTGAGGATGACGTCGAACTCGTCCTTCTCCTCGGCGGCGGCAGCCTCGCCACCGGCGACACCGCCGGCGACGACGACCGGCGCGGCAGCGGCGGCGGTGACGTCGAACTTCTCCTCGAAGGCGGAGACGAACTCGGCCAGCTCGATGAGGGTCATCTCCTCGAACTGCGCGAGCAGCTCGTCCTTGGTCAGCTTCGCCATGATGGCGGTCCTTCCACTAAATCGGCAGGTGCCGGGATGTATATGACGGCGGGCGTACGGCCCGCTGCGACCGGCGCCTTCAGGCAGCGTCGGTCAATGCGCGAGCCGAATTACTCGGCACCGCCCTGCTCGGCCTGCTTGGCGCGCAGCGCGTCCACGGTGCGGACGAGCTTCGTCGGCAGCGCCTGGAAGAGCGAGGCAGCCTGGGACTGCTTGCCCTTCATGGCACCGGCCAGCTTGCTGAGCAGAACCTCGCGGGACTCGAGGTCCGCAAGCTTCTTGATCTCATCGGCGGTCATCGCCTTGCCATCAAGGACACCGCCCTTGATGATGAGATTCGGGTTCTCCTTGGCGAAGTCACGAAGACCCTTCGCCGCCTCCACCGGGTCACCGGTGATGAAGGCGGCCGCCGTCGGGCCGGCGAAAAGCTCGCCCGGCAGCGTGATCCCGGCCTCACCGGCCGCGATCTTGGTCAGCGTGTTCTTCACCACGGCGTACTGGGCGTTCTCACCGAGCGAACGACGCAGCGTCTTGAGCTGCGCCACGGTGAGACCGCGGTACTCGGTCAGCACAGCGGCGTTCGAGCTGCGGAACTTGTCCGTCAGCTCGGCAACCGCGGCAGCCTTGTCGGGCCTCGCCATGAGCCTCGGCCTCCTTCCGGGTGATTCGGACCGCATACGGGCGGAAGGGGCCTGGGCAAAACGAAACGCCCCGGCGCAGGCGCTCGGGGCGTGACTCGACCGAGGGGACATCCGCCCCGACGGGAGTTTCGACCACATTCACCTGCGCAGGTCGCCCGCAGCTAGCGGATCCTTCGGCCACCATGCCTTCCTTCGAAGACATAGCAACGACCAGCGGTCTTTGGCTTCCCGGACACGATAGGGGAGCGACCTGCGGTCAGGCAAATCGGGTCAAGAACGCGCTCGGGACCGAGCGCCGGCGTCAGGAGCGCTTGGCGTCCTCGACGGCCTTCGAGAGGTCCTTGATCATGTCACCGAAGTCGGCGACCTCCCCGGCCGCCGGGGCCTTGACGTCCACCTTGGTGCCGTAGTCGGTGTAGTCGGCGCTCATCTTCATCTTGCCCTGGGCGCTGTCCATGACCACGGTCATCTTCACCGGGAGGTTGTCACCGTTGACCCAGATGTCGGTGTCGTAGCTCTTGATGCCGGCCTGCTTGACGGTCTCCAGCAGGGCCTCGCGCTCCTTGGCGTCCATGACCTCGGCCGAGGCCGTGCCCTTGGCCATGTCGTCGACGGTCAGCGTGCCCTTGTAGTGCTGGGCCGAGGTCCCGTTGACCTTCTCCTCGCCGACCCGCTTGAGGTTCGGGGAGTCGAGCAGCGTCGCCATCTGCTTGGACGGGTCCTGGTTGGCGCTGTCCATCTTCGAGCCCATCGACTTCTGCAGCGCGGCGTTGGGGGCGGACTTGGCGTCGAGCTTCATCCACTTCTTGCCGCGCATCGCCTCGGGCGCGTCCTTCATGGACCCGGCCGGCAGCTGCGTGTACATCACGTTGTCGATCATGATCATGCGCGTCTTGCCGTCGCCGCCCGCGGCACCGGCCGCCGCCGCACCGGCGCCGGACATCGTCATGTCCATCACGCCCGGGTTCCAGCCCACGACGCCGTCCATGGTGACCTCGGTGCCGGCCGCCGTACCGGCCCCCTCCGGGGCGGAGACGGTCATGTGCACCTTGGCCGACTTCGCCGCGCTCGTCTTCTTGAAGGCCGCCTGCAGCGCCTGTACGGGCGTCTTGGCGGCCCCGGAGGACTTGCCGTCCCCGTCCGACGTACAGGCGACAGCGCCACCGAGCAGGGCCACCGCGGATATGCAGACACCGGTGCGGCGGAACGTCGACTTGCCCATCATTTCCCCCTTGGAGAACTTTTTAACTTTCGATCACAGGCACCCTAGCCGAAGGCGGCGACAAGGAAACGTGAAAAAGCCGGGCCCCGCACCCGGGAAGGGGTGCGGGGCCCGGCTCACGACGTCACGCGCCGCGCGAGTCCGTCAGCTTCAGACGGTCTCGTCCTCCGCGAGGAGGTTGCGGGTGCGGTTCGGGTCGACCGGGATGCCGGGGCCCATCGTGGTGGTCACGGTGGCCTTCTTGATGTAGCGGCCCTTGGCGGCGGACGGCTTCAGTCGGGTGATCTCCTCAAGCGCCGCAGCGTAGTTCTCGACGAGCTTCTGCTCGTCGAAGGAGACCTTGCCGATGATGAAGTGCAGGTTCGAGTGCTTGTCGACGCGGAACTCGATCTTGCCGCCCTTGATCTCGGTCACGGCCTTGGCCACGTCCGGGGTGACGGTGCCGGTCTTCGGGTTCGGCATCAGACCACGCGGACCGAGCACGCGGCCGAGACGGCCGACCTTGCCCATGAGGTCCGGGGTGGCGACGACGGAGTCGAAGTCCAGGCGGCCCTTGGCGACCTCGTCGATCAGCTCGTCGGCACCGACGATGTCGGCGCCCGCGGCACGCGCGGCCTCGGCACGGTCACCGGTCGCGAAGACCAGGACCCGGGCGGTCTTACCGGTGCCGTGCGGAAGGTTCACGGTGCCACGGACCATCTGGTCGGCCTTGCGCGGGTCGACGCCCAGACGCATGGCGACCTCGACGGTGCCGTCGAACTTGGTGCTGGAGGTCTCCTTGGCGAGACGGACGGCCTCAAGCGGAGCGTAAAGGCGCTCCGCCTCGATCTTGGCGTCCGCAGCGCGGAGAGTCTTGCTGCGCTTCACTGCTGCTCCTCAGTAGCTATGGAGTTCGTGGTGCGGGCCGCGCCGGCCCTTCCACGGGGGTGCCGAAACGGCGGGGAGGCTGATTCAGCCCTCGACCGTGATGCCCATGGAGCGGGCGGTGCCGGCGATGATCTTCTCGGCGGCGTCCAGGTCGTTGGCGTTCAGGTCGGGCATCTTGGTGGTGGCGATGTCGCGGACCTGGTCGCGGGTGATCTTGGCGACCTTGGTCTTGTGCGGCTCGCCGGAGCCCTTCTCCACGCCCGCGGCCTTGAGGATCAGCTTCGCGGCCGGCGGAGTCTTGGTCACGAAGGTGAAGGAACGGTCCTCGTAGACCGTGATCTCCACCGGCACGACCATGCCACGCTGCGACTCGGTCGCGGCGTTGTAGGCCTTGCAGAACTCCATGATGTTGACGCCGTGCTGACCCAGCGCGGGGCCGACCGGCGGGGCCGGGTTGGCGGCACCGGCCTGGATCTGGAGCTTGATAAGCCCCGTGACCTTCTTCTTCTTGGGAGGCATTGCTCTCTCCGGGTCCTAGTGAGAGTTTTTTTGCCCGCGCACACTGCGCGCAGGCATACCGCACCACGATAACGGGTAACGCGGCCGGGCCAAAAACCGAGAGGCCAGACCGCCTGGTCTGGCCTCTCGGACGCGTGGAAGCTAGTTCTTCTGGATCTGGTCGAAGCTCAGCTCGACCGGGGTCTCGCGGCCGAAGATCTCGACGAGGCCCTTGACCTTCTTCGAGTCGGCGTTGATCTCGTTGATGGTCGCCTGCAGCGTCGCGAACGGGCCGTCGGTGACGGTGACCGAGTCGCCGACCTCGAAGTCCAGCACCTGGACCTCGACCTTGCGAGCCGGCACCGGCTTGCCCTCGGCCTCGGCGGCCTCGCGGGCGGCCTTGGCCTCGGCCTCCGGCGCGAGCATCTTGACGATCTCGTCCAAGGTCAGCGGGTACGGGTCGTAGGCGTTGCCCACGAAGCCGGTGACACCCGGGGTGTTGCGGACGACGCCCCAGGACTCGTTCGTCAGGTCCATGCGCACCAGCACATAGCCGGGCAGCTTGTTCTGGCGGACGGTGCGGCGGTCGCCGCCCTTGATCTGGACGACCTCCTCCTGCGGCACCTCGGCCTGGAAGATGTAGTCCTCGACGTTGAGCGAGACGGCGCGCTGTTCGAGGTTGGTCTTCACGCGGTTCTCGTAGCCCGCGTAGGTGTGGATGACGTACCACTCGCCGGGCAGGGAGCGCAGCTCCTCACGGAGGGCCTCGACCGGGTCGGCCTCGGCCTGCTCCTCCGCCGGGGCCTCCTCGGCGGGCTCGGCGGCCGACAGCTCGGCGTCGCTCTCGACGTGCACGGCGGCCTGCTCGGCGGGCTCGCCCGCGGCGGCGTCCTCGGCGTCGAGCTCGTCGATGCCGTCGGCGTTCTCGACGATCTCCTGCGCGGTGTCGTCGCCCTGGACCTCGGCCGAGACTGCCGCGTCCACGTCGGCCTCCGCCGGCTTCGACGAGTCGGCGGCGTCGTTCAGGTTCGGGTCAGACACGTGGCTGCTTCTTCCTGGCTTCAAGGGGTGGAACGAGCGAAGGGGCGGACCGCCGACCGGCGTCCGCCCTGCGCGCGGGTTCAGCCGAAGACGTACTTGACGGCGTTGGTGAACCCATAGTCAATCACGGTGACCAGGCCAATGACGATGACGACAAAGACGATCACCACGGTGGTGTACGTCGACAGCTGGCTCCGGGTGGGCCAGACGACCTTGCGGAGCTCTGCGACGATCTGCCGGTAGAACAGCGCGAGGCGGCCCAGAGGACCCTTCTTACCGCGCTTCCCGCCGCGGCGGCCCTTCTTGACGGCCACCTCGTCCTCGGGACGACCGCTCTCAGGCGTCGCGGTGGAGCCAAGGGCTTCCGTCACTACGTCCTCACCTGAATCCGGGTCGTGCGCCGTGCCGCGCCCGGATGAGCCGCACGGCGGTGCATTTCGCTACGTACGCGCACGCACCCTGGTGATGATGCGTGTAGCAGGGCCGAAGGGACTTGAACCCCCAACCGCTGGTTTTGGAGACCAGTGCTCTACCAATTGAGCTACGACCCTTTGTGGTTCCCCCCAAACGTACCGCATCCGTCCGTACGCACGTCGTGCGCGCAGCCGGAAACCCGGAAACACGCCGGATCCGACGGCGAGGGGGGCCAACGGTCAGTGAGTGTACGTGCTCCGGCGGCCATCCGTCGAACAGCGCTCCGCGCCCACCGCCCCGACGCCCACGGCGGACCGCCCGCGAAGCGCCCCCGGGCCCGTTCCCGGCGGAGGAAGTCCGGCAAACCGGCGTGCCCGCTTCGTCCCGGGTCTGCGAGCATGCCCCTATGACCTCTGCGACCCCTGAGACTTCCTCGTCCCCGTCCCCCGCCGGGCGCCGGCTCTCCGCCCGGATCTCCGCGATCTCCGAGTCCGCCACCCTCGCCGTGGACGCCAAGGCCAAGGCCCTCAAGGCCGCGGGCCGCCCGGTGATCGGCTTCGGCGCGGGCGAGCCCGACTTCCCGACGCCGGACTACATCGTCGAGGCCGCGGTCGAGGCCTGCCGCGACCCGCGCTTCCACCGCTACACCCCGGCCG
Organism: Streptomyces gamaensis; assembly: GCF_042656465.1. Taxonomy (NCBI): domain Bacteria; kingdom Bacillati; phylum Actinomycetota; class Actinomycetes; order Kitasatosporales; family Streptomycetaceae; genus Streptomyces; species Streptomyces gamaensis. The sequence goes on from NZ_JBHSPB010000009.1 coordinate 191,666, forward strand.
GCGGGCTGCCCGAGCTGAAGGCCGCGATCGCCGCCAAGACCAAGCGCGACTCCGGCTACGAGGTCGAGCCCTCGCAGGTGCTCGTCACCAACGGCGGCAAGCAGGCCATCTACGAGGCGTTCGCCGCGATCGTCGACCCGGGCGACGAGGTCATCGTGCCCGCCCCGTACTGGACCACCTACCCCGAGTCGATCCGCCTGGCCGGCGGTGTCCCGGTCGAGGTCGTCGCCGACGAGACCACCGGCTACCGGGTCTCCGTCGAGCAGCTGGAGGCGGCCCGCACCGAGCGCACGAAGGTGCTGGTGTTCGTCTCCCCCTCCAACCCCACCGGCGCCGTCTACAGCCGCGAGCAGATCGAGGAGATCGGCCGCTGGGCCGCCGAGCACGGCCTGTGGGTGCTGACCGACGAGATCTACGAGCACCTGGTCTACGGCGACGCCGAGTTCGCCTCGCTGCCCGTGGTGGTGCCGCAGCTGCGCGACAAGTGCGTCGTCGTCAACGGCGTCGCGAAGACGTACGCGATGACCGGCTGGCGCGTGGGCTGGGTCATCGGCCCGCAGGACGTCGTCAAGGCCGCGACCAACCTGCAGTCGCACGCCACCTCCAACGTCTCCAACGTCGCGCAGATGGCCGCGCTGGCCGCCGTCTCCGGCGATCTGAAGGCCGTCGAGGAGATGAAGGTCGCCTTCGACCGCCGCCGCCGGACGATCGTGCGCATGCTCAACGAGATCGAGGGCGTCTACTGCCCCGAGCCCGAGGGCGCCTTCTACGCCTACCCATCGGTCAAGGAGCTGCTCGGCAAGGAGATCCGGGGCAAGCGGCCCGCGACCTCCGTCGAGCTCGCCGCGCTGATCCTGGAGGAGGCCGAGGTCGCGGTCGTCCCGGGCGAGGCCTTCGGCACGCCGGGCTATCTGCGGCTGTCCTACGCGCTGGGCGACGAGGACCTGGTGGAGGGCGTCTCCCGGATCCAGAAGCTGCTCGCCGAGGCCAAGGCCTGAGCCACAGCCTGAGCCGGGGCCTGGAAAAGGCCCGGCGTTCCCTGCGGGTCCCCGGTGCGTGCCGGGGACCCGCAGGCGTATTCGGGTGGTTCTCCGATAGGAGAAAGTCCCTTCCGGTTGTCCCGGAGGTGAGGCAAGATCCCAAGATGGAGAGTGTTCGCGACGTACGCCTGCTGCCGAAGGCCCATCTGCATCTGCACTTCACCGGGTCCATGCGCCCCTCGACCCTGCTCGAACTCGCCGACAAGTACGGGGTGCACCTGCCCGAGGCGCTCAGCGGCGGGGAGCCGCCGAGACTGCGGGCCACGGACGAGCGCGGCTGGTTCCGCTTCCAGCGGCTGTACGACATCGCCCGCTCGTGCCTGCGCTCCCCCGAGGACATCCGGCGGCTGGTGCGCGAGGCCGCCGAGGAGGACGTGCGCGACGGCTCCGGCTGGCTGGAGATCCAGGTCGACCCCACCTCGTACGCGCCCCGGCTGGGCGGGCTGATCCCCGCGCTGGAGATCATCCTGGACGCGGTGGAGAGCGCTTCCCGCGAGACCGGGCTCGGTATGCGCGTCCTGGTCGCGGCGAACCGGATGAAGCACCCCCTGGAGGCCCGTACGCTCGCGCGGCTCGCGGTGCGCTACGCCGACCGCGGCGTCGTCGGCTTCGGGCTCTCCAACGACGAACGGCGCGGTCTGGCCCGGGACTTCGACCGCGCCTTCGAGATCGCCCGGCAGGGCGGGCTGCTCGCCGCCCCGCACGGCGGCGAGCTGTCCGGCCCGAGCAGCGTGCGCGACTGCCTGGACGACCTGCACGCGGGCCGGGTGGGCCACGGGGTACGGGCCGCCGAGGACCCCCGGCTGCTGCGACGGCTCGCCGAACGCGGGGTGACCTGCGAGGTGTGCCCCTCGTCCAATGTCGCCCTCGGCGTCTACGACAAGCCCGCGGACGTACCGCTGCGGACCCTGTTCGACGCCGGGGTGCCGATAGCGCTGGGCGCCGACGACCCGCTGCTGTTCGGCTCCCGCCTGGCCGCCCAGTACGAACTCGCCCGCGAGCACCACGGGTTCACGGACGAGGGCCTCGCGGAACTGGCCCGCCAGTCGATCCGCGCCTCCCGGGCCCCGCAGGACGTGCGCGAACGACTGCTGGCGGGCGTGGACGGCTGGCTCGCGGCCTAACGAGCGGCTCAGCGGGCCGCTGACGGGCGCACGGCCCGGACGGCGCTCCGATACGGGCGCGGGGCCCCGGCGAGCGCCGGTCGCGGCAGCATGGGCCCGGGCGTCCACCGCCGGGACGGCGCTCCGGTTCCAGGGGGACGTACCCGGCCCGTGCCGGAGATCAGAGCCGGACGGCACTCCGATACGGGCGCGGGGGCCCGACGGACGCCGGTCGCGGCAACGGGAGCCCGGGCGGCCGCCACCGGGACAGCGCTCCGGTTCCAGGGGACGTACCCGACCCGTGCCGGAGGCCAGAGCCGGACGGCACTCCGGTACGAGCGCGGGGCCCCGACGGGCGCTGGTCGCGGTAACGGGAGCCCGGGCATCCACCGCCGGGACAGCACTCCGGTTCCGCGGGACGTCCCCCGCCCGTGCCCGAGGCCAGAGCCGGACTGCGCTCCGATACGGGCGCGGGAGCCCCCGGCGGGCGCCGGTCGCGACACCGGGAGCCCGAGCGTCCACCGCCGGGACAGCGCCCCGGTTCCGGGGGACGTCCCCCGCCCGTGCCGGAGGCTAGAGGTGGACGCCCACCGTCACCGGCTCGTTGACGAGCGTCACCCCGAACGCCTCGCGGACGCCCTCGCGGACCTCGCGGGCCAGGGTGAGGAGGTCCTCGGTGGTGGCCGCGCCGCGGTTGGTCAGGGCGAGGGTGTGTTTGGTGGAGATCCGGGCCGGGCCGGTGCCGTAGCCCTTGGTGAAGCCGGCCTTGTCGATGAGCCAGGCCGCCGAGGTCTTCACCAGGCCGTCGCCCGCCGGGTAGCCGGGCGGGGCGACGTCCGCGCCGAGCCGTTCGGCGACGCGGGCCAGGAAGGCGGCGTGCTCGGCCTCGGTGAGCACCGGGTTGGTGAAGAACGAGCCCGCCGACCACGTGTCGTGGTCCTCCGGGTCGAGGACCATGCCCTTGCCGGACCGCAGCTTCAGCACCGTCTCGCGGGCCGCCGCCACCGGCACCCGCTCCCCGGCCCGAACACCCAGCGCGCGGGCGGTCTCCGCGTACCTCAGGGGGCCGGACATCCCGCCCGCGTCCTCCAGCTCGAAGCGGACGCGCAGCACCACGTAGCGGTCGGGGTCCTGCTTGAAGCGGCTGTGGCGGTAGGAGAAGGCGCAGTCCTCGTTCGGGATCACCACGGTCCCGCCGGTACGGCGGTCGTAGGCGACCACCTCGGTGATCGTCGCCGAGACGTCCTGGCCGTACGCGCCGACGTTCTGGATCGGTGTCGCGCCGGCGGAGCCGGGGATGCCGGCCAGGCACTCGATGCCCGCCAGGCCCGCCTCGACGACGCGGGCCACGGCGTCGGACCAGTTCTCGCCGGCGGCGAGTTCGAGCCGGGTGCCGTCCAGGGCGAAGCCGCGGGTGGCGATGTGCAGGGCCGTGCCCTCGAAGCCCCTGTCGGAGATCACGAGGTTGCTGCCGCCGCCGATGACCAGCAGCGGGGTGCCGGCGGCGTCGGCTTCGCGGACGGCCGCGACCACCTCGTCGTCGGTGGTGGCCGTGACCAGCCGGGTCGCGGGACCGCCGAGCCGGAAGGTGGTCAGGGGGGCGAGGGGAGCGTCGTGGAGTTCCTGCACGGGCACAAGGGTACGGTTCCGCGGTGCCCGCCCCCGGACGCGGTAAGGGGCGCCCCACACTGGAGGGCGCCCCTTACCGTCTCACTCGTCGCGTGCGGCCGCGTACGTCCGCGTCAGGCGAGCCTGACCACCGCGCGGGACATGCCCAGCACCTTCTCGCCGGCGCTCTTGGCCAGCAGGTCGACGCGGACCGTACGGGCCTCGTCGTCGAGCTTGGCCGCGACCTTGGCGCTGACCTCGATGACCGCGCCCTTGTCGTCGTCGGGCACGACGACCGGCTTGGTGAAGCGCACCCCGTACTCGACGAGCGCCCCGGGGTCGCCCGCCCAGTCGGTCACCACGCGCACCGCCTCGGCCATCGTGAACATGCCGTGCGCGATGACGTCCGGCAGCCCGACCTCCTTGGCGAACCTCTCGTTCCAGTGGATCGGGTTGAAGTCGCCCGAGGCGCCCGCGTAGCGCACCAGGTCGGCCCGGGTGACCGGGAAGGTCCGCGCCGGCAGCTCGGTGCCGACCGTGACGTCCTCGTAGGAAACCTTGGCAGCCATCAGCCCTCCTCGGCGGCGCGGGAGACCAGCAGGGTATGGGCGGTCACGACGAGCTCCCCGCTCTCGTCGTGCACATCACCGCGGACCGAGACCAGGTCGTTGCCCGCCACGGACTTCACGGACTCGATCGTCGAGATCACCGACAGCCGGTCACCGGCGCGCACCGGACGGGTGTAGGCGAACTTCTGGTCGCCGTGCACGACCCGGTCGTAGTCCAGGCCCAGCTGCGGGTCCTGCACGACCTGCTCGGCGGCCTTGAACGTGATGGCGAACACAAAAGTCGGCGGGGCGATCACATCCGGGTGGCCGAGCGCCTTGGCGGCCTCGGGATCGGTGTACACCGGATTGGCATCGCCGACGGCCACGGCGAATTCACGGATCTTCTCCCGGCCGACCTCATAGGGGTCACTGGCCGGATAGGTCCGTCCGACGAAGGACTGGTCGAGCGCCATGGCTCGGTACCTCCTGAGTGGACAAGGTGAGCAGACACCAGGACGGTACAGGCAGACCGAATGCCGCGAGGCCGCCCCCGGGAATCGGGGACGGCCTCACTGACGAGCTTGTTAAGTCAGCGCGTCTCGCGGTGCGCGGTGTGCGCGTTGCAACGCGGGCAGTGCTTCTTCATCTCAAGACGATCCGGGTCGTTGCGCCGGTTCTTCTTGGTGATGTAGTTCCGCTCCTTGCACTCCACGCAGGCCAGCGTGATCTTCGGGCGGACGTCGGTGGCAGCCACGTGAGTGCTCCTTGACGCGGATGGACGAATGGAACGCAGACAAGAGTAGCCGACCGGAGGGACCGACCCCACAATCGGCTACTGTGTGTAGCGGTGACCGGACTTGAACCGGTGACACAGCGATTATGAGCCGCTTGCTCTACCGACTGAGCTACACCGCTGAGATGCGGGAGATGCTCCCCACCCTAAGGCGGGGAACCCCTCTCACACCAGAGCCCCAAAACGGAATCGAACCGTTGACCTTCTCCTTACCATGGAGACGCTCTGCCGACTGAGCTATTGGGGCGAGCGAGGAAGACATTACACGGTTGGCCGCCGAAGGTGAAATCCACGTCCGGACGGCGCCCCGGCACCCCCTCCGGACAGCCCTCGCACCACACCCGCACCACACCAGTACGACTATTCGTCGCTTGCTCGAAGCGGTTCCGAACGCGCCCTAGGCTCGGACCACGCTGCGTGATCATGCACGCCCCGGCCCCCGGAGGAGCGCGATGCCCGACAGCCAGCCGCAGCCCCCCAGACACCACGGCGACGAGCCCGTCCCGTCCGCCGCCGTACCCGCACTCCCGCCCGGCGGCCTGCCCGACGACGGCGTCCTGGTGCTGTGCGGCGCCCGGCTCGCCGACGGCCGCACCGTGGACGTCCGCCTCAGCGGCGGCCGGATCGAGGCCGTCGGCACCGCCGGCAGCCTGGTCCCCGGCCCCCGCGTGGACCTCAGCGGCTATCTCCTGCTGCCCGCCCCCGCCGAACCGCACGCCCACGGCGACACCGCCCTGACCGCCGACTCCGCCGGCCCCGTCTCCCGCGCCGCCGAGGACGTCCAGCGGCGCGCCACCGAGGCCGCGCTGCTGCAGCTCGGGCACGGCGCGACCGCACTGCGCTGCCACGTACGCATCGGCGACGTCCAGGGCCTGCGCCCCCTGGAGGCCGTCCTGCGGGCCCGGCGCGCGCTGCGCGGCCTGACCGACCTGAGCACCGTCGCCGTCCCCCGGCTGCTCACCGGCGCCGCGGGCGCCGACAGCCTGGCCATGCTCAAGGACGCCGTCAAAATGGGGGCCGCGGTGGGGGGTTGCCCCGATCTGGACCCCGATCCCGCCGGCTACACCGAGACGGTCCTGGACCTCGCCGCCGAGTACGGCTGCGCCGTCGACCTGCACACCGACGGCGACGACCCCGCCCGGCTCGCGCGCCTCGCGGCCATGGCCGGCGGGCTGCGCACCGGCGTCACGCTCGGCCCCTGCGGGGGCCTGGCCCGGCTGCCGCACGAGGCCGCCGCCCGCGTCGCCGAGCAGCTCGCGGCCGCCGGAGTGACCGTCGTGTGCCTGCCGCAGGGCGACTGCGGGGCGATGGAACAGCGCGCGGAACCCGTCTCGCGCTGCGCGCCGGTACGGCTGCTGCGGGCCGCCGGAGTACGGGTGACGGCGGGCAGCGGCGCGGTGCGCGACGCCGCCAACCCCGTGGGCCGCGGCGACCCGTTGGAGGCCGCCTTCCTGCTCGCCTCGCGCGGCGAACTGCGCCCCGACGAGGCCTACGAGACCGTCAGCGCGCGGGCGCGGGCGGCGATGGGGCTGCCGCAGGTGCGGGTGGAGGCGGGCTTCCCGGCGGAGCTGCTGGCCGTACGGGGCGAGCGCATCGAGGGCGTACTCTCCCTCGCCTACAGCCGCCTGGTGGTGCATCAGGGGCGCGTCGTGGCCCGTACGAGCGCGGTGCGCGAGTTCTGCGACTCCTCGGCCGTGGCCGCGCTCGAACTGCCCCGGCAGGCCGCGCGCGGCGGCGAGCCCTCGTAGCGCCCTCCTGTGCGATCACCGCGAGCGGCGTACGGTCGGATCATGCGCATTGTCATCGCTGGTGGACACGGCAGGATCGCGCTGCGGCTGGAACGGCTGCTGCACGCGCGGGGGGACGAGGTCGCGGGCATCATCCGCAGACCGGAACAGGCGGGCGACCTGCTCGCGGCAGGGGCCGAACCGGTCGTGATCGACCTGGAGTCGGCGTCCGTCGCCGACGTCGCACGGCATCTGGAGTCCGCCGACGCGGCCGTCTTCGCGGCCGGCGCGGGGCCGGGCAGCGGGGCCGCGCGCAAGGACACCGTCGACCGCGCCGCCGCCGTCCTCTTCGCGGACGCCGCCGAGGCCGCCGGGGTGCGGCGCTTCCTCGTCGTCTCCGCGATGGGCGCCGACCACGAGCCGCCGCCGGGCACCGACCCGGTCTTCGCCGCCTATCTGCGCGCCAAGGGCGCGGCCGACGCGGACGTACGCGCACGCGCGGGCCTCGACTGGACGGTCCTGCGCCCCGGCCGGCTCACCGACGGACCCGGTACGGGCCTGGTCGCGCTGGCCGCGAGCACCGGCCGCGGCGAGGTGACCCGCGACGACGTCGCGGCCGTCCTGCTCGCGCTGCTGGACGAGCCGGCCACGGCGGGCCGCACCCTGGAGCTGACCGGCGGGGAGACGCCGGTGGACGAGGCGGTCAAGGGCGCGGTCGCGGCCGGATAGCGGCGGGCGGCCCGGTGCCCCCGACAACGGGCCGGCAACGCGCCGACAACGAAAAGGACCCCTGACCGTGAGGTCAGGGGTCCTTGTCCGTGGCGGCGCCAGGATTCGAACCTGGGTAGGCTAAGCCGACGGATTTACAGTCCGCTCCCATTGGCCACTCGGGCACACCGCCATGGGTTCGTCGCTCCGTACGCCCTTGCGAGGCGTTCCGTGGCAACGACGTAAACCATACCCGATGACCTGGGGTGCTCCGCCACTCGGTTCGCCGCCCCGCCCCGCGGCCCCGGGTGGCTAGGCTGACGCAAGCGGCACCCGGCCCTCCGGCCCGTACCGGGGTCCCCCGGGCCGCACCCCCTGATGGATCTACGTACGAGGAGCCAACTCAATATGGCCGACTCCAGTTTCGACATCGTCTCGAAGGTCGAGCGGCAGGAGGTCGACAACGCCCTCAACCAGGCCGCCAAGGAGATCTCGACGCGCTACGACTTCAAGGGCGCCGACGCCTCGATCGCGTGGTCCGGCGAGAAGATCGAGATGCGCGCCAACGGCGAGGAGCGGGTCAAGGCCGTTCTCGACATCTTCCAGTCCAAGCTGATCAAGCGCGGTATCTCGCTGAAGGCGCTGGAGACGGGAGAGCCGCAGCTCTCGGGCAAGGAATACAAGATCTTCGCGACGGTCCAGGAGGGCATCTCCCAGGAGAACGCGAAGAAGGTCTCCAAGATCATCCGCGACGAGGGCCCCAAGGGCGTCAAGGCCCAGATCCAGGGCGACGAGCTGCGCGTCAGCTCCAAGAGCCGGGACGACCTGCAGGCCGTCATCGCCCTGCTGAAGGGCAAGGACCTGGACTTCGCGATCCAGTTCGTCAACTACCGCTGAATGCGGGCCTTTTGGGGCCCGTCCGAGCGCGGAACCGAAGGGGCGCCGGGGAGTTGTTCCCCGGCGCCCCTTCGGTATTCCACTGCTCCGTGGATCACCAGCCGTTTCCGAACCGCTGGTCCGTCGGGACGATTTCACGGCCGAGCGGCATCAGGGAAACCGGGATCAGCTTGAAGTTCGCGATGCCCAGCGGGATACCGATGATCGTGCAGCACAGGGCGATACCCGTCACGATGTGGCCGAGCGTCAGCCACCAGCCGGCGACGATGATCCAGATGATGTTTCCGATGCAGGAACCGGCGCCCGCGTCGCGCCGCTCGACGGTCGTCCGGCCGAAGGGCCACAGGGCGAAGTTGGCGATGCGGAAGCTGGCGATGCCAAAAGGAATGGTGATGATGAGCACGCAGCAGATGAGGCCCGCGACGACGTAGCCGACCGCCATCCAGAAGCCACAGAGAACCAGCCAGATGACATTCAGGACGAACTTCATGGTCGACAGCCTTCCGGGTCGGGCACACTTCTGACCGCTGAGACGACGGCACACCCCTCAACGGTTGCCGGGCCGCGGAAGGCACGGCCCCGCCCTACCGCCGCCCCTGGCCCGCCATGTTCTCCAGGCGGGTGATGCGTTCGGCCATGGGCGGGTGGGTGGAGAAGAGCTTGGACAGGCCCTCGCCCGCGCGGAAGGGGTTCGCGATCATCATGTGGCTCGCGGTCTCGATGCGGGGCTCGGGCGGCAACGGGGCGCGCTGGGTGCCCAGTTCGAGCTTGCGCAGGGCGGAGGCGAGGGCGAGGGGGTCGCCGGTGAGGCGGGCGCCGGAGGCGTCGGCCTCGTACTCGCGGGAGCGGCTGACGGCGAGCTGGATGAGGGAGGCGGCGACCGGACCCAGCAGCATGATCATGATCATGCCGATGATGCCGGGGCCCTCGTCGTCGTCGGAGCGGCCGAAGGGCACCAGCCAGGCGAAGTTGACCAGGAACATCACCACGGAGGCGAGGGCGCCCGCGACGGAGGAGATGAGGATGTCGCGGTTGTAGACGTGGCTGAGCTCGTGGCCGATGACGCCGCGCAGTTCGCGCTCGTCGAGCAGGCGCAGGATGCCGTCGGTGCAGCAGACGGCGGCGTGGCGCGGGTTGCGGCCGGTGGCGAAGGCGTTGGGGGCCTCGGTGGGGGAGATGTAGAGCCGGGGCATGGGCTGGCGGGCGGCGGTGGAGAGCTCGCGCACCATGCGGTAGAGGTGCGGGGCCTCGAACTCGCTGACGGGGCGGGCGCGCATGGCGCGCAGCGCGATCCTGTCGCTGTTCCAGTAGGCGTAGGCGTTGGTGCCGAGGGCGACGAGGACGGCGACGACCAGGCCCCCGCGTCCGAAGAAGCTGCCGATGACGATGATGAGCGCGGACAGTCCTCCGAGGAGGACGGCGGTCCTGAGCCCGTTGTGCCGGCGGTGCACGGTACGCCCTCCAAGTGGTGCGGCAGGGGAACCCTTTGCCTGGCTCTTCCACGCGTTTCCCGGTGGAGTCTCCAGTGGAACCTTCCGAACCGGTCAACGCCAGACGGGGGCTCCGGGTTCCCTGGTGCGACGGGCCGTACGGGTGAGACGGCCCGCCGGCCCGCCGGCCCGCCGGCCCGTGCCCCCGGCTACAGCAGCGCCCGGGAGGCGAAGCGCAGGACGAGTTCGGGGGCGCCGGAGAGGGCCACGCCGAGGGCGGCCGCGAGGCTGATGGCGCAGGCCAGCGGTGCGGGGACGCGCGCGGGGCGCTCCTGTACGGGCTCCTGGGGCTCCCCGGGAACCGCGGTGGCCGGGGCCGGGCGGAAGAGGAGAGCCGTCCACTGCAGGTAGTAGTAGAGCGCGATCACGACGTTGACGGCCATGACGGCCGCGAGCCAGCCCAGGCCCGCGTCGAGGGCCGTGCGGAAGACGGTGACCTTCGCGAACAGGCCGATGACGCCCGGCGGCAGACCGGCCAGGCACAGCAGGAAGAAGCCGAGGGCGAGGGCGACGAGCGGGCGCCGGGCGGCCAGTCCCCGGTAGTCGTCGAGGCGGTGGGCGGGGCGGGTGCGGGCGACGAGCGCGGCGACACCGAAGGCGCCCAGGTTGACGGCCGCGTACATCAGCGCGTACGCGACAGTCGAGCCGATGGCGACCGCCGGGTCCTCGGTGTACCCGGCGGCGGCGAGCGGCACCAGCAGGTAGCCGGCCTGGCCGACGGAGGACCAGGCGAGGAGGCGGACGGCGCTGTGCCGGCGGTCGGGGCGCTGGCGCAGCGCGGCGGCGTTGCCGATGGTCATGGTCAGCGCGGCGAGTACGGCGAGCGCGGGCGCCCACACGTCGGCGTGCGAGGGGAAGGCGACGACCGTCACGAGCACGAGGCCGGTGAAGCCGACGGCCTTGCCGACGACGGACAGGTAGGCGGCGACGGGCAGGGGCGCGCCCACGTAGGTGTCGGGCACCCAGAAGTGGAAGGGCACGGCCGCCGTCTTGAAGGCGAAGCCGACGAGGGTGAGCGCGACGCCCGTTCCGGCGAGGGTGGTCAGGCGCGGGTCGACGCGGGTGAGGCCGTCGGCGACCTCGGTCAGGTGCAGGCTGCCGGTGGCCGCGTAGACGAAGCTGACGCCGAGGAGGGTGACGGCGGTCGCGGTGACCGAGGAGAGGAAGAACTTCAGGGCCGCCTCGGAGGAGCGGGCGTCGCCGCGCTTGAGGCCGACGAGGGCGAAGGCGGGCAGGGAGGCGACTTCCAGGGCGATGACGAGGGTGGCCAGGTCGCGGGAGGCGGGCAGCAGGGCGGCGCCGGCGGCGGAGGACAGCAGCAGGAACCAGAACTCCCCGGCGGGGAGCGCGAAGTCGACGATGTCGCCGACGGACAGCAGGGCCGTCAGCAGGGCGCCGCCGAGCACCAGGAACTGGATGACGAGCGTGAAGTGGTCGGCGCTGTAGCTGCACGCGCCGCCCTCGCCGGTGAGGCAGAAGGTGGAGCGGTCGCCGTCCAGCAGCGGCAGCAGGCACAGTCCGGCCAGGACGAGCCCGGCGGTGGCGATGACGCCCAGGAGCGGCTTCTTCCCCTCGGGCAGGAAGAGGTCGGCGACGAGGACGGCGAGGGCCGCCACGGCGGTGACGGTGGGCGGGGCGATCGCGAGCCAGTCGACGGACTGGACCAGGGAGCCCATCAGTTGCCTCCGAGGAGCTGCTGTACGGCCGGGTCGGTGAGGCCGAGGAGGGCGGCGGGCCAGAGCCCGGCGAGGACGGTGAGGGCGACGAGCGGGGTCCAGGCGGCGAACTCGTGGCCGTGGACGTCGGCGAGCCGCGGGCCGTGGTGGAACTCGGCGGGGATCCCGCCGTCGCCGCCCATGCACACGCGCCGTACGACGGCCAGCAGGTAGGCGGCGGTCAGCAGGGTGCCGAAGGCGGCCAGGGCCATGAAGACGAGGAAGGCGGGGCGGCTGAGCCCGTCGGCGGGCCGGTACGAGCCGAGGATCGCCAGCATCTCGCCCCAGAACCCGGCGAGTCCGGGCAGTCCGAGGGAGGCGACCGCGCCGAAGGCGAGCAGTCCGCCCAGGCGCGGGGCGCGGCCGTAGAGGGCGGCGCCGGTGGCCCCGGCGAGGGTGTCCAGGTCGCTGGTGCCCAGGCGGTCCTTGACGCCGCCGACGAGGAAGAACAGCAGGCCGGTGATCAGTCCGTGGGCGACGTTGGCGAACAGGGCGCCGTTGACGCCGGTCGGGGTCATGGTCGCGATGCCGAGCAGGACGAAGCCCATGTGTCCGACGGAGGAGTAGGCGATCAGCCGTTTGAGGTCGCCGCCCTGTCCCCGGCGGGCGAGGGAGAGGCAGACCAGGGAGCCGTAGACGATGCCGGTCACCGCGAACGCGGCGAGGTAGGGCGCGAAGGTGTGGGCGCCGTCGGGGGCGACGGGCAGCACGATGCGGACGAAGCCGTAGGTGCCCATCTTCAGCAGGACGCCCGCGAGCAGCACCGAGCCGACGGTGGGGGCGGCGGTGTGGGCGTCGGGCAGCCAGGTGTGCAGGGGCCACATGGGGGCCTTGACGGCCAGTCCGAGGCCGATGGCGAGAACGGCGATGACCTGCACGGAATGGCTGAGGCCCGCCCCATTGTCAGTGGCGAGTGCCACCATGTCGAAGGTGCCGCCCTTGATCCCGACGAGGAGGAGGCCGAGCAGCATCACGACGGAGCCGAGCACGGTGTAGAGGATGAACCGCCAGGCGGCGCGCTCGCGGTTCTCGCCGCCCCAGCGGGCGATGAGGAAGTACATCGGGACGAGCACGGTCTCGAACGCCAGGAAGAACAGCACGAGGTCGAGCACGGCGAAGCTGGCGAGGGTGCCGCACTCCAGCAGGAGCAGCAGCGCGACGAACGCCTTCGGGGACGGGCCGGAGGGCACGCGGAAGTAGGAGTACAGCGCGCACAGGAAGGTCAGCAGTGCCGTCAGCAGCAGGAGGGGGAGCGAGACGCCGTCCACGCCGAGATGGAGGCGGATGCCGAGGGCGGGGATCCAGCTGACGTCGGTGGTGGCCTGCATGCGCGCCGGGTCGTCGTGGTCGAAGCCGGCGGCGAGGGCGGCGGTCAGGGCGAGCACGGCGCCGGTGACGGTGACGCCGTGCCGCAGCACGGCCTGTTCGGGGCTGCGGCCCTTCAGTCCGGGCGGGGCCGGCAGCAGGGCGGAGGCGGCACCGACGAGGGGGAGCACGACGAGCGCGAGGAGGAGGTACTGCATCACGGAATCACTCATGGTCGTCAGGCTCCGGTGGCTGCGAGAACGGCGGTGACGGCCAGGACGACGGAGCCGGCGAGCAGGGCGCCCAGATAGGTCTGCACATTGCCGGTCTGGGCGCGGCGGACGGCGGCGCCGAGGAGTCCGGGGGCGGTGGCGGCGCCGCGGACGTAGGCGTCGACGACCTCGCGGTCGAGGAAGCGGGCGAGCTGTGCCCCGGCGCGTACGGGCCGGACGAACAGCGCGGTGTACACGGCGTCGAGGTGGAAGCCGGCGGCCGCGTGCCGGTGCAGGGGGCCGAGCAGGAGCCGGCCGGGGTCGGCGGGGTCCTGGGCGGCGGCGGGGCTGCCGTAGGCGAGTTCGTGGGTGGCGATCGTCTCCTCCTCGGAGACGTAGGGGGCCGCGGCCGGGTCGGCGGCGACGGCGCCCATGGGGGTACGGGCGGCGGCCGTGCGGGTGCGGCCCCAGGCCAGCAGGACGGCGAGCAGGCCGGCGAGGGCGCAGGCCGTGCCGAGGAGGGAGGTGGTGAGGGTCGGGGTCAGGGCGTGGCCGCCGAGCCAGTCGGGGAGTTTCCAGGCGGCGAGCCCGAGGCCGAGGGCGGGCAGGAAGAGGATCCACAGGGCGGCGTTCATGGCGAGGGGTTCGCGGCCGTGGCCGGTGGCCTCGGGTCCCCTGCCGTGGAAGGCGAGCAGCCAAAGCCGGCCCGCGTAGGCGGCGGTGAGCAGGGCGGTGGCCAGCCCGGCGACGAGGACGATCCAGCCCGCCGCGCCGGGCACCCCGCCGGTCTCTCCGTGGGCGGCGCGCTCGGCGGCGCCGAGGACGGCTTCCTTGGAGAAGAAGCCGCTGAAGGGCGGGATCGCGGCGAGCGCGAGGAGGGCGGCGGTCATCGTCCAGTAGGCGTCGGGGACGCGTCGGGCGAGGCCGTCCATGCGGGCCATGGCGGCCAGCGAGTTGGTGCCGGCGGCGTGGATGATCACGCCCGCGCCGAGGAAGAGGAGGGCCTTGAACGCGCCGTGGGTGATGAGGTGGAAGACGGCGGCGCCCCGGTCGCCGACGGCGAGGGCGCCGGTCATGTAGCCGAGCTGGCCGATGGTGGAGTAGGCGAGGACGCGTTTGATGTCGTCCTGGGCGAGCGCGGCGAGCGCCGAGCCGGCCATGGTGAGCGCGGCCATGACGGCGAGGACGAGGAGGGCGGCGGTGGACGCGGCGAAGACCGGCAGCAGCCGGGCGACGACGTAGACGCCGGCGGCGACCATGGTCGCGGCGTGGATGAGCGCGGAGACCGGGGTGGGGCCGGCCATCGCGTCGGGCAGCCAGGTGTGCAGCGGGAACTGCGCGGACTTGCCCGCGACCCCGGCGAGGAGCAGCAGCGCGATCAGCGTCGGGTGCGCGAGGGTGCCGCCCGCGGCGGCGGTGAGGATGCCGTTGATGCGGAAGGTGCCCGCGTCGGCGGCCAGCGCGAGGATGCCGATGAGGAAGGGGACGTCGCCGAGCTTGGTGACGAGGAAGGCCTTGAGGGAGGCGGAGCGCGCGGCCTCGGTCTCCCAGTAGTGGCCGACGAGGAAGTACGAGCAGATGCCCATGACCTCCCAGCCGACGAGCAGCACCATCAGGTCGCCGCTGTAGACGACGAGCAGCATCGCGGCGGTGAACAGGGAGACGAGCGCCGCGTAGGAGGGGTAGCGGGGGTCGTCGCGCAGGTAGGCCGTCGAGTACAGCTGTACGCAGGTCGCGACGACGCCGACGAGGACCGCGACGAGGACGGCGGTGCCGTCGAGGTGCAGGGCCAGGTCGATCGGCAGGGAGCCGGTGGGGGTGAGCCGGGTGGCCGCGTCCAGCGGCTGTCCGCCGCCCTGTCGCCAGGCGACGAGGACGGCGAGCACGGCCGAGGCGAGGGTGGGCAGGACGGCCAGCGGCCGGACGAGGCCGGGGGCGCGGCGGCCGAGGAGCAGGCCCGCGGCGGCGCCGAGGAACGGCAGCAGCGGGACGAGGGCGGCGGTGGTCGTGGTCGTCACGCGGCGGCCTCCGCCGTCTTCTCCGGTGTGCGGCCGTCCGTGCTGTCGGCCGGTTCGGGGGCGTCCTCGCGGAGGTCGCGCAGCCGGTCGATGTCGGCGGTGCCGCGGTTGCGGTACACGAGCAGCACGATCGCCAGGCCGATGCCGATCTCGGCGGCGGCGACGGCGATGGTGAAGAGGGTGAGCGCCTGTCCGGCGTGGAGCGTGTCGCGCAGCCACACGTCGAAGGCGACGAGGTTGAGGTTGACGGAGTTGAGCATGAGCTCGACCGCCATCAGCACGAGGATCGCGTTGCGCCGGGCCAGTACCCCGTACAGGCCGGTGCAGAACAGCAGGGCGGAGAGGACCGCCGGGTAGACGAGGTGCATCAGCCCTGTCCGTCCTTTCCGGCGCCGCGCTTGCGGGAGAGCACGATCGCGCCGACGAGCGCGGCGAGCAGCAGGACCGACAGCGCCTCGAAGGGCAGCACCCAGTGCCGGAAGAGGATCTCGCCGGAGACCTTGGTGGTGCCCTGCGGGGCGTCGCCCAGGTCGATCCAGGTGGTGCGGAACGCGTCGACGACGACCCAGACGAGCGCTGCCGCCGCCGCGAGGGCGACGGCGAGGGCGACCGGGCGGTTGCCGGAGTCCGCGTCCGGGGAGCGGCCGATGGGCGCCCTGGTGAGCATCAGCCCGAACAGCAGCAGGACGACGACGGAGCCCACGTAGATCAGGACCTGGACCCAGGCGATGAACTCGGCCGTCAGCAGCAGGTACTCCACGGCGAGTCCGCCGAGCGCGACGACCAGCCACAGGGCGGCGTGCACGAGCTGCCGGGTGGTGACGGTCATCGCGGCCGCGCCGAGGGTGACCAGGCCGACCAGGAGGAAGACGATCTCGACCCCGGACGGGGAGAGGAATCCGGGGGTGTCCGCGGCGAGCGCGGCGGGGTGCGCGAGGGCGGCGGTGCCGGTCATGTGTCTCCCTCCTTCTTCTCCTGCTCCTGCTGTTCCTGTTGCGCCTGCGCGGCCAGTTTCTCGGCCGTCTTGCGGGCGGCCGCGACCTCCTTGGGCTCCTCGGCCGCGGGGTCGAGCGCGGGCGGCTCCGGTACGGTCCACATCCACTCGCGGAGCTTGTCCCGCTCGTGGGTCAGGTCGCGGATGTCGGTCTCGGCGTACTCGAACTCCGGCGACCAGAACAGCGCGTCGAAGGGACACACCTCGATGCAGATCCCGCAGTACATGCACAGCGCGAAGTCGATCGCGAAGCGGTCGAGGACATTGCGGCTGCGCTCGCGGCCGCCCGGGACGGCCGGGGGCACCGTCTCCTTGTGGGAGTCGATGTAGATGCACCAGTCCGGGCACTCGCGGGCGCACAGCATGCACACCGTGCAGTTCTCCTCGAACAGCCCGATGACGCCGCGGGTGCGGGGGGCGAGTTCGGGCTGTGCGTCGGGGTACTGGGCGGTGACCGAGCGCCGGGTCATCGTCCTGAGCGTGACGGCCAGGCCCTTGGCGAGGCCGCTTCCGGGAAAGCCCATCAGGAGATCGCCACCTTCACGACGCCGGTCAGCGCGATCTGCGCGAGGGCCAGCGGGATGAGCACCGTCCAGGCCAGCTTCTGCAGCTGGTCCTCGCGCAGCCGCGGGTAGGTGACCCGCAGCCAGATCACGACGAACGCCAGGACCGCCGTCTTCGCCAGCGTCCACACCCAGCCCAGGCCGTCCGCGCCGGCCGGGCCGTGCCAGCCGCCGAGGAAGAGGACGGCCGTCAGCCCGCACAGCACGACGATGCCCGCGTACTCGGCGAGCAGGAACAGCGCGAACCGCAGCCCCGTGTACTCGGTGTACGCGCCGAAGATGATCTCCGAGTCGGCGACCGGCATGTCGAAGGGCGGCCGCTGCAGTTCCGCGAGGCCCGCCGTGAAGAACACCAGCCCGCCGACGAGCTGCCAGGGCACCCACCACCAGTGGAAGGCGTCCACGATGCCGGGCAGCGAGACCGTGCCCGCCGCCATGGCGACCGAGGCCGCCGCGAGCAGCATGGGCAGCTCGTACGCCATCAGCTGCGCGGCGGTGCGCAGACCGCCCAGCAGCGAGAACTTGTTGGCCGACGCCCAGCCCGCCATCAGCGAGCCGAGGACGCCCACGCCCATCACGGCGAGCACGAAGAAGACGCCCGCGTCCACGGCCTGCCCGACCGCGCCGCCGGGGCCGACCGGGATCACCAGCAGCACCAGCAGGTACGGCAGCAGGGCCACGGCCGGCGCGAGCCGGAAGATCCGCCGGTCCGCGCCGGCGGGCACGACGTCCTCCTTCTGCGCGAACTTCACGCCGTCCGCGACGAGCTGCGCCCACCCGTGGAAGCCGCCCGCGTACATCGGCCCGAGCCGGCCCTGCATGTGGGCCATCACCTTGTGCTCGGTCTGCCCGACGACGAGCGGCAGCACCAGGAAGGCGACGAACACGGCCACAAGGCGCAGCACCACATCGAGTGTGTCGCTCACGCGGTGTCGCCTCCTGCGGGGTCGGGATGTTCGGGGTGTTCGGGGTCGGGGGTTTCCGGCTTGCCGCCGTGCGGGCGGTCGGCTTGCGGGGCGGGTCCGCCGGTTCCGGGCTGTCCGGGTTCCGGTTCGCCGGGCGCGGCCGGGCGCCGCTCCGGGCTCTCGTCGTCGAAGGCGGGGCGGGCGTGGTGCCATGGGGCGTCCGCCGAGCGCGGGGCGGGTCGCGGGCGCGGCTGCGGCTGCGCCGCCGGCTGCTCCTGCTGGCTCGCGGAACCCTGGCTCGCGCTGCGCGTCCGACGCGGACGCGCGGGGGGCGCGCCCTCCGCCGGTGCGGCACCCTCCGTCTGCTGGCTCGCCGAGCCTGCGGCGGCGGTGCGGGTGCGGCGGGGGCGTTCGCCTGTGGCCGTGCCCGCTGCGCGCGCGGTGCGGGCCGGGCGGGCCGGGGCCGGGGGCAGCTGGCCCTTGAGCGGGCCCCACTCGTTGGGGTCGGGGACGCCCGGGGGCAGCATCTGCCGCCGCTTCGGGCCGCCGTGCTCGGACTCCCCCGGTTCCTTCGCCCCCGGCCACGCCTTCACGACCCGGGCCGCGAGCACGAAGTCCTTCCGCAGCGGGTGTCCCTCGAAGCTCTCGGGGAGCAGCAGCGGCACGAGGTGCGGGTGCCCGGCGAAGCCGATGCCGAACATCTCGTGCGTCTCGCGCTCGTGCCAGGCGGCTCCGGCGTAGACGCCGACGGCGGTGGGCAGGACGGGCGCGTCGTGCGGCACGGTGGTACGGACGACCAGGCGCCGTACGGTCCGTACGTCCCCGGAGGGCAGCGCGGCGAGGTGCGCGCACACGCGGAAGCCGGTGCCGGGCTCGTCGACGGCGCTCAGCCAGTCGAAGAAGGTGCAGCCGAGGGTGTCGCGCGCGGTCCGCAGGGCGGCGGTCCAGCGCTCGGCGGGCACGTCGACGGTCAGCAGGTCGTAGGCGAGGGCGGCGCTCGCGCCGTCGCCGAAGAGTTCACCGGCGGACGCGGGCAGCCAGCCGACGGCCTCGCCGGCCGGGCCGGCGGCGTCGCCGCCCGGAGCGTCCGGGCGCCCGCCGCCGGAGGCCGCCGCGCCGGAGGCTTCCGGCGGCACGGGGGTACGGCCCGGCCCGGGCGCACCCGCCGGGCCCGGGGCCTCGGCGCCGGCGCCGTTCCCCTCGGGCCGCGTCGCGTCGCTCATCGGTCCGTCCCCTCGTTCCCCGCGTCCCCCGGGGAACGGTCCGCACCGGCGGCACCCGGCGGCTGCACCAGCCCGCTGCGCAGCTCCGCCGCCGAAGCGGAACCAGCGGTACCGGCACCCGCACCCCCGCCGGAGGCGTACCGCTCGCCCAGCGACTCCCGGGCGATCTTCTCCTGGAGTTTGAGGATGCCCTGGAGGAGCGCCTCGGGGCGGGGCGGGCAGCCGGGGACGTAGACGTCGACGGGGATGATCTGGTCGACGCCCTTGGTGACCGAGTACGAGTCCCAGTAGGGGCCGCCGCAGTTGGAGCACGCGCCGAAGGAGATGACGTACTTCGGCTCGGGCATCTGCTCGTAGAGCCGCTTGACCGCCGGGGCCATCTTGTCCGTCACCGTGCCGGAGACGATCATGAGGTCGGCCTGGCGGGGGCCGGGCGCGAAGGGGATCACCCCGAGGCGGATGAAGTCGTGCCGGGCCATCGACGCGGCGATGAACTCGATCGCGCAGCACGCGAGTCCGAAGTTGAAGACCCACAGGCTGTAGCGGCGGCCCCAGTTGAGGACGACCTTCATCGGCTCGGGGGCCAGCCGGGCCAGCGCGCCCAGTCGGCCGGGCTGCGGCAGGTCGGCGCGTGTCACGTCCATTCCAGGACGCCCTTCTTCCATGCGTACAACAGGCCCACGGCGAGGAAGCCGAGGAAGACGAACATCTCCACGAGGGTGGCGCCGCCGAAGCCGGGCGCCGCGAAGACCGTCGCCCAGGGGAACAGGAAGATCGAGTCCACCGCGAAGATCACGTACAGGAAGGCGTAGACGTAGTAGCGGACCTGGGTGTGGGCCCAGCCCTCGCCGACGGGGTCGACGCCGCACTCGTACGTCAGCAGCTTCTCCGGCGTCGGCACGATCGGCCGCAGCAGCCGGCCGGCGGTGAAGGCGACGGCGACGAAGAGCACGCCGACCACGGCGAGCAGTCCCACGACCGAGTAGCTGTGGAAGTACCCCTGGACGTGCTCGGCCGCGAGCGGGCCACTGACGCCACTGGTGCGCACGTCTGCCTCCGGCACGTAACGCCCCTCGCTCCCTGTCCCGCGTGTTCGACGATCTGTACGCACGGGAGTCTAGGCCCAAAGACGCCCGGGACGAGCAGCGCTGTCCGGCCGGAGGTGGGGTTGTCCCCACCCCGTGGCCCCGGGGACCCCCATGGCGCGGGCCTCGTCCGTCCCGGCAGGCTGGAGGTATGAACGCCAGCGGTCCCGCGAGAAGTACGTCCCGAATTGCCCCCGAAGGCGGCCCGGCCGCCGAGGACGGCGGCCCCGACGAGGGACGGGACGGGGACGGGCGGCTGCCCCGGGTCTCCCCCTCCTTCCCCGGGACGACGTGGCGGGAAGTCGCGCATCTGCTGCTGGACCTGCCGCTGGCGCTGCTCGGTTTCGTCTACGTGTCGCTGTGGCTGTTCGCCGGCGTGCTGCTCACGGTCACCGTGGTGGGGCTGCCGCTGCTCGCGGCCGGGCTGATGGGCTCGCGGGCACTGGGCCGCGCGGAACGGGCACGGGCGCGGCGGATGCTGGGCCTGCGGATCGACGAACCGAGCCCGCTGTCGCGGGTGCGCGAGCGCGGCTTCTTCCCCTGGCTGTGGACGACGGTGAAGGACCCGGTGGGGTGGCGCAGCACCCTGTACGCGTTCGTCCGGCTGCCCTGGGGACTGCTCGCGTTCACGCTCGTCCTCATCACGCTGATCGTGCTGTGGCCGCTGCTCGGCTGGGTGGCGCGCGGGCTGACGCACGTGGACCGGGCGATGGTGCGCGGGCTGCTGTGCCCGTCCGGCGAACTGGAGCGGCGGATCGCCGAGCTGGAGGCCGGCCGGGGCGTGGTCGTGGACACGGCCGCCGCCGATCTGCGCCGCATCGAACGCGATCTGCACGACGGCGCGCAGGCCCGGCTCGTCGCGCTCGCGATGGGGCTGGGCCTGGCGAAGGAGAAGCTGCTGGAGGACCCGGAGACGGCCGCGCAGATGGTCGACGAGGCGCACGGCGAGGTGAAACTCGCCCTGCGCGAACTGCGCGACCTCGCCCGCGGCATCCACCCCGCGATCCTCACCGACCGGGGCCTCGGCCCCGCCCTGTCGTCCGTGGCGGGCCGCTGCACGGTGCCGGTGAGCGTGGCGGTGGACCTGCCGGCCCGGCCCGCCCCGGCGATCGAGGGCATCGCCTACTTCACCGTCTCGGAACTGCTGCAGAACGTCAGCAAGCACAGTGCGGCCGCCTCGGCGCGCGTCGAGCTGTGGCGCGACGGCCGGCGGCTGCTGGTGCGGGTGCGCGACGACGGCAAGGGCGGCGCGTCCACGGCGGGCGGCAGCGGACTGGCCGGGCTCGCGGAGCGGCTGCGCTCGGTGGACGGACGGTTCACGGTGGACTCCCCCGTCGGCGGCCCCACCGTGGTGACGGCCGAACTGCCGTGGCGCGACCGGGGGCCGGAGGAGTAACGGGCCGGCCGGACGGGGCGGTTGGGTACGACCGTGGGGCGCACCCCGGCGACGGCGCGAGCGCCGCACTCGCCCACGACCGCTGCGACGTACGGTCCCGCGCGCCAGTACCCGTGCGGCGCGGCCCCGGCCCGGCACCGTACGCCACGCCACGCGCCCCACGGCGGCATACGGTCCGGGCCCCGGCGGCCGTACGCCGCGACCGCGCCCGTCCCGGCGTCGCACAACCCGCGCCCGTACGACCACGACGCGCCCCGCCCCCACAGGCCCGCGCCCCCCTGGAGGTAGGGGCAACCCCACCCCCAGGACGCCGACCCGCTCCATGGTCCGTCGGCTCCCGCTCCGGAAGGCTTTCACGTGTCATCCCCCGCGTCCGTGCGTCCACGGCGCGGTGCCCCCACGCGAGCCCTGGAGAGCGCAGACTCATGGCCATCTACCCCGGACGGGCGGCGGCGCCCCGGAGTCACCGGGTGCCCGCTCTGCTGCGGGCGCCCCTGGAGGGGCGCACCTGGCGGGAGTTCCTCCATCTTCTGCTCGGTCTGCCGATCGCGGTCCTGTGTTTCGCCTACACCGTGGTCATGACCGCGCTCGGCGTCGGTCTGCTGGTCACCTTCCTCGGGGTGCCGGTGCTGGCCGCCGCGCTCGCCGGGGCCCGTGCGCTGGGGGCGCTGGAGCGGGTACGGGCCCGGGCCCTGCTGGGCCTGGAGGTCGCCGGGCCCGCGCCCGTACGGCCCGGCCGGGACCGGCGGGGGCCGCTCGCCTGGCTGGGCGCGCTGCTCAAGGACGGCGCGTCCTGGCGGCACCTGCTCTACATGGTGGTGCGTCTGCCGTGGGCGGTGGCCGCGTTCGGGGTGTCGCTGACGCTGATGGCGCTCGGCTGGCTGCTGTTGCTGTATCCCGCCTACCAGTGGATGTTCCCGGCGTACTGGGGGCAGCCGGGCATACAGCTCTACGGCGACCGCGACGGCTACACCGCCTACTACTTCGACACTCCGCTGCGCATCGCCGCCTGCTGCGTGCTCGGGCTGCTCGTGGTGCTCGCGACGCCGTGGGTGATCCGGGGCCTGGCCCAGGTCGACCGGGTCCTGGTGCTGGGGCTGCTGGGGCCTTCCCTGCTGGAGTACCGGGTGCGCGAGCTGGAGACGACGCGGGGGACGGCCTTCGACACGGCCTCCGCCGACCTGCGCCGCATCGAACGCGATCTGCGCGACGGCGCCCAGGCCAGGCTGACCGCCATCGAGTCCGAACTCGGCCTGGCGAAGGAGACGTTGGCCCACGACCCGCGGACCGCCGCGCGGATGGTGGACGAGGCGCACGGCGAGGTGAAGCTCGCCCTGCGGGAACTGCGCGACCTGGCCCGCGGCATCCACCCCGCGATCCTCACCGACCGGGGTCTGGGCCCGGCCCTGTCGGCGCTGGCCGCGCGCTGCGCGGTGCCCGTGCGCGTCGAGGTCGGGCTCCCGGCCCGCCCGGCGCCGGCCATCGAGGGCCTGGCCTACTTCACCGTCGCCGAACTGCTGCGCAACGTCGGACGGCACAGTGGCGCCCGTAGCGCCCGCGTCGACGTCTGGCGCGCGGACGACCGGCTGCTGCTGATGGTCACCGACGACGGGCGCGGCGGGGCGACGGCCGTACCGGCGGCCGGCCCGGCGGGCCACGGTCTGGCGGACCTCGCCGGGCGGCTGCGCTCCGTCGACGGGATGCTGCTCGTCGACTCCCCCGCCGGCGGCCCGACGAGCGTGACGGCCGAACTGCCCTGGCGGCAGTGACGCCGAGGGGGCACCGCTGCCCTTCGGCGGTCCCCCGACGCGGCCCGGCGCTCCCCCGGTTCCTGAGATGCTGGACGCGACGATGTTCGCAGCGCGCGCCCGGCCACCGGGCGGCGCGGGGACCGGGGGAGCCGGAGAAGTGCCGCAGATGCCGCAGGAGAGCCTGGAGAACGCCGCCAGGGTCCGCGTCGTGATCGCCGAGGACTCGGTCCTGCTGCGGGAGGGCCTGACCCGGCTGCTGACCGACCGGGGCCACGAGGTCGTCGCGGGCGTCGGCGACGCCGAGGCCCTGGTCAAGACCGTGGGCGAGCTGGCCGGCGAGGGCGCGCTGCCCGACGTGGTCGTCGCGGACGTGCGGATGCCCCCGACCCACACCGACGAGGGCGTCCGGGCGGCGGTGCGGCTGCGCCGCGACCACCCGGAGCTGGGCGTGCTGGTGCTCTCGCAGTACGTGGAGGAGCAGTACGCGACCGAGCTGCTGGCCGGAAACACCCGGGGCGTGGGCTATCTGCTCAAGGACCGTGTCGCGGACGTCCGGGAGTTCACGGACGCCGTGCTGCGCGTGGCCCGGGGCGGCACCGCTCTGGACCCCGAGGTCGTCGCCCAGCTGCTGGGCCGCAGCCGCAAGCAGGACGTGCTCGCCGGGCTCACTCCGCGTGAGCGCGAGGTCCTGGGACTGATGGCCGAGGGGCGCACCAATTCGGCCATCGCCCGGCAGCTCGTGGTGAGCGACGGAGCCGTCGAGAAGCACGTCAGCAACATCTTCCAGAAGCTTGGTCTTTCCCCTAGTGACGGGGATCACCGGCGGGTTCTGGCGGTCCTGACGTATCTGCGGTCCTGACGGCTCCGGGGGTGGCGGGGGGAGGCACGGGTTCCGCCGGAGGGGCGCTCAGCGCTCCTGGTGGGGCAGCCGACCGGAAGCGGACCCGCCGCCTCCGGTCACCGGCCCTTGCACCGGTCCTAGAACCAAAGGACCAGTTCACAGCGTCTTGGCCAGTGGCCTTGGGGGTCGGCCGTCTTGACAGACAAATCACCCCATACTCGGACAAAACAGTGAGGTGGCGGCGGACCGGCCCGTCGATCCGCCCGGGGAAGGCGACCCTTACCCACGTACGATGGCCCGTGGGAACGCCGGTCGGCACCACCGAGTGCGGGCCGCCGCCATGAGGGAGGTCCGAAGCAGTGACCAGCCAGGTCAGCAGCCCGGCCGAGCAGGCCGATTCAGCCGAACAGCCAGGCTTCTCCCCGCCGCCGGCGGGCGACGAGCCGTCGCGCCTCGCCGGACAGCGCGGCCCTTCCTCCGGGGACACGGCCCCCGGCAAGGAGGTGCGCAGGCTCGACCGCGTGATCATCCGCTTCGCGGGCGACTCCGGCGACGGGATGCAGCTGACGGGTGACCGTTTCACGTCGGAGACGGCGACCTTCGGCAACGACCTCTCGACACTGCCGAACTTCCCGGCCGAGATCCGGGCCCCCGCCGGCACCCTGCCGGGTGTCTCGTCGTTCCAGCTGCACTTCGCGGACCACGACATCCTCACCCCGGGCGACGCGCCGGACGTGCTGGTGGCGATGAACCCGGCCGCCCTGAAGGCGAACGTGGGGGATCTGCCGCCGGGCGCGGAGATCATCGTGAACACGGACGAGTTCGGCAAACGCCCGATGGCGAAGGTGGGTTACCCGGTCTCGCCGCTGGAGGACGGCTCGCTGGACGCCTACCGGGTGCACCCGGTGCCGCTGACCACGCTGACCGTGGAGGCGCTCAAGGACTTCGGGCTCTCCCGCAAGGAGGCCGAGCGCTCGAAGAACATGTTCGCCCTCGGGCTGCTGTCGTGGATGTACCACCGTCCCACGCAGGGCACGGAGGCGTTCCTGCGGAAGAAGTTCGCGAAGAAGCCGCAGGTCGCCGAGGCGAACGTGGCGGCGTTCCGGGCCGGCTGGAACTTCGGGGAGACCACCGAGGACTTCGCCGTCTCCTACGAGGTCGCCCCCGCCGCCTCCGCCTTCCCGCCCGGCACCTACCGCAACATCTCCGGGAACCTGGCCCTGGCCTACGGGCTCATCGCGGCCTCCCGGCAGGCGGACCTGCCGCTGTACCTGGGCTCGTACCCGATCACCCCGGCCTCCGACATCCTCCACGAGCTCAGCAGGCACAAGAACTTCGGGGTGCGCACCTTCCAGGCGGAGGACGAGATCGCCGGCATCGGCGCCGCCCTGGGGGCCGCGTTCGGCGGGGCCCTGGCCGTGACGACCACCTCCGGCCCCGGCGTGGCGCTGAAGTCGGAGACCATCGGCCTGGCCGTGTCCCTCGAACTGCCGCTGCTGATCGTGGACATCCAGCGCGGCGGCCCGTCGACGGGCCTGCCGACGAAGACGGAGCAGGCGGACCTGCTGCAGGCCATGTACGGGCGCAACGGCGAGGCACCGGTGCCGGTGGTGGCCCCGTCGACCCCGGCCGACTGCTTCACCGCCGCCCTCGACGCCGCCCGGATCGCGCTCACCTACCGCACCCCGGTGTTCCTGCTCTCCGACGGCTATCTGGCGAACGGCTCCGAGCCGTGGCGGATCCCCGAGGCCGACGAACTCCCCGATCTGCGGGTGCGGTTCGCCACCGCGCCCAACCACACCCTGGCCGACGGCACCGAGGTGTTCTGGCCGTACAAGCGGGACCCGCAGACCCTCGCCCGCCCGTGGGCGGTACCGGGCACGCCGGGTCTGGAGCACCGGATCGGCGGGATCGAGAAGCAGGACGGCACCGGGAACATCTCCTACGACCCGGCCAACCACGACCACATGGTCCGCACCCGCCAGGCCAAGACCGACAACATCGCGGTCCCCGACATCGCCGTCGACGACCCCACGGGGGATGCCAACACCCTGATCCTCGGCTGGGGTTCGACCTACGGGCCCGTCACCGCGGCCGTCCGCCGGGTGCGGGCGGAGGGAAGGACCGTCGCGCAGGCCCACCTGCGGCACCTCAACCCCTTCCCGGAGAACCTCGGCCAGGTCCTCGCCCGCTACGAGAAGGTCGTCGTCCCCGAGATGAACCTGGGCCAGCTCGCCACCCTCCTGCGCGCGAAGTACCTCGCCCCCGTGCGCTCGTACACCCAGGTCAGCGGCATGCCCTTCAAGGCCGAACAGCTCGCCACCGTGATCAAGGAGACCCTCGATGACTGAGGCACTGAAACTCGTGCCCAAGGCCGAGGCCAAGCAGACCATGAAGGACTTCAAGTCCGACCAGGAAGTCCGCTGGTGCCCCGGCTGCGGCGACTACGCCATCCTCGCCGCCGTCCAGGGATTCCTGCCCGAACTCGGCCTCGCCCGCGAGAACATCGTCTTCGTCTCCGGCATCGGCTGCTCCTCCCGCTTCCCGTACTACATGAACACCTACGGGATGCACTCCATCCACGGCCGCGCCCCCGCCATCGCCACCGGCCTGGCCACCTCCCGCACCGATCTGTCGGTGTGGGTCGTCACCGGCGACGGCGACGCCCTGTCCATCGGCGGCAACCACCTCATCCACGCCCTGCGCCGCAACGTCAACCTCAAGATCCTGCTGTTCAACAACCGGATCTACGGGCTGACCAAGGGCCAGTACTCCCCGACCTCCGAGGTCGGCAAGATCACCAAGTCCACTCCGATGGGCTCGCTCGACGCCCCGTTCAACCCGGTCTCCCTGGCCCTGGGCGCGGAGGCCTCCTTCGTGGCGCGGACGGTGGACTCCGACCGCAAGCACCTCACCGAGGTCCTGCGGCAGGCCGCCGCCCACCCGGGGACCGCGCTGGTGGAGATCTACCAGAACTGCAACATCTTCAACGACGGCGCCTTCGAGACCGTCAAGGACAAGGACCAGGCCGCCGAGGCCGTCATCCGCCTCGAACACGGGGCACCCGTCCGCTTCGGCGCCGACGGGCACAAGGGCGTGATCCGCGACCGGGCCACCGGCGATCTGAGGATCGTCGAGGTCACCGCGGACAACGAGGCGGACATCCTGGTCCACGACGCCCACGCGGCGTCCCCGACCACCGCGTTCGCGCTCTCCCGCCTCGCCGACCCCACGACCCTCCACCACACCCCCATCGGCGTCTTCCGCTCCACCCAGCGCCCCGTCTACGACACGCTCATGAACGAGCAGCTGGAGACCGCCGTCACCCAGCACGGCAAGGGCGACCTGAGCGCCCTGCTCTCCGGCAACGACACCTGGACCGTCGTCGGATAACAGCGGCTGGTCCGTTGACGGCGGCTGGTCCGTTCAGCGCGGTCCCACGCCCGGCCGGGCACCCGATCCGGGGCCCGGCCGGGGCGTCTGACGGGCCATCGGCGCGGGAACAGCTCTCATATGGACATGGCCGACACGGAAGCCACGCCTGTCCCCCTCCGCGACCGATTCACCTACCGTCTCAAGTGCCGGCTCCTCGGCCCGCCGCTCGTCACCGAGCAGCTCGCCCAGGAGAAGCTCTCCAACCCCATAGCGCTCGGTGTCCTCGCCTCCGACTGCATCTCCTCCACCGCCTACGGCAGCGAGGAGATGCTGCGCATCCTGGTGCCGGTCGTGGGCATCGCCGGGTTCACGCTGCTGCTGCCGGTGACCGGGGCGATCCTGCTCGTCCTGCTGCTGCTCACGCTCTCCTACCGGGACGTGGTCTCCGTCTACACGCGCGCCGGCGGCTCGTACGTCGTCGCGCGCGAGAACTTCGGCCCGCGCGTCGCCCAGATCGCCGCCGTCGCGCTGCTCATCGACTACATCGTCACGGTCGCCGTGCAGACCGCCGCCGGCACCGACGCGCTGATCTCGCTCGCGCACCTGCTCGGCCACGGCTACACCGGCATGGACCACCTGGGCCTGCCCATCACCGTGGGCGTGGTCCTGGTGCTGATGTACGGGAACCTGCGCGGCATCCGCGAGGCCGGACGCGCCTTCGCGGCACCCGCCTACCTGTTCATGGTGGCCATCGTCCTGATAGTGGCCATCGGCGTCGGACGGGCCCTGACCGGCGGGCTGCCGCACGCGAACGTGCACGCCCAGGGAGCGATCCCGCTCGGCACGCCCGGCTCCGGCTGGCTGTACGGGGCCTCGCTGTTCATGGTGCTGCGCTCGTTCGCCAACGGCGGCTCGTCACTGACCGGGCTGGAGGCCATCTCCAACGGCGTGTCCGCGTTCCGCAGGCCCCAGGGCGTCAACGCGCGCCGCACGCTGACCGCGATGAGCCTGATTCTCGGCGCGATGGTGCTCAGCGTCTCCGTCTTCGCCCACTTCACGCACGCCATCCCCTACAGCGACGGCAACCCCACCGTCATCGCCCAGGAGGCGCACCTGATCTTCGGCGACAGCTGGGCGGGCACGGTGGGCCTGGTGTACGTACAGCTCGCGACCGCCCTCATCCTCTACACCGGCGCCAACACCCCCTTCACGGGCTTCCCGTTCCTCGCCAGCTTCGTCGCCGAAGACCGCTTCCTGCCCCGGCAGTTGACGCGGCGCGGGCACCGGCTGGCGTTCTCCAGCGGCATCATCTGCCTGACCGCCCTCTCGCTCGCGCTGCTGCTCGTGATGGGCGGCAGCGTCGACAAGCTGGTCGCGCTCTACGCGATCGGTGTCTTCACCGGCTTCACCATGGCCGCCGCCGGGATGACGGCCCACTACTGGCGGCGCCCCGAGGAGCCGGGACGGACCTGGAAGGTGGGGGTGAACCTCGCGGCGGCCGTGGCCTCCGCCCTGGTCGTGCTGATCTTCGCGGTGACCAAGTTCACCGAGGGCGCGTGGCTGGTCGTCGTGGTCTTCCCGCTGGGCGTGTGGGCGCTGATCGGCATCAACCGGGAGTACCGCGAGGAGGCCGAAGTCCTGGAGGACGTACCGGCGTTCACCACCGGCCGCCCGCACTGGTCGCGGCACGTGGTGTACGTCCTGGTCGACGTGCTCGACCTCGCCACCGTCAAGGCCCTGCGGTACGCGCACGAGCTGCGGCCCGACCGGGTGCGGGCCCTGCACTTCGTCATCGACGAGACCCGGGCCCGGCGGCTGGTCCAACGCTGGGAGGAAACCCCCGGCACGGACGTGCCGCTGGAGCTGGTCGACTGCCCCGACCGGCGGCTGCGGCACGCGGTGCGCTCCCTCGCGGCCCGTACGACGCAGGACGGGACCACCGCGCTGACCCTGCTCATCCCCCGTCGCACGTACGGGCCGCCGCTCGGCCCGCTGCTGCACCGCGACACGGGCGACCAGTTGGCCAAGGCGCTGGAACAGCTGCCGAACGTGGCGGTGACGGTGCTGCCCTTCGACGTGACGGCGGCGGTGCGCAGACTGCGGGCGCGGCGGGGGGCGAGGGCACGGTAGCGCGGGCCGCGCGCGACGGCTGCGCGCGGACGGCGCACGATGGCATCGCCCGGCCCCTGCGGTGCCTCCGCGCCGGGGCGCGCTCCAGGGCGCCGGTGCCCTGGAGCAGCGCCGTGCTGTCGGCGTCATGACCATTCCCCGGGACGCGCATGACAGCGCGTCCCGCTCCGCGTTACCGTCGCAAGGTTCACCGTCGTACGACCGGAAGGGGCAGCAGTGGAGCCTGACAAGCCGCAGCACGAGACACGTGCCGGGTTTCTGTGCGGTACGGCCGCGTACGCGCTCTGGGGGCTCTTCCCGCTGTTCTGGCCGCTGCTGGAGCCCGCCGGACCGTTCGAGATCCTCGCGCACCGGATGGCCTGGTCGCTGGTGACGGTCGCGGTGGCGCTCGCCGCGGTCCGGCGCTGGGGCTGGATACGCCCGCTGCTGCGGCAGCCCAGACGACTCGCGCTGATCGCGGCCGGTGCCGTGACGATCTCCGCGAACTGGGGGATCTACATCTGGGGCGTGAACTCCGGGCACGTCGTGGAGACCTCGCTCGGCTACTTCATCAACCCCCTCGTCGTCATCGCCCTCGGCGTCCTCGTCATGCGGGAGCGGCTGCGGCCCGCGCAGTGGGCGGCGGTGGGCATCGGCGCGGCGGCCGTCGTGGTGCTCGCGGTCGGCTACGGCAAGCTGCCGTGGATCGCGCTCGGCCTCGCCGCCTCCTTCGGCACCTACAGCCTGGTGAAGAAGAAGGTGGGGCTGGGCGGCCTGGAGTCGCTGGCCGCCGAGACGGCCGTGCAGTTCCTGCCCGCGCTGGGCTTCCTGATCTGGCTCCAGTCGAGCGGCGGGGGCTCCTTCACCACCGAGGGCGCGGGGCACGCGCTGCTGCTGGCGAGCTGCGGTCTGGTGACCGCCGTGCCGCTGGTCCTCTTCGGCGCGGCCGCGACGCGGCTGTCGCTGTCGGTGCTGGGCATGCTGCAGTACCTGGCGCCGGTCTTCCAGTTCGCGCTGGGGCTCATGGTCTTCCACGAGACGATGCCGCCCGAGCGCTGGGCGGGCTTCTCGCTGGTGTGGCTCGCGCTGGCGGTGCTCACGTGGGACGCGGCGCGTACGGCCCGTACCGCGCGGGCGGCACTCGGCGCGGCCCGGCGGACGGCCGCCGCCCAGCGGGGCACGGAACCGGCGGGCGCCCCGGCCGCCACGGGCGCCGTGGATGCCACGGGCGCTGTGGATGCCACGGGCGCTGTGGACGACGCCGCCGCCCGGCCCGCTCCCTGAGGGCCGCGCCCGCGCCCGATATCCGGTAACCGGACACCGATGTCCGAAAGCCGCCCTTGACGGTCCCACCCGGGGGCTTCCAGCATCATGCTCACGTCAAAACGGAGTTGGGAGCCCCCCACATGCGCACACCCGCCCTGCCCCGAAGAGGCCGCGCCACCGCCCTGCTGGCCACCGGCGCGGCCCTGACCGCGAGCCTGCTCCTGCCCACCGCCGGAGCGGCCGGGGCCACCCCCGTCACGGCCCCCGCGGCCCGTACCGCACCGGCCGCCGCCACCGACGCGCCCGACATACCGGTCGCGAACGTCAAGGCTCACCTGAGCCAGTTGCAGTCCATAGCCGACGCCAACGGCGGCAACCGCGCCCACGGACGGGCCGGTTACAAGGCGTCCGCCGACTACGTGAAGGCCAAGCTGGACGCGGCCGGCTTCACCACGACCGTCCAGCAGTTCACTGCCGGCGGCGCCACCGGCTACAACGTCGTCGCGGACTGGCCCGGCGGCGACACCAACCACGTCGTCTTCGCCGGCTCGCACCTGGACTCCGTCGGCCGGGGTCCCGGCATCAACGACAACGGCTCCGGCTCGGCCGGGGTCCTCGAAGTCGCCCTCGCCGTCGCCCGGTCCCACTACAAGCCCGACAAGCACCTGCGGTTCGCCTGGTGGGGAGCCGAGGAACTGGGCATGCGCGGCTCGCAGGCCTACGTCGACCAGCTCTCCGCCGACGACCGGTCGAAGATCGACGAGTATCTGAACTTCGACATGATCGGCTCACCCAACCCGGGCTACTTCGTCTACGGCTACGACGCCCGGCTCAAGTCCCTCTTCGAGAACTGGTTCACCGCCAAGAACATCGCCACCGAGGTCGACACCGAGGGCGACGGCCGCTCCGACCACGCGCCCTTCCAGCAGGCGGGCGTGGCCGTGGGCGGGCTGTTCAGCGGCGCCGACTACATCAAGACCGACGAGCAGGCCGGCAAGTGGGGCGGCACCTCCGGGCAGCCCTTCGACGCCTGCTACCACCAGTCCTGCGACACCTCCGCCAACATCGACGACACCGCGCTGGGCACCAACACCGCCGCCATCGCGAGTGCCGTCTGGTCGCTGAGCGGCAGCACCCCGCCGTCCGGGGACCGTTGAGGCGACAGCAGCACCGACCGTGCGAGGGGCCGGGGGATCACCGATCCCCCGGCCCCTCGGCCGGACCCTGCGCCGTGAAGTGCTACGCCGTGATGTCCTTCGAGGTGAAGCGCGCCCACGCCGCCGAGCCGAAGAACGCCGCGTACAGCAGCTGCAGCAGCAGATTGTGCTGCACCTGGTCCCAGTAGACGGGCGCGCGCAGCAGATCCGCGAAACTCAGCCAGTAGTGCGGGAAGAGATACGGCTGGATCGCCGACAACTGCGGGAACTGGTCGAGGATCTGGACCGTGATCAGCAGCCCCACCGTGGTGGCCATCGCCGCGATGCCGCTGTTGGTGAGCGTGGAGACGAACAGGCCCAGCGCCGCGATCCCGGTGAGCGAGAGCGCCACCAGACCCGCGATGGCCAGCGCCCGCACTATGCCCTCGCCCAGGGACACACTCGTCCCGCTGATGAGCGTCACATCGCCGAGCGGGAACAGCAACGCGCCCACGGCCAGCGCCGAGACCGCGACAGCGAGCGTCGCGGCCAGACAGAAGGCCAGCACCGTCGCGTACTTGGCGAGCAGCAGCCGGGTACGGCCCGCGGGCGCGACCAGCAGATAGCGCAGCGTGCCCGAACTGGCCTCGCCCGCCACCGAGTCGCCCGCGATCACCCCGATCGCCATCGGCAGGAAGAACGGCAGCGTCGCGGCGAGCGAGGCGAAGACCAGGAACAGGCCATTGCCCGTGACCTGGCCGATGAACGCGGGGCCCGCCCCGCTTCCGTGCCGGCCCGCCGTGCCCCCGCCGCTCGTCTCGATCTTCACGGCGATGCCGACGACCACGGGCACGACCGCGAGTATCCCCAGCAGCGCGAGGGTGCGCCAGCGGCGGAAGACCGTCGTCACCTCGCTGCGCAGCAGCGAGAGCGCCCACAGCGGGCGCGGGGCCCGCCCCGGCACGCTCGCGGGACCGGCCGACAACTCAGCCGACATCGAAACCCTCCCCGGTCAGTGCCACGAACGCGTCCTCCAGCGAGGCCCGTTCGGTGCCGAAGGCCCGCACCCGCACCTGCGCGGCCACGAGCGCGGCGTTGAGGTCGGCGAGGTCGAGCGGCTCGGCGTCCGGGCCGTCGGGGACGGGCGGATCGCCGGTGACGCGGTCGTCGGCGACCACGAGATCGGTCACGCCGTGCTCCTTCAGGACGCGCACGGCGTCCGTGGTGTCGGGGGTGGTCACGGCCAGCCGGCCGCGCGCGGAGGAGGCCAGCGCGGCCACCGTGCCCTGCACGAGCAGCCTGCCCTGCGCCATGACGGCGGCGTGCGAACAGACCTGCTCGATCTCGTCCAGCAGGTGCGAGGAGAGGAAGACGGTCGTGCCGTCGGCCGCCAGCTCCCGCACCAGCGAACGGATCTCGCGCATGCCCTGCGGATCGAGGCCGTTGGTGGGCTCGTCGAGGACGAGCAGCTCGCGGGGCTGCAGCAGGGCCGCCGCGAGCCCCAGACGCTGCTTCATGCCCAGCGAGTACGCCCGCGCCCTCTTCCCCGCGGCGGCCGTCAGCCCCACCCGCTCCAGGGCGGCGGCCACCCGGGCGGACCGGGTGCGCGGATCGGCGTCGGGATCGGCCGCGTCGAAGCGCACCAGATTGTCCCGGCCGCTGAGGAAGCCGTAGAGGGCGGGGCCCTCGATGAGCGCCCCCACCCTGGGCAGCACCCGCCGCGCGGCCCGCGGCATCGGCTCGCCCAGCACCCGGGCGGAACCCGAGGTCGGCTCGATCAGGCCCATGAGCATGCGGATGGTGGTGGTCTTGCCGGAGCCGTTGGGCCCCAGGAAACCGAAGACGCTGCCGCGCGGGACGGCCAGGTCGAGCCGGTCGACAGCGAGCTGTCCGCCGCGGTAGCGCTTGGTGAGACCACGCGTCTCGATCACGGCGGACAGCTCGCTCATCGCACTCCTTCTCGCCCCGGCGCGGGGCTGCTCGACTACTTCCCGGCCGCGGCGTCGGCGGCCTTCACCAGGGCGTCCTTGGTGACGGCGCCCACGTACACCTTGCCGCTGTCGGTCACCAGGGCGTTGACGATCCGGGTGGAGACCAGCCGGCCGGAGCCGAACTTCCCGGAGACCTGCTCGCCGAAGCCGTCGAGCAGGGAGCCGCCCATGACCTCGCCCTTGGCGCCCTTGCTCTCCTTGCCGCTCTGCGGGACGCCGCCCTTGGGGCCCTGCAGTTCGGCGATCGTGGTCCAGCCCTTGCCGATCACGTTCGGCGAGGAGAGCGCGCCGGGGCCGAAGTCGCCGTGCCCGGCGCCCCGGTGGTCCTTGGCGTCCTTGCCGCCCTTGCCGTCCTGCGCGTGGTGCCCGGACTCCTCGGTGACCTTCGCGCCCTTCGGCGGGGTGAAGTCGAAGGTGCTCGCGGCCGGCTTGCCGAAGTCGACCTTCGTGAAGCCCGCGTCGACG
The DNA here is from genome assembly GCF_042656465.1 of Streptomyces gamaensis. Lineage (NCBI taxonomy): Bacteria > Bacillati > Actinomycetota > Actinomycetes > Kitasatosporales > Streptomycetaceae > Streptomyces > Streptomyces gamaensis. The sequence goes on from NZ_JBHSPB010000009.1 coordinate 225,930, forward strand.
ACCGGCTTGCCGCCGCCCTTGGCCAGGAGCGTGAACTTCAGCGGCACCCCGGTCTTCCCGTCGACCGCGATCCGCGCCGAGGCGACCGTCGTCCCGTCCTGCTTGGGCGTGACCACCAGCTGGTAGGCGTCGCGGCCGGCCACCTTGGCCGTGCCGTCGACCGTCACCGACGTGGAGTCGTCGACGGCGGACAGCGCCCTCTTCGCCAGCTCCTGCGGGGAGGCGTCCTTCAGCCCGCCCGCGTCCTGCCGCTCCCGGGCGGCCGCGTCGCGCGGCGCCGTCGAGTGGTGCACGCTGTTGCTCGCGCTGTCGTACGCCCACACCTGGTCGCCGTTGCGGACGACGCTGTACTCGGCGGCCCGCTCGACGATCGACACCCGCTGCTTGTCGGGGCCGTCGAAGGCCACTCTCAGCGTGTGCGTCCCGGAGGCCAGTTCGGTCAGCTTCTCCTGCGGGGACGCGGCGTCCTTGTCGCCCTTGCCGCCATTGCCGCCCTTCGCGGCCCCGCCCACGTCACCGAGGGACAGGCCCGAGGGCAGCGACGGCAGCCCCAGGTCCGTGGTCACGCGCACCGAGCCGGAGAGCTGCTTGGCGTCCGCCCCGGCCATCTTGGCTATCAGGTCCTGCGCGCTGATCCGCGGCAGATCCGGGTCGCCGCTGCTCGCGAGCGCCGTACCGATGCCGATCGACGCGGCCGCGACCCCCGCGACCGCGACGGGCACCCCGTAGCGCAGCGCCTTGCGGCGGCCCGACGTGCCGAAGTCCCCCTCGCCGGCATCCCGGTTGGTCCCGTTTCCTGCCATGTGCTCTACCTCCGTGGTCGGCGGCCGGCCTTCACGTGCGGTGCACCCACCCCCGGGGCCCATTGTGGCCCTGCCACCCGGTGGTGGCGCCGGGTGCCCGGAGCATTTCCCCGGTCCCGCTACCCCTCGATTCCACCAAACCGGACCCCTCCGGGGCATCAGCCGCGGGGATCAAAACCATGTCCGCCTCGGGTATGACGGCCCGTAGCCACCCCGGACACCCCAGGACGGACCCGAAGCCCCCAGGGAGGACGGACAGCCCCGACGGAAACGCGACGCCGCACGGAGAGCACGGCCTGCGCGGGACGGGCGCCGCCCGGCAGGACGACACGGCCTCGGCAAGACAGCACAGCCACGGCGGGCAACGCGGCACCGCGCGAAGGCCACGGCCCGCGCCGGAGCGGCACGCCCCCGGCGGAACGGGCGCAGCCCGGCAGGACGACACGGCCTCAGCAAGGCGGCGGAGCCGTCGCCTCAGCCCGCGCGGTGCACCACCGCGTCGCACAGGTTCTCCAGCGCGGCCTTGGCGAAGCCCTCCGGCAGGGGTGCGAGGATCGCGCGGGCCTCGCGCGCGTAGCGGATGGTGTCCCGGCGGGCCTGCTCCAGCGCCGGGTGGGCGCGCAGCCGGCGCAGCACCTCCGCGAGCAGCGCGTCGTCGCCCAGGTCCCCGTCGAGCATCCGGCACAGCTCCAGGTCGGCCGGGCAGCCGGTGGCCGCCGCCTGTGCCCGCAGGTGCAGCACGGGCAGCGTGGGGATGCCCTCGCGCAGGTCCGTGCCCGGGGTCTTGCCGGACTCGTGGGAGTCGCTGGCGATGTCCAGTACGTCGTCGGCGAGTTGGAAGGCGGTGCCCAGCCGCTCCCCGTACCGGGTCAGCACATCGACGGTGCGCTCGTCGGCGCCGGACATCATGGCGCCGTACCGTCCGGAGACGGCGATGAGGGAGCCGGTCTTGCCGGCGATGACGTCCAGGTAGTGCTCGACGGGGTCGCGTCCGTCGCGCGGGCCCGCGGTCTCCAGGATCTGACCGGTCACCAGCCGCTCGAACGCCTCCGCCTGGATGCGTACGGCCTCCGGGCCGAGGTCGGCCAGGATGCGCGAGGCGCGGGCGAAGAGGAAGTCACCCGTGAGGACCGCGACCGAGTTGCCCCAGCGGGCGTTGGCGCTGGCCACTCCGCGCCGCACCTCGGCCTCGTCCATGACGTCGTCGTGGTAGAGCGTGGCCAGATGGGTGAGCTCGACGACGACGGCCGAGGGGACCACGCCCGGGGCGTACGGGTCACCGAACTGCGCGGCCAGCATCACCAGCAGCGGCCGGAACCGCTTGCCGCCCGCCCGCACCAGATGCTGGGCCGCCTCGGTGATGAAGGGCACGTCGCTCTTGGTGGCCTCCAGGAGGCCCTCCTCGACAGCGGCCAAACCGGCCTGGACATCGGCTTCAAGAGCCTGGTCCCGCACGCTCAGCCCGAAAGGCCCGACGACGGTCACGAGGGGTACTCCTGTCTGCCTGCGATCACGGGGATTGTCGATGTGTCGCTGTCTTTACCGAAAGTCAGCGTATCCGGTCGGCTGTCGATCACCGTGGGCGCCCATCGCTTCCGCGCTGTCCGCCGCGCCCGGCGCCGCTCCCCCGCAGGATGCCCCCGCTCGGTTCCGCAAGGCTCTTTTCGGCCGCGGGCGGGCGGTTACGGGCCGTACGGCGACCGGGCCCGGGCCGCAACCGCTCCCGGACCCGGGCCCGTCCGCGCGGCGGCCGCCCGCCCGGCCGCCCGCCCTCCCCGCCGGCGGGGCCGCTCACGCCAGTGCCGCCACCGCCTTCGCCAGCCGCGGTGAGGCGTACTCGGTGCCGCACACGAAACGCATCACCGGGCCGTAGCTCGCCGCCGCCGGCAGGCCCGTGAAGAACAGGCCCGGTACCGAGGCGCGGTAGCCGGCGCCGAGGCGCGGCCCGCCGGCGGCCACCGCGATCCTCGTGCGCAGCCCGTGTCCGAGGAAGTCCATGGCGCCGAGGTCCACGTGGTAGCCCGTCGCCGCGATGACGTGGTCGGCGCTCAGCTCGCCCGCGTCCGCGCCGTCGGCCTCGGCGAGGGTGAGGACGGGACGGCCGTCCACCACTTTCGCCCCCACGATGTGCTTGCCCTCGGTGACCCGCACCCGCCCCACGAAGCGTTCGCGCAGCCACCAGGCGCCCAGCGGGCCGAGCACCCGGCGCACCAGGTAGCCGCGGGTGCGCGGCGGCAGCAGGCGGAAGCCGTCGGCGTAGGAGGAGAACGCGTACAGCGACCAGGCCCGCCCGAAGGGGCTGTCCGGCTTGAGGGCCGGCTGCTCGTCGGGCGCCGCCCCGAACCGCACCGCGCCCCGCCGCCGCGCCAGCACCCGCACGGACGCGCCCGCCTCCGCGAGCAGTACCGCGCTCTCCAGCGCGGACTGGCCGGCGCCGACGACCAGGACCTCCCGGCCGGCGAAGCGGGACAGGTCGCGGTGCTGCGAGCTGTGCGAGATCGCGCCGCTCGCCGAGGGCCCGTCCGGCACCGCGGCGGCCAGGGCCCGCGGCACCCGCGCGAGCCCGCTCAGCCCGGTGGCGACCACGACCGCGCGGGCGGCGAACTGCTCGCCCGAGTCCAGCTTCAGCTCGAAGCCGCCGCCCCGGCGGTCCACGGAGACCACGCGCACCTGCTCCAGCTCGGGCACCAGCCGCCGCTGGAACCACAGCCCGTAGCGGGAGAAGGTCTCGACGGGGATGGTGTCCCAGTCCGACTCGTAGCGCCGCTCCCCCACGTCACGGCAGAAGTCGAGCAGGGTGTGCCCCGGCTGCGGGGCGTCGATGTTCGAGGCGACGGGTGTGGACTTCAGCAGCATCCCGGCGGGCATGTGCTCGCGCCAGCTCACCATGGGCGAGCCGAAGACGCGGGTCGCCACGGCGCGGGCCCGCAGATGGGCGGCGGTCGACAGTCCGTACGGTCCGGCCCCGATGATGGCAACGGGCAGTGTCACGGGTCCCCTCCCAGGGCGTCGTTCGACGACGCGGTCGCTGTGCGCCTGCTCGACGTGGTCAACGTGATCGACGTGCTCGGTGTGATCGACGCGCTCGGTGTGCTGGATGTGCTGGACGGTGCTCGGTTCGACGGATGACGCGCGCCCACGGGACGTACTGGGACGGTACGCCATCGCTCAGCGCCCGGTGGCCTGTTCGCCCTCCCCCGTGGCCGCCGCCGCGCGCCGGGCGCGCCACAGCTGCCACAAGTGCCGCGCGCCCGGCCGGACGAAGCGGGCCAGCATCGTGAAGAACGGCTTGATGTCGTCGCGCGCGGCCCACGCCAGCTCCGTGCCGTTCGCGCGCGGTGGCGCGTGCGGCGTGGTGTAGCCGCTGCGGCGGTAGGCGGCGAGGGCGGGCAGGTCGATGTTCTCCACGACGAAGCGCCGGCCGGCCAGTTGCTCGCCCTCGGGGACCTTGCGGCCGGTGAGGTCCAGGTGCTGGGCGCGCACGACGTCGATGCCGGTCTCGCTCTCGAACAGCCGGAACTGCGCGCCCATCCGGGGGTTGAAGTCCAGCAGTTTGCAGCGTCCGTCACGGCGGTCGAAACGCCAGTCGAGATCGACGATTCCGCAGAAACCGATCTGCTTGATGAACTGGGCCGTCATGTCGGCGAGTTCGGGGTTGTCCACGACGTACGCGCACGCCGTCATGCCCGCGTGCGGCGGCCACGAGCGCACCTTGACCCCTGTGAACATCGCCAGCGGCGTGGACTCGGCGTCGAAATAGGCGTGGACGATCCAGTCCTCGGCCTCCTCGCGCGGCAGATACTCCTGAAGGATCACCCCGGGCGCCTCGCCCCAGCCGCGCGCGAGGCGCAGCAGTTCGCGCGGTCCGGCGATGCGCGTCGTGCCGTGCACGGCGGGCCGCCGCCGGCGCTCGAACGCCTCCCGGTTCTTGGCGACGACGGGGAAACGGGCCCGCGCCGCGAACTCCTCGATCTCCGCGTACGAGCCGGGGAAGGCGGCCTCCGGCGAGGGCACCCCGTGCTCCGCGCACAGCTCGTGCAGGCCCTGCTTGCTCGCGAGTCTGCGCGGCAACTCCCGCTCCACGGGCGGGAAGAGGAACGTCCCGGCGAGCTGCTCGCCGTGCTCGGCGATCAGCACGGCGGCCTCCTCGTCGGTGGGCAGCAGCACCGTCGGCCGCCCGATGCGCCGGCCGATCCGCAGCAGCCCCTCGACGAGCTCCTCCGCCCGCTCCGTGCCGGTCGTCGGCCAGACGAAGGCGCGGCGCAGATAGCGGGAGGCGGCGGCCGGGGTCCAGCGGTCCTCGGTCACCGCGTACATCGGGACACCGAGTCTGCCCAGGCTGCGGATGGCGCCGACCCCGCCGTGGTGCAGGGGATAGTCGCCGATCTTGACAATGAGTCCGGGAACGGAACGGTCCGCCGCGACGGTCGCACCCTTGATCGCCACCAGCATCCCCCTCGGCCACTCAGCCGCAGCGGCCCCCCCACTGTGCGTGACCCGATTAAGGACGCTACTTCGGAATTGCCGCTTCCAGCAAGGAGTTACCGGACATTGCCTACTCCTTGGCCTGCCACAGGGCAGGGATTGAAGGAAGTTTCGCACGCCTTTCTAGTGCGTTTCGAGCGATTCCCGGGATGTTGTTCGAGCCCGTTCCGGACATCCCTACGGAAACGGTCCCGCCCGCTGCAACCGGAAGCGGAGCGCGGTCACGCACCGGGGCCATCCCGGCACCGACGCACCGCCCTTGCCTTCGTGCGTCCGACAACTAATGTGGGCTGCGGCCACCGAGGCACCGGGCTGCACAGGAGCGCCCAGGAGAGAGCGAGGCAGCGTCACATGCCCGAGCACAACCCCCGGCACCTGTCCGAAGGCGATCCCTTCGGCGCGCACACCCTCCCCTACGGCGTCTTCACACCCCCCGGAGCGCCCGAGGACCCCGCGAACCGCCGGATCGGCGTGCGCCTGGGCGGGCGGGTCCTGGACGCCGCGGCCGCCGCCGCGGCCCACGGCTCGCCGCACGCCGCCCTGCTGGCGCAGCCGGTCCTCAACCCGCTGATGGCGGCGGGCCGTTCGGTGTGGCAGGCCGTACGGGCCGAGGTGCGCGCCTGGGCCGCGGCGCCGGGGAGCGAGGCCCACTGCCATCCCCTGGAGGCCGTCACGCTGCACCTGCCGTTCGAGGTCGCCGACTACGTCGACTTCTACGCCAGCGAGCACCACGCGACCAACGTCGGCCGCATCTTCCGTCCGGACAGCGAGCCGCTCACCCCCAACTGGAAGCACCTGCCGATCGGTTACCACGGCCGCGCCGGTACCGTCGTCGTCTCCGGTACGGACGTCGTGCGGCCGAAGGGACAGCTCAAGGCCCCCGGCGACGCCGCCCCCTCCTTCGGGCCCTCGCGGCGCCTGGACATCGAGGCCGAGGTCGGCTTCGTCGTCGGCACCCCCTCCGACCGCCCCGTGACGCAAGGGGACTTCCGCGAGCACGTCTTCGGCGTGTGCCTGGTCAACGACTGGTCCGCGCGCGACATCCAGGCGTGGGAGTACGTGCCGCTCGGCCCGTTCCTCGGCAAGTCCTTCGCGACCTCCGTCTCCGCGTGGATCACCCCCCTGGAGGCGTTCGACGCCGCCCGTACGGCCCCGCCGGAGCGCACGTACCCGCTGCTGCCCTACCTCGACGACTCCGGCGCCGCCGAGCCGGGCGGCATCGACCTGCGCATCGAGGTGAGCGTCAACGGCGGGACGGTCTCCCGGCCGCCGTTCGCCTCCATGTACTGGACGGCCGCGCAGCAGCTGGCCCACATGACCGTCAACGGGGCGACGCTGCGCACGGGCGACCTGTTCGCCTCCGGCACCGTCAGCGGCCCCGAACCCGACCAGCTGGGCTGCCTGCTGGAGCTCACGGCGGGCAAGGGCCCCTATCTGGCGGACGGCGACGAGGTCACCCTCACCGCGTGGGCGCCGGGCCCCGACGGCGCCCGGATCGGCCTGGGCGAGGTCACCGGCCGCGTCCTGCCCGCGCGCGACTGAGCCCCGTAACACGCTGTTGCCCGGCGCCCCTTCGGTGAAGGGGCGCCGGGCAACGGCCGTACGGACCCGCCGGGCGCCGCTCAGCGCGCGAACACCGCGGCCTGGCCCGCCAGATGCAGGAAGTACTGCGGGGCGATACCGAGGACGAGCGTGACCACGACCCCCAGGGCGATGGCCGTCGACGTCAGCGCGCTGGGCACCGCCACCGACGGCCCTTCCGGACGCGGCTCGTTGAAGAACATCAGCACGATCACCCGGATGTAGAAGAACGCGGCGATCGCCGAGGCCACCACACCCACGATCACCAGCGGCACGGCCCCGCCCTGCGCGGCCGCCTTGAACACCGCGAACTTCCCCGCGAAGCCACTGGTGAGCGGAATGCCCGCGAAGGCCAGCAGGAACACCGCGAAGACCGCCGCCACCAGCGGCGAACGGCGGCCCAGACCGGCCCACTTGGACAGCTGCGTCGCCTCGCCGCCCGCGTCCCGCACCAGCGTCACGACCGCGAACGCCCCGAGCGTGACGAAGGAGTAGGCGGCGAGGTAGAACAGCACCGCAGAGATCCCCTCCGGGCTCGTCGCGACGACACCGGCGAGGATGAACCCGGCGTGCGCGATGGAGGAGTAGGCCAGCAGCCGCTTCACATCGGTCTGTGTGACGGCCACGATCGCGCCCACCAGCATCGTGACGATCGCGACCCCCCACATCACCGGCCGCCAGTCCCAGCGCATCCCCGGCAGCACCACGTACAGCAGCCGCAGCAGCGCGCCGAACGCGGCGACCTTGGTGGCCGCCGCCATGAAGCCCGTGACGGGCGTGGGGGCCCCCTGGTAGACGTCCGGCGTCCACATGTGGAACGGCACCGCGCCGACCTTGAACAGCAGGCCCATCAGCACCATCGCGCCGCCGACCAGCAGCAGCGCGTCGTTGCCGGTCGTGCCGACGAGCGCCGGGTCGACCGCCGGCGCCGTCCCGCCGACGACATCCGCGATGCCCGCGTAGGTGACCGTGCCCGCGTAGCCGTACAGCAGGGCGATGCCGAACAGCAGGAACGCCGAGGAGAACGCGCCCAGCAGGAAGTACTTCACCGCCGACTCCTGCGACAGCAGCCGCTGCCGGCGGGCCAGCGCGCACAGCACGTACAGCGGCAGGGAGAAGACCTCCAGGGCGACGAACAGCGTCAGCAGATCGTTCGCGGCCGGGAAGACCAGCATGCCGCCGACCGCGAACAGCAGCACCGGGAAGACCTCGGTGGTGGTGAACCCGGCCTTCACGGCCGCCTGTTCGGCCGCTCCGCCCGGCACGGCGGCGCCCTGCGCGGCGAAGGAGTCCACGGGCCGGCCGTGCGCCGCCGGGTCCAGCCGCCGCTCCGCGAAGGTGACCACCGCGACCAGGGACACCAGCAGGATCGTGCCCTGGAGGAAGAGCGCCGGGCCGTCGACGGCGACCGCGCCCATCGCGGCGGTGTGCGCCTTGTCCGTGGCGTAGCCGCCGGCGGCCAGGGCGATCACCGCGGCGAAGGCGGCGGCGAGCCCGACGACGCTCAGCAGCAGCTGCGCGGGATGCCGGGTGCGGCGCGGCAGGAACGCCTCCGCCAGAATGCCCAGGACGGCCGCGCCGAGCACGATCAGCGTCGGGGACAGCTGCGCGTACTCGATGTGCGGTGCCGGGATCCTCTTCGCTCCGGCGGCCGGGACCGCCCCGGCCGACATCGTCCACAGGCTGTGGACGAAGGCTGGCTGGCTCACTTCGCGGCCTCCACATCGTTCACCGGGGCCTGCTGCGCCGGGACGTCCGGCACCGGCACCCTGGGCTTGGGGTCGACCCTGCCGACCTGCGACATCGTGTGCGCCACCGCCGGGTTCACCAGGTCCGTGACCGGCTTGGGGTAGACACCGAGGAACAGCAGCAGCGCGATCAGCGGGGTGACGACGGCCAGTTCGCGCGGCCGCAGGTCCGGCATGCCGCGCACCCCCTCCCGCACCGGGCCGGTCATGGTGCGCTGGTAGAGCACCAGGACGTACAGCGCGGCCAGCACGATGCCGAGCGTCGCGATGACACCGGCCGCCGGATAGCGGCTGAACGTGCCGACCAGGACGAGGAATTCGGAGACGAACGGCGCCAGGCCCGGCAGCGACAGCGTGGCCAGCCCGCCGACGAGGAAGGTGCCCGCGAGCACCGGGGCGACCTTCTGCACCCCGCCGTAGTCCGCGACGAGCCGCGAGCCCCGCCGCGAGATCAGGAAGCCGGCGACGAGCAGCAACGCGGCCGTGGACAGGCCGTGGTTGAGCATGTAGAGCGTCGCGCCGCCCTGGCCCTGGCTCGTCATCGCGAAGATGCCCAGGACGATGAAGCCGAAGTGCGAGATCGACGCGTAGGCGATCAGCCGCTTGATCTCCTTCTGGGCCACCGCGAGCAGCGCCCCGTAGACGATGCTCACCAGCGACAGCGCCACGATCACCGGCGTCGCCCACTTCGAGGCCTCCGGGAAGAGCTGGAGGCAGAACCGCAGCATCGCGAACGTGCCGACCTTGTCGACCACGGCCGTGATGAGCACGGCCACGGGCGCCGTCGCCTCGCCCATCGCGCCGGGCAGCCACGTGTGCAGCGGCCACAGCGGCGCCTTGACCGCGAAGGCGAAGAAGAAGCCCAGGAACAGGGCCCGTTCGGTGACGGTCGCGAAGCCGAGCCGGCCCGACGCCCGCGCCTGGACGATCTCCTGGAGGGAGAACGTGCCGGCGCCGAGCTGGTGCGCGGTGACCGCGTACAGCCCGATGACCGCCGCCAGCATGATCAGCCCGCCGGCCAGGTTGTACAGCAGGAACTTCACCGCCGCGGCGGAGCGGCGGGCCGGGGCCCCCGCGTCGCCCTCGCCCGCGCGGTCCCCGAAGCCGCCGATGAGGAAGTACAGCGGAATGAGCATGGCTTCGAAGAAGATGTAGAAGAGGAACACGTCGGTGGCCTCGAAGGCGACGACCACCATGGCCTCGACCATCAGGACGAGCGCGAAGAAGCCCTGGGTGGGCCGCCAGCGGCGGTTCGCGGCCCCGCCCTCCGCGGGCGTCTCCAGCGCGTCCGCGTCGTGCCAGCCGGAGAGCATGACGAAGGGCACCAGCAGCGCGGTCAGGGCGATCAGCACGACCGCGATGCCGTCCACGCCCAGCTCGTAGCGGACCCCGAAGTCGGCGATCCAGGCGTGGGATTCGGTGAGCTGGAAGGCCGCCGTGCTGCCGGTGTCGAAGCGGACGAGCTGCACGACCGCCAGGGCGAGCGTGACGAGCGAGACGCCCAGGGCGAGGCGCTTGGCGGCCTCGCGGCGCGCGGCCGGCACGGCGGCCGTGACGAGGGCGCCGAGCGCCGGCACGGCGGCGGTGACGGTGAGCAGGGGGAACGCCATGTCAGACCGCCCTCATCAGCAGGGTCGCGGCGATGAGGACCGCCGCACCGCCGAACATCGAGACCGCGTAGGAACGGGCGTAGCCGTTCTGCAGGGTGCGCATCCGGGCCGAGAGCCCGCCGAAGGCGGCGGCCGTACCGACCACGATGCCGTCGATCACCGAGCGGTCGACCGTGGCCAGCGCGCGGGTCAGCCGCCCGCCGCCCCGGACGAACACCACGTGGTTGACGTCGTCCTGGAGCAGATCGCGGCGGGCGACCCGCACGGGCAGCGAGCCGGCCGGCGCCGTGACGGGCACGGGCCCGCGCCCGTACTGCGACCAGGCGAGCGCGGCGCCGACGACGAGCACCACGAGGGTCGCCACCGTGATCGTCAGCGTGCCGACCGGGGAGTGCCCCTCCTCGTGCCCGGTGACCGGCTCCAGCCACTTCACGAAGGCGTCGTCGATGCTGAACAGCCCGCCCGCGAAGACCGAACCGATCGCCAGCACGATCATGGGGATCGTCATGGTGCGCGGCGCCTCGTGCGGCTGGGGCAGATTGCCCGCGGCGTCGGGCTGCCAGCGCTTCTCGCCGAAGAAGGTCAGGACCATCACGCGCGTCATGTAGTACGCGGTGATGGCCGCGCCCAGCAGCGCCGCGCCGCCCAGGATCCAGCCCTCGGTGCCGCCCCGTCCGAACGCCGCCTCGATGATCTTGTCCTTGGAGAAGAAGCCGGACAGCCCCGGGAAGCCGATGATGGCGAGATAGCCGAGCCCGAAGGTGACGAAGGTGATGGGCATGGACGAGCGCAGACCGCCGTAACGGCGCATGTCCACCTCGTCGTTCATGCCGTGCATGACGGAACCGGCCCCGAGGAACAGCCCGGCCTTGAAGAAGCCGTGCGTCACCAGGTGCATGATCGCGAAGACGTAGCCGAGCGGGCCGAGGCCGGCGGCCAGGATCATGTAGCCGATCTGCGACATCGTCGAGCCCGCGAGGGCCTTCTTGATGTCGTCCTTGGCGCACCCGACGATCGCACCGAACAGCAGCGTGACCGCGCCGACGGTGACGACGGCGGTCTGCGCGTCCGGCGCCGCGTCGAAGACCGCCCCGGAGCGGGTGATGAGATACACGCCCGCGGTCACCATCGTCGCCGCGTGGATCAGGGCCGAGACCGGGGTCGGGCCCTCCATCGCGTCACCGAGCCAGGACTGCAGCGGCACCTGCGCGGACTTGCCGCACGCGGCGAGCAGCAACAGCAGCCCCAGCGTCGTCAGCCGTCCCTCGCTCGCCTGTGTGGCGTGCCCGAGGACCGGTGCGAAGGCGAAGGTGCCGAACGTGGTGAACATCAGCATGACGGCGATCGACAGGCCCATGTCCCCGACGCGGTTGACGAGGAACGCCTTCTTCGCCGCCGTGGCCGCGCTCGGCTTGTGCTGCCAGAAGCCGATGAGCAGGTACGAGGCCAGGCCCACGCCCTCCCAGCCGACGTACAGCAGAAGGTAGTTGTCGGCGAGGACGAGCAGCAGCATCGCGGCGAGGAAGAGGTTCAGGTAGCCGAAGAAGCGCACGCGCCGCTCGTCGTGCTCCATGTAGCCCACCGAGTACAGGTGGATGAGCGTGCCCACCCCGGTGATCAGCAGCACGAACGTCATCGACAGCTGGTCGAGCTGGAAGGCCACGTCCGCGCGGAAGCCGCCGACCGGCACCCAGCTGAACAGGTGCGCGTGCAGGGTCCGCCGGTCGCCCGCGCGGGAGAGCATGTCGGCGAAGAGCACGACCGCGATCGCGAAGGAGGCGGCCGCGAGCAGCGTCCCGATCCACGGCCCGCCGCGCGCGAGCGGGCCCGCCGGCGCAGCCCGCCCGTCCCCGGGCACGGCGTCCTCGGGCACGGCGCCCTCGGGGGCGCGCGCCCGGAACAGGGGGCCGCTCAGCAGCACCGCCGAGCCCAGCAGCGGTGCCGCGATGAGCAATCCGATGAGTCTGTCCACGTCAGCGTCCCCTCACAGCTTCAGCAGGTTCGCGTCGTCGACCGAGGCCGAGTGGCGGGAGCGGAAGATCGTCACGATGATCGCCAGCCCCACGACGACCTCGGCCGCGGCGACGACCATCGTGAAGAACGCGATGATCTGGCCGTCGAGGTTGCCGTGCAGCCGGGCGAAGGTGACGAAGGCCAGATTGCAGGCGTTCAGCATCAGCTCGACGCACATGAAGACGACGATCGCGTTCCGCCTGATGAGCACGCCGGCGGCGCCGATGGTGAACAACAGGGCCGCCAGATAGAGATAGTTGACGGGATTCACTCGGCCGCTCCCCTCTCGTCGCCGGCTGCCCCGGCACTGTCGGAGGCAGCCCTGCCCGCGTACTTCTCCGCCTGCCCCAGGCGTCTGCGCGAGCGCCGCTCCAGCGCCGCGAGATCGTCGAACGCCTCCTCGGAGACGTCACGGACCTGTCCGCGCGAGCGGAGCGTGGGGCTGACGGTCAGCTCGGAGGGCGTGCCGTCGGGCAGCAGCGCGGGGATGTCCACCGCGTTGTGCCGGGCGTAGACACCCGGGGCCGGCAGCGGGGTGACGTGCTTGCCGTCGCGGACGCGGGCCTCGGAGCGCTCGCGCTGGGTCGCCGCGCGCTCGGTGCGCTCGCGGTGGGTGAGCACCATCGCGCTGACCGCCGCCGTGATCAGCAGCGCGCCGGTCAGCTCGAAGGCGTAGACGTACTTGGTGAAGACCAGCGCCGCCAACCCCTCCACATTTCCACCGGAGTTGGCCTGGGCGAGGCCCTTGAAGTCCTTCAGGGCGGCGTTCGCGATTCCGGCGAACAGCAGGATGCCGAAGCCGAGGAAGCACAGCCCGGCGAGCAGCCGCTGGCCCCTGATGGTCTCCCGCAGCGAGTCGGCGGCGGTGACACCGACGAGCATGACGACGAACAGGAACAGCATCATGATCGCGCCGGTGTAGACGACGATCTGCACCACGCCCAGGAAGTACGCCCCGTTGGCGAGGTAGAAGACCGCGAGCACGATCATCGTGCCGGCCAGGGACAGGGCGCTGTGCACGGCCTTCTTCATCAGCACCGTGCCGAGCGCGCCGAGGACGGCGACGACGGCCAGGATCCAGAACTGGACGGCCTCGCCCGTGGAAGTGGTCGTCGCGCTCACGCGCCCACCCCCTCACCGGAGTCGGCCGCCCGCCCCGCCGCCTCGGGGGGCCGCTCACCCTGGGAGACCGCGGTCTGCCGCACCGTGCCGGGCGCGGCCCCGGTGACCCGCCCGCGGTAGTAGTCCTGCTCGGTCATCCCCGGGTGGATCGCGTGCGGGGTGTCGACCATGCCCTCCTCCAGGCCCGCGAGCAGCTGCTCCTTGGTGAAGATCAGCGACTCGCGGCTGTCGTCGGCCAGTTCGTACTCATTGGTCATGGTCAGCGCGCGGGTCGGGCACGCCTCGACGCACAGCCCGCACAGGATGCAGCGCAGATAGTTGATCTGGTAGACGCGGCCGTAGCGCTCGCCCGGGGAGTAGCGCTCCTCGTCGGTGTTGTCCGCGCCCTCCACATAGATGGCGTCGGCCGGGCAGGCCCAGGCGCACAGCTCGCAGCCGACGCACTTCTCCAGCCCGTCGGGATGCCGGTTGAGCTGGTGGCGGCCGTGGAAACGCGGCGCCGTGTGCTTCTTCTCCTCCGGATACTGCTCGGTGAGCCGCTTCTTGAACATGGCCTTGAAGGTCACGCCGAAGCCCGCCACCGGGTTGTGCCGGGCCGGCCGGGGCGGGGACTCCCCCCGGCCGGCCCCGAAGGCCCCCGGGGAGCCCGTGGATCCGGGCATCGTCAGCCCTCCTTTCCGTCGCGGGATCCGTCACGCGCGGACTCGTCACGGACAGTATTCACTCCGCCACTGACAATGAGTTCGCCGTCGCGGCGCGGCCGGCGGCGGGGCACCGGCGGCAGGCTCTGCCCGGGCAGCGGCGGCACCGGATGGCCGCCCGCCGTCGGGTCGAACTCCTTCGGCGGGGGCGCCTGCCGCTCCCCGCCCCCGGGACGGCCGCGGAAGACGTCGGCGACGAAGGACAGCAGCAGGACCGCGAGGACGGCGCCGCCGACGTAGAGCACGACGTGCTGCGCGTCGTAGTTCTCGTTGCGCAGCGCGCGCACGGACGCGACGAGCATCAGCCACACCATCGACACCGGGATGAGGACCTTCCACCCCAGCTTCATGAACTGGTCGTAGCGCAGCCTGGGCAGCGTGCCGCGCAGCCAGATGAAGAAGAACAGCAGCACCTGCAACTTGACGACGAACCACAGCAGCGGCCACCAGCCGTGGTTGGCGCCCTCCCAGAACGCGGAGACCGGGTACGGGGCCCGCCAGCCGCCGAGGAAGAGGGTCACCGCGATCGCCGAGACGGTCACCATGTTGACGTACTCGGCGAGCATGAACATCGCGAACTTGATGGACGAGTACTCGGTGTTGAAGCCGCCGACGAGGTCGCCCTCGGACTCCGGCAGGTCGAAGGGCGCCCGGTTGGTCTCCCCGACCATCGCCACGATGTAGATGACGAACGACACCGGCAGCAGCAGTACGTACCAGCGGTCGTGCTGGGCGTCGACGATCGTCGACGTCGACATCGAGCCCGAGTAGAGGAAGACCGAGGCGAAGGCGACGCCCATCGCGATCTCGTAGGAGATCATCTGCGCGCACGAGCGCAGGCCCCCCAGCAGCGGGTAGGTCGAGCCCGAGGACCAGCCGGCGAGCACGATCCCGTAGATCCCGACGGAGGCCGTCGCCAGCACGTACAGCACGGCGATCGGCAGGTCGGTGAGCTGCATCGCGGTGCGGTGGCCGGCGATCGAGATCTCGTTGCCGGCCGGGCCGAAGGGGATCACGGCGACGGCCATGAACGCGGGGATCGCCGAGACGAGCGGCGCGAGGAGATAGACCGCCTTGTCCGCGCGCTTGACGATCACGTCTTCCTTGAGCATGAGCTTGATGCCGTCGGCGAGCGACTGCAACAGCCCCCACGGGCCGTGCCGGTTGGGGCCGATGCGCAGCTGCATCCAGGCGACGACCTTGCGCTCCCACACGATCGAGAACAGCACCGTCACCATGACGAACGCGAAGCAGAAGACGGCCTTGAGAAGGATCAGCCACCACGGGTCGCGGCCGAAGAAGGAGAGGTCCTCGGCAGCCAGCGGTGTCGCCGGGGCGAGGTGCGGCATGACGCTCACGGGCGGACCTCCGGGGCGGGACGCGCGCATGCGCATACGCGCGGACGGGCGAACGAAGTCGGGCGGCCGGAGAGTTCAGGACGGATCCGCAGCACGACGGCCACCGGCCCGCCCCCGGGCCGCACGAACGGAACACGGCGACGCCGGGACGCCGGGCCGGGCAAGCCCGGGCGAAGACGGTGCGCTGCGACCACCGGCCCGCCCCCGGGACCCGGCCTCACGAACGGAACGCGGCGACGCCGCGATGCCAGGCCGGGCAAGCCCGGGCGGAGACGGTGCGCGGCAGCCACTGACCCGCCTGCAAGGCAGGGCCGCGCGAGCGGAACATGGCGACACCGGGCCGCCGGACCGGTCGTCTCCAGGCGGAATCGGCGCGTGACGACCACCGGCCCGCCCCTGGGGCACGGCCGCGCGAACGGAACACGGCGACGCAGGGATGCCAGGCCGGGCAAGCCCGGGCGGAGACGGTGCGCGGTGGCCACTGACCCGTCCCCGACGCAGGACCGCACGAACGGAACACGGAGACACCGGGCCCCCAGGCCGGGCAGCCCCGGGCGGGGGCGAGGCACGGCGGTCACCGGCCCGCCTCCGTGGCACGACCGGCAACCGGCCCCTGACGGAAACGGAACTCGGCGGCACCGGGCCGCAACGCCTGGCAGCCCCGAGGGGAAACGACGCGCAGCGGTCACCGGCCCGCCTCCGGGGTCTGCGTGCCGGCGGGTGTGTCGGCCGGTGCCGTGATGCGGACCGGTTCGCCCGGGCGGGCGCCGGTGTCCGAAGTGAGGCCGCCGCCGGTGGAGTTGAGCGGGAGCCATACGACGCGGTCCGGCATGTCGGTCACCTTCAGCGGCAGGCGGACGCTTCCGGTGGGGCCGGTGACGACGAGCGGGTCGCCGTCGCGCACGCCCGCCTCGGCGGCGGTGGCCGCGGAGAGCCGGGCGAGGGCCGCGTGCCGGGTGCCGGCGAGCGCGTCGTCGCCCTCCTGGAGCAGCCCCCGGTCCAGCAGCAGCCGGTGGCCGGCGAGGACGGCCTCGCCGGCCCCGGGTGCGGGCATCTGGCGGGCGCTCTCCGCCGGGCCGGTGGCGTACGGGCCCTGCCAGGCGCCGAGGCGGCGCAGCTCGGCGCGGACGGCCTCGACGTCCGGCAGGTCCAGCCGGCCGCGCCCGTCGCCCGCCGCCTCGGCCATGGCGTCGGCGAGCATGTGCAGGACGCGGGCGTCGCACGGTACATGACGGTGCGTCAGCTGGTCGGGGGTGATCGCGGTCCCGAACGGCCGCAGCCGCCCCTCCCAGTCGAGGAACGCCCCCGCCTTCTCCGCGACGGCCGCGACCGGCAGCACCACGTCGGCGCGCTCGGTCACCTCGCCCGGCCGCAGCTCCAGGCTGACGAGGAAGCCGACGGCCTCCAGCGCCTCCCGGGCCCGGGCCGGGTCGGGCAGGTCGGCGGGCTCGACCCCGCCGACCAGCAGGGCGCCCAGCTCCCCGGTGGCGGCGGCCTCGACGATCTGGCCGGTGTCCCGGCCGGGCCTGCGCGGGAGTTCGGGAACGCCCCAGGCGAGCGCGGTTTCCTCGCGGGCGCGCGGGTCGGTGGCCGGGCGGCCGCCGGGCAGCAGCCCGGGCAGGGCGCCCGCCTCCAGCGCACCGCGCTCCCCCGCCCGGCGCGGCATCCACACCAGCGCCGCCCCGGTCGCGTCGGCGGCCTCGGCGACGGCGGTGAGCGCTCCGGGGACGGCCGCGAGCCGCTCACCGGCGACGATCACCGCGCCCGGCGCACGCAGCGCCTCGGCGGCACTCTGCCCGGCCGGGTCCAGGCCGACGCCGGAGGCCAGGGCCCGCAGCCACTCGGTCTCGGTGCCGGGGGCGGCGGGCAGCAGCGTGCCGCCCGCCTTGCGCAGGCCGCGCGTGGCGTGGGTGGCGAGCGCGAACGTCCGCTGCCCGCGCCCCCGGTGGGCCTTGCGCAGCCGCAGGAAGACCGCCGGCGCCTCCTCCTCGGCCTCGATCCCGGCGAGCAGGACGGCGGGCGCCTGCTCCAGTGACGTGTAGGTGACGCCCGTCCCGTCGAGGTCGCGGCCGCGCCCGGCGACGCGGGCGGCGAGGAAGTCGGCCTCCTCGGCGCTGTGCGGGCGGGCGCGGAAGTCGACGTCGTGGGTGTCGAGGGCGACGCGGGCGAACTTGGCGTAGGTGTAGGCGTCCTCGACGGTCAGCCGGCCGCCGGTGAGCACGGCGGCGCGGCCGCGCGCGGCGGCCAGCCCCTTCGCGGCCGCCGCCAGCGCCTCCGGCCAGCTCGCGGGCGCCAGCACGCCGTCGGGGCCGCGGACGAGCGGGGCGGTGAGCCGGTCCGGCAACTGCGCGTAGCGGAACGCGAAGCGGCCCTTGTCGCACAGCCACTCCTCGTTGACCTCCGGGTCCTCGGCCGCGAGCCGGCGCATCACCTTGCCGCGCCGGTGGTCCGTACGCGTCGCGCAGCCGCCCGCGCAGTGCTCGCACACCGACGGCGAGGAGACGAGGTCGAAGGGGCGGGAGCGGAACCGGTACGCCGCCGAGGTCAGCGCGCCGACCGGGCAGATCTGGATGGTGTTGCCGGAGAAGTACGACTCGAAGGGCTCGCCGCCCCCGATACCGACCTGCTGCAGGGCACCCCGCTCGATCATCTCGATCATCGGGTCGCCGGCGATCTGCTGCGAGAAGCGGGTGCAGCGCGCGCACAGCACGCACCGCTCGCGGTCGAGCAGCACCTGCGGGGAGATCGGCACGGGCTTGGGGAAGGTCCGCTTGCGGCCCTCGAAGCGCGAGTCGGCCTGGCCGGCGGTCATCGCCTGGTTCTGCAGCGGGCACTCGCCGCCCTTGTCGCAGACGGGGCAGTCCAGCGGGTGGTTGATCAGCAGCAGTTCCATCACGCCGCGCTGGGCCTTCTCGGCCACCGGCGAGGTCAGCTGGGTCCTGACGACCATGCCGTCGGTGCAGGTGATGGTGCAGGAGGCCATGGGCTTGCGCTGGCCCTCGACCTCGACGATGCACTGCCGGCAGGCGCCGGCGGGGTCGAGCAGCGGGTGGTCGCAGAAGCGGGGGATCTCGATGCCGAGGAGTTCCGCCGCGCGGATGACGAGGGTGCCCTTGGGGACCGAGACCGCGATCCCGTCGATGGTCAGGGACACCAGGTCCGCCGGCGGGACCGGCGGTCCGCCCGGGGTGGACGCGGACGTGGTGACGGTCATGGCTGCACCTCCGGGTGCCACTGGTCGGAACGCGGCGCGCTGCCCGCGGGGTCGGCCGGGGCGCACACGGCCGGCCGGGGCGCCGGCGTCATGCGCCCACCCCCGTCCGGTGTCCGTCGTCGGCCCACAGCACGGACTTCGCGGGGTCGAAGGGGCAGCCCTTGCCCGTGATGTGCTCCTCGTACTCGGCGCGGAAGTGCCGCAGCGAGGAGACGACGGGCGCGGCGGCGCCGTCACCGAGCGCGCAGAAGGACTTGCCGTCGATGTTCGAGGCGATGTCGGCGAGCTTGTCGAGGTCGTCCTTGCGGCCCCGGCCCGCCTCCAGGTCGCGCAGCAACTGCACGAGCCAGTAGGTGCCTTCGCGGCAGGGCGTGCACTTGCCGCAGGACTCGTGGGCGTAGAACTCCACCCAGCGGGTGACGGCCCGCACCACGCAGGTCGTCTCGTCGAAGCACTGCAGCGACTTGGTGCCCAGCAGTGAGCCGGCCGCGCCGACGCTGTCGAAGTCCAGGGGGACGTCGAGGTGTTCGGGGGTGAACATCGGGGAGGAGGAGCCGCCCGGGGTCCAGAACTTCAGCCGGTGGCCGGGCCGCATCCCGCCGCTCATGTCGAGCAGCTGCCGCAGGGTGATGCCCATGGGGCCCTCGTACTGGCCGGGGGACACGACGTGCCCGGAGAGCGAGTACAGCGTGAATCCGGGGCTCTTGTCGGTGCCCATGGAGCGGAACCACTCCTTGCCCCGCAGGACGATCGCGGGAACCGAGGCGATGGACTCGACGTTGTTCACCACAGTGGGGCACGCGTACAGGCCCGCGACGGCGGGGAAGGGGGGTCGCAGCCGTGGCTGTCCGCGCCGGCCTTCGAGGGAGTCCAGCAGGGCGGTCTCCTCGCCGCAGATGTAGGCGCCCGCCCCCGCGTGCACGGTGAGTTCCACGTCGAGACCGGTGCCCAGGATGTCCCGGCCGAGGTATCCGGCCTCGTACGCCTCGCGCACGGCCTCGTGCAACCGCCGCAGCACGGGGACGACTTCACCGCGCAGATAAATGAAGGCGCGGTCGGAGCGGATGGCGTGGCACGCGATGACGATGCCCTCGATGAGGGTGTGGGGGGAGGCGAAGAGCAGGGGCATGTCCTTGCAGGCGCCGGGCTCGGACTCGTCGGCGTTGACGACGAGATAGTGCGGCTTGCCGTCGCCCTGCGGAATGAACTGCCATTTCATCCCGGTGGGGAAGCCGGCGCCGCCGCGGCCGCGCAGCCCGGAGTCCTTCACCAGGGCGATGACGTCGTCGGGGGGCATGGCGAGCGCCCTGCGGGCGGCCGCCCAGCCGTCGTGGCGCAGGTAGTTCTCCAGGGTCCACGAGCGCGGTTCGTCCCAGTGCGCGCTGAGCACGGGGGCGAGCAGTTTCTCGGGGCTGGTCTCTCCGATGGCGGGTGCCATGGTCATCCCTCCCCCTCCTCGGGGCTGTCGGAGCCCGGCCGCTCGCGCGGGGACGCGTCGGCCGGCGGAGCGGTGCGGGGCGGGCCCACGCGCGGGGACGGCCGCTCGCCGCGGGCGAGCCGAAGGCCCGTCAGGGAGGCGGGTCCGGCGCTGCCGCTCTCCTCGACCGCGCCCGGCCGCGGGTCGGGGAAGCCGGCCAGGATGCGGGCCGTCTCCCGGAAGCCGCACAGGCGCGCCCCGCGGGTGGGGTTCACCGGGTGTCCGGCGCGCAGTCCGTCGACGAGCGCGACGGCGCTGTGGGGCGTCTGGTTGTCGAAGAACTCCCAGTTGACCATCACGACGGGTGCGAAGTCGCAGGCCGCGTTGCACTCGACGTGCTCCAGGGTGATCTTCCCGTCGGCGCTGGTGCCGCCGTTGGCGTGGATGTCCAGGTGGTCCTGGAGCGTCTTGAGGATGGCGTCGCCGCCCATGACGGCGCACAGGGTGTTGGTGCACACCCCGACCTGGTAGTCGCCGCCGGGCTCGCGCCGGTACATGGTGTAGAAGCTCGCCACGGCCGTCACTTCGGCCATGGTGAGCCCCAGCAGTTCGGCGCAGTAGCGCATGCCGCTGCCGGTGACGTACCCCTCCTCGGACTGCACGAGGTGCAGCAGCGGCAGCAGCGCGCTGCGGCTGTCGGGGTAGCGGGCGATGATCTCCTTGGCGTCCGGCTCCAGCCGGGCCCGCACCTCGGCGGGATAGTCCGGCGGCGGCACCTGCGGCATCCCAAGACCGATCTCCGTCATCGGTCGACTCCCCCCATCACAGGGTCGATCGAGGCGACCGCGACGATGACGTCGGCGACCTGGCCGCCTTCGCACATCGCCGCCACCGCCTGCAGGTTGGTGAAGGACGGGTCGCGGAAGTGGACCCGGTACGGGCGGGTGCCGCCGTCGCTGACGGCGTGCACGCCGAGTTCCCCCTTGGGGGATTCCACGGCCGCGTACGTCTGTCCCGGCGGCACCCGGAAGCCCTCCGTCACCAGCTTGAAGTGGTGGATGAGGGCCTCCATCGAGGTGCCCATGATCTTCTTGATGTGGTCGAGGGAGTTGCCGAGGCCGTCCGGGCCGAGGGCCAGCTGCGCGGGCCAGGCGATCTTCTTGTCGGCCACCATGACGGGTCCGGGCCTGAGCCGGTCCAGGCACTGCTCGACGATCCGCAGGGACTGGCGCATCTCCTCCAGGCGGATCAGGAAGCGCCCGTAGGCGTCGCAGGTGTCGGCGGTCGGCACCTCGAAGTCGTAGGTGTCGTAACCGCAGTAGGGCTGCGTCCTGCGCAGGTCGTGCGGCAGGCCCGTCGCGCGCAGGATCGGCCCGGTCGCGCCGAGGGCCATGCAGCCGGCGAGGTCGAGGTAACCGATGTTCTGCAGACGGCCCTTGAAGATGGGGTTGCCGGTGGCGAGCTTGTCGTACTCGGGCAGATTGCGGCGCATCTTCTTGACGAACTCGCGGATCTGGTCGACCGCGCCGGGCGGCAGGTCCTGGGCGAGTCCGCCGGGGCGCACATAGGCGTGGTTCATGCGCAGCCCGGTGATCAACTCGTAGATGTCCAGGATGTGTTCGCGGTCCCGGAAGCCGTAGATCATGATGGTGGTGGCGCCGAGCTCCATGCCTCCGGTGGCGATGGCCACCAGGTGCGAGGCGATGCGGTTCAGCTCCATCAGCAGGACGCGGATGACGGTGGCCCGCTCGGGGATCTGCTCCTCGATGCCGAGGAGTTTCTCCACGGCCAGGCAGTACGCCGTCTCGTTGAAGAACGGCGTCAGATAGTCCATGCGCGTGACGAACGTGGGGCCCTGGGTCCAGGTGCGGTACTCCAGGTTCTTCTCGATGCCGGTGTGGAGGTAGCCGATGCCGCAGCGGGCTTCGGTGACGGTTTCGCCGTCAATCTCCAGGATGAGCCGGAGCACGCCGTGCGTGGAGGGGTGCTGTGGGCCCATGTTGACGACGATGCGCTCGTCGTCGGCCTTCTTCGCCGCTTCGACGACCTCGTCCCAGTCGCCGCCGGTGACGGTGTAGACGGTGCCCTCGGTGGTCTCGCGCGGACCCGGCGTGTGTGCCGCTGTGGACATCAGGTGTACGACCTCCGCTGGTCCGGGGCCGGGATCTGGGCGCCCTTGTACTCGACGGGGATCCCGCCCAGGGGGTAGTCCTTGCGCTGGGGGAAGCCCTGCCAGTCGTCCGGCATCATGATCCGGGTGAGCGCGGGGTGGCCGTCGAAGACGAGGCCGAAGAAGTCGTAGGTCTCGCGCTCGTGCCAGTCGTTGGTGGGGTAGACGTCGACGATCGAGGGCACGTGCGGATCGCTGTCGGGGGCGCTGACCTCCAGCCGGATCAGCCGGTTGTGGGTGATCGAGCGCAGGTGGTAGACCGCGTGCAGCTCGCGGCCCTTGTCCCCGGGGTAGTGCACTCCGCTGACGCCGGTGCACAGTTCGAAGCGCAGCGCGGGGTCGTCGCGCAGGGTGCGGGCGACGCGCGGCAGGTGCTCGCGGGCGATGTGGAAGGTGAGTTCGCCGCGGTCGACGACGGTCTTCTCGATCGCGTTCTCCGGCAGCAGGCCCTGTTCCTCCAGGGCGCCTTCGAGTTCGTCGGCCACCTCGTCGAAGCTTCCGTGTCCGGCCTCGCCGCGTGGGCCCCCGTACGGCCGGGTCGCCTCGCCCGGCATCCGTACGGTCCGTACCAGGCCGCCGTAGCCGGAGGTGTCCCCGCCGTTGCGGGCGCCGAACATGCCGTGCCGGACGTCGATGACCTCGCCGGCCTCCTCCCGCTGCGCGGGCACCTGCTCGGGGGGTCGTTCCTGCTCGCTCACCGCAGCAGCCCCTTCATCTCGATCAGCGGCAGGGCGTCGAGGGCCTTCCGCTCCGCCTCGGCCTCGGCGGCCGCGCGGTGGGCGCCGAGCTTCTCGCCGCGGATCTTCCGGTGCAGCTTGAGGATCGCGTCGAGGAGCATCTCGGGGCGGGGCGGGCAGCCGGGCAGATAGATGTCGACGGGCACGATGTGGTCGACGCCCTGCACGATGGCGTAGTTGTTGAACATGCCGCCGCTGGAGGCGCAGACGCCCATGGAGATCACCCACTTGGGGTTGGGCATCTGGTCGTAGACCTGCCGCAGGACGGGTGCCATCTTCTGGCTGACCCGCCCGGCCACGATCATCAGGTCGGCCTGCCGGGGCGAGCCCCGGAAGACCTCCATGCCGAAGCGGGCGAGGTCGTAGCGGCCGGCTCCGGTGGTCATCATCTCGATGGCGCAGCAGGCCAGTCCGAAGGTGGCCGGGAAGACGGACGACTTGCGGGCCCACCCGGCGGCCTGTTCGACCGTGGTCAGCAGGAAGCCGCTGGGCAGCTTCTCTTCGAGTCCCATTGACTGGCCCCTATCAGTCCCTTGGTTTTCCGCTTGGTACCGGTCAGTCCCATTCGAGGCCGCCGCGGCGCCAGACATAGGCGTAGGCGACGAAGACGGTGAGCACGAAGAGGAGCATCTCCACGAGCCCGAACAGGCCCAGGGCGTCGAAGGTGACGGCCCAGGGGTAGAGGAAGACGATCTCGATGTCGAAGACGATGAAGAGCATCGCCGTCAGGTAGTACTTGATCGGGAAGCGCCCGCCGCCCGCGGGGTGCGGGGTCGGCTCGATGCCGCACTCGTAGGCTTCGAGCTTGGCGCGGTTGTACTTCTTGGGCCCGATGCGTGCGGCCATGACCACGGAGAAGACCGCGAAGGCCGCCCCGAGGGCCCCCAGTACGAGGATGGGCGCGTAGGCGTTCACCGTCCTCGCTCCTTCCTTCCGGTGGACTGCTTGAGCAACGACGTCTGCCGCTCGCCGGGGAAGATCACCGACATGTGAGGCAGTTCACAAGCCCGGGTCGAGCGCATCCTATGCCCGTCGGCCTGTGATCTGCGACACGGGGTACGCGACCGCGTTTGTGATCTCCACCACCTGACGCGCGATCACCGCGCCAAACAGGGGCGATCTTCTTACTCGAAGCGCCCGGGTGATCACCAGAGGTGATATGTGAGGACGTGACCGCTGGTCGAGGGCGCCTTGCGGGGGTGCGGCACTATCAAGACATGGCCCGTGCACGCAAATTGGCGCGCGTTGCCGTCAACTGCTAGCGGCCGACAGCCCACTGAGGAGGGATCCGCCGGCAGCGGCCTTGATCCCCGCTCCGCGCTTTCCTTCACGAGCCCTTCCCGAGCGGGGTACGGGCGCGGCCCGGCGTGAGGTATCCCACGGGACCCGCGGGCCCGGAGGGCGCCGGGCGGCGAGGTCTCGACCCGGGCAGCCGAAAAGTGATAGGCGCCCGGAGACTTCCGCCCAGGACGCAAAACCCGTGATGAGACGCATGATCACGACTTATGGGACGTCAGCTCCGGTCGCCCGGCGGCGCCCTGAGGGCCCGTTTTGAGGCGAGTACACGCCAATCGTGACGGACACCACGTTTATTGATCTCAACCTGCGGCGCCTGATAGCCGTTGGGGCATGTCCTCGAACGCGCACATAACCAGCCGCCGGAAGCACCGCCGCCCGACCCCGTCCTGGGTCATGCGCGCGGGTGTCGCCGGCGGCGTTCTCAGCACGCTCGCGGTGACCGGCGCGGCCTCCCCCGCCACCGCCGCCGAGAAGCCCACCGAGACGAGCATGGAGATGCCGGCGCTGGGCGCGATGCTCGCCAGCTCCATCGCGCAGAGCGCCGCGGCCACCCAGCAGGTCGCCTTCGACCACCAGGTCAGCGCGCAGCAGGACGAGGCCGACCGCGCCGCCGAGGAGGCCGCGAAGACGGCCCGGGACGAGGCCGACCGCAAGGCCGAGGCCGAGCGGAAGGCCGCCGAGGCCAAGGAGAAGCGCGAGGCCGAGGAGGCCGCCCGCGCCGCGCGTGACGCCGAGCGCACCGCGCTGAACGCGTCGTCCGACGACGACTCCTCGAAGTCCTCGTCCTCCTCCTCTTCTTCGAAGTCCTCCTCCTCTTCGAAGTCGTCGTCCTCCTCGTCCTCGTCGTCTTCCTCGTCCTCCTCCAGCTCGAAGAAGAGCTCCTCCAGCGCGACCGGCAACACCGCGACGCTGCTCTCCTTCCTCCAGGCGCAGGTCGGCAAGGCGTACGTGATGGGCTCGTCCGGCCCGTCCGCCTACGACTGCTCCGGCCTGATCCAGGCGGCCTACAAGCAGATCGGCGTGGAGCTGCCGCGCGTCTCGCAGGACCAGTCCACGGCCGGCACCGCGGTGTCGCTGAGCAACCTGCAGGCCGGCGACATCCTCTACTGGGGCTCGGCGGGCAGCGCGTACCACGTCGCCGTCTACATCGGCGGCGGCAAGTTCATCGGCGCGCAGAACCCCAGCACCGGCGTGGTCGAGCGGGACATGAGCTACTCCCCGCCCTCGGGTGCCGTCCGCGTCCTGTGACGTCCGGGCGCTCCGCGCACGACGGAAGGGCCGCCATCCCTCGCGGGGTGGCGGCCCTTTTTCGTACGCGGGGCCCGACCGCAACTCCCCCCGCTGTACGAGCCCTGGCCGACCGGATGCCCTGCCCCCCGTCGAACTTGCGCAGGGCACCCGTCGGCTGACCGGTCCCCGGTCGCTGCCGGGTCCCCCGTGACCGGTACTTGAAGTGTGCGAGCGCGCGGCCCCCGGGACAACACCCTTCGGGCACAGCCGAATCCGGGCGGCCTCGAAGCGAAGATGGCCAGAACCGCACACCCGGCTGTCCGCTTCTGCGCGTTACCTTCGGGCCAGGCGCACACCAGGAGCGCCGGACCGGAGACCACTGTGCTGCGTATCCACTTCGGCCCCGAGGACCTGGGCCGGGTCCGGCTCGCCCCCGGCCCCGACCCGCTCGCGGAGGCCGCGCTGAGCCTGCCCGTCCTGCAGAGCCGGGACATGGGCGGCCTCGGCCTGGACGGCTGGCGGCGGCGCACCCGGCGCGAGCTCACCCCCGTCACCCGGCCCGCGCTGGAGCTGGCCCCGCCCGGGCTCGGCGAGTACCTGCCGGAGGCCTTCCTGCGCGGCGGGGGCACCAGTTCGCTGGAGCAGAGCCTGGAGTGCGTGTGGAGCCTGCCGCAGCCCATCTGGTCGGCGGAGCTGGAGTGCGCGCTGGAGTACCGGCCCGTCCCGCGCTGGTTCGGCGAACTCCACACCTGCGAGCGGGAGATCGTACGGCTCGTCGACCGCGCCTTCCGCGCGTACTACGACACCGCCATCGCCCCCTACTGGTCACAGATCACGGCCTGCGTCGCGGCGGACCGCACCCGCCGCATCCGGCTGGCCGCCGAGCACGGCGTGGAGCACCTGCTGGCCACCCTGAACCCCACCGTGCGCTGGGAACCGCCGGTCCTGCACGTGCCCTGCATGCACGGCACGGGCTTCCACACCGACTACCACGACGTCTACCTCAACGGGCGGGGCCTGACCCTGACCCCGTCGTTCTTCTGGCCGCACCCGACGGCCCGCGCCGACAGCGCGGACCCCGGCCGGCCGATCGACCTGTGCTACCCGGTCGCGCTGGAACTGGCCACGTACCAGTCGGTGCTCTCCCCGGGCGACGGCGGCGAGAAGGACCGCGTCGGCCAGCTGACCGCGCTGCTGGGCCGCACCCGCGCCCGGGTGCTGGAGGAGGCCGCCGCCGGGTGCAGCACCGTCGAACTGGCCCGCCGCGCCGGGGTGTCGCCCGCCTCGGCCAGCGAGCACGCGACGGTGCTGCGGGAGGCGGGGCTGGTCATGACGCGACGGGAGGGACCGGCGGTGCGGCACTCGCTCACCCCGCTGGGCCTCGCCCTGCTCAACGGCGTGGCGTGAGCAGGGCGGTCAACTGCGTGGCGTGAGAGGGGCGGTCACGCCTTCGGCGCGACCTTCGACAGGCCGTTGATGACGCGGTCCATCGCGTCCCCGCCGGAGGGGTCCGTCAGGTTCGCGAGCATCTTCAGCGTGAAACGCATCAGCACCGGGTGCGACAGCCCGCGCTGCGCACCGATCTTCATGACCCGGGGGTTGCCGATGAGCTTCACGAAGGCGCGGCCGAGGGTGTAGTAGCCGCCGTAGGTGTCCTTGAGGACCTTCGGGTAGCGCGCGAGGGCCAGCTCGCGCCCCGCGTACGAGCCGCGGGCGTGCGCCTGCACGATCACGTCGGCGGCGATCTGCCCGGACTCCATGGCGTAGGCGATGCCCTCGCCGTTGAACGGGTTGACCATGCCGCCCGCGTCACCGACGAGCAACAGGCCGCGCGTGTAGTGGGGTTGGCGGTTGAAGGCCATCGGAAGGGCGGCGCCGCGGATGGGGCCCGTCATGTTCTCGGGGGTGTAGCCCCAGTCCTCGGGCATGGAGGCGCACCACGCCTTGAGGACCTCGCGCCAGTCGAGCTCCTTGAAGGACTCGGAGGTGTTGAGGACGCCGAGGCCGACGTTGCTCGTGCCGTCGCCCATGCCGAAGATCCAGCCGTAGCCGGGCAGCAGCCGCTCCTGCCCGCCGCGCCGGTCCCACAGCTCCAGCCAGGACTCCAGGTAGTCGTCGTCGTGGCGCGGGGAGGTGAAGTAGGTGCGCACGGCGACGCCCATGGGACGGTCCTCGCGCCGGTGCAGGCCCATCCCCAGCGACAGCCGCGAGGAGTTGCCGTCGGCGGCGACGACGAGCGGGGCGTGGAAGGTGACGGGCACCTTCTCCTCGCCCAGCTTCGCGTGCACCCCGCTGATCCGGCCCGTGCGCCCGTCGATCACGGGCGCGCCGACGTTGCAGCGCTCGTACAGGCGCGCGCCCGCCTTCTGCGCGGCGCGGGCGAGCTGCTCGTCGAAGTCGTCGCGCTTGCGCACGAGTCCGTAGTCGGGGAAGGAGGCGAGCTCGGGCCAGTCGAGCTGCAGCCGGTGGCCGCCGCCGATGATGCGCAGGCCCTTGTTGCGCAGCCAGCCCGCTTCCTCGGAGATGTCGATGCCCATCGCGACGAGCTGCTTGACGGCGCGCGGGGTCAGGCCGTCGCCGCACACCTTCTCGCGCGGGAACGCCGTCTTCTCCAGCAGCAGCACGTCCAGCCCGGCCTTCGCCAGGTGGTAGGCGGCCGCCGAGCCGGCCGGGCCGGCCCCGACGACGATCACGTCCGCGGTGCGCCCGGAGGCGGCGTCCGCCGGATCCATCGGTTCCATCGGAGCGGTCGGCTCGGTCACGGCGGGATCTCCCGGGGCGTCGAGGGGATGCGTGCGCCGGACGGGCGGCCGGGCACCGGACATCGGTCAGTGTATGGGGGCGCGGTGGAGCACCGGCGCGGCGGGCACGCCCCCGCTCCCGGCCGCCGCCGGGGCGCCGTACGGGGCGCTGTGGAGGGCGCTGGAAGGGGCGCGCGCCGCGCTCACCCGGCGGGCTTCGTCCCCCGGTGCAGTGCCACGATCCCGCCGGTGAGATTGCGCCACGCGACGTCCCTCCAGCCGGCCGCCTGCAGCCGCGCGGCGAGCGCGGGCTGGTCGGGCCAGTCGCGGATCGACTCGGCGAGGTAGACGTAGGCGTCCGGGTTGCTGCTGACGGCGCGGGCGACCGGCGGCAGGGCGCGCATCAGGTACTCGCTGTAGACCGTGCGGAACGGCGCCCAGGCCGGGGTGGAGAACTCGCAGATCACCACTCGCCCGCCGGGCCTCGTCACGCGCAGCATCTCGCGCAGCGCGGCGTCCGTCTCGCGCACGTTGCGCAGCCCGAAGGAGATCGTCACGGTGTCGAACACGCCGTCCGCGAAGGGGAGTCGCGTCGCGTCACCGGCGGCGAACGGCATCCATGGCTGCCGCTTGCGGCCCTCGCGCAGCATGCCGACGGAGAAGTCGCAGGGCACCACGTACGCGCCGGCGGCGGCGAACGGCATCGAGGACGTGCCCGTACCGGCCGCGAGGTCGAGCACCTTCTGCCCCGGGCGCGCGTCCACGGCCCGGGCGACCGCCTTGCGCCACAGCCGGGCCTGGCCGAGCGAGAGCACGTCGTTGGTCAGGTCGTACTTGGCCGCCACGTCGTCGAACATCGCGGCGACTTCGTGCGGCTGCTTGTCCAGGGATGCTCGGGTCACTCCCCCATTGTTCACCCCGGTCCGTTCCCCGGGGCACCCGGGTCGCAGGCGGCGCCGGGCGCCGCGAAGCTGGACGGGGACGGCCCGCCGGTGAGTCCCGCCCCGCGATGCCGACTGCGCCACTCCCGGGAACCCCCGTTCCCCCGGGACTCCGCCGGCCCCCCGCCCCGTCCGCCCCCTCGCGGACCGGCGTCACTCCGGCAGTCGCGCGTCCTTGTGGCCCGCCGGCGTCACGCCGGTCGTCCGGGCCCTCCACAGTACGCATCGCGAGGCGGCCCGGACGGCCGTCCCCGCACCGCTCATCCTGGCGGACCGGAAGGGCGTCCCCCGCTTGTGTTGACACCGCCCTGACGAAGATCGCCACCGCTTTGACGCATCCCTGACGGCCGGATTCCGGCGGGGAGTTCAGCGCCGGCGGTGCACCAGCCGCCCGTCGAGGACGGTGGCGAGCGCGCTCCCGTCGTCGGCGAACACCGCGAAGTCGGCGGGCCCGGGGACGGCCAGCGCGCGCGGCCCGGCCGGCGGGCCGGGCAGCACACGGATGCCGGAGCGCTCGACGGCCGTCCGCACGGCGGGGTGGGCGAACGGACCGGACAGCGCGGTGGTGCCCGCCGCCAGCAGCCGCTGCAGCCCGCGCCGGGCACTCCAGCCCCAGCGGGCCTCGCTCATCCCCAGCGCGGCGAGCGCGTCCCCGGTGAGCGGGGCGGTGCCCAGCTCGTCCGCCTCCTGCGGGTCGGGGTAGTAGGCGGTCTCCAACAGGACGGGCGCGTACGGCTCGTACCGTCCGGGCGCGAGCACGCCGTCCCACTCGCGCACGCGCGCGTGCCCGCCGGCTGCCGCCCGTACCTCCTCGTACGGGCCGGCGGCGGTCAGCAGCGCGCCGGTGACGGCCACGGCCCAGTCCGGGTGCTGTTCGCCGTCCTCGGTCAGGCGCACCGCGCGCGCCCGGTGGACCGTGGTCACGGCCGTCAGCGGGCGTCGAGGAGCTTGAGCTCCGGGTGCGCGGTGCCGCCCTCGATCGCCGTGGAGGACAGGTGGGAGACGACGCGCTCGTCGACCGGGTCGGCCGCCGGGTCCTCGTGCACCAGCAGGTGCTCGTAGGTGGTGGACCGCTGCGCGGGCACCCGGCCCGCGTTGCGGATGAGGTGCACGAGCTCGGCGAGGTTGGAGCGGTGCTTGGCGCCGGCGGAGGAGACCACGTTCTCCTCCAGCATGATCGAGCCGAGGTCGTCCGCGCCGTAGTGCAGCGACAGCTGGCCGATCTCCTTGCCCGTGGTCAGCCACGAGCCCTGGATGTGCGCGACGTTGTCGAGGAACAGCCGCGCCACGGCGATCATGCGCAGGTACTCGAAGATCGTGGCCTGGGTACGGCCCTTGAGCACGTTGTTCTGCGGCTGGTAGGTGTACGGGATGAAGGCGCGGAAGCCGCCCGTGCGGTCCTGCACGTCGCGGATCATCCGCAGGTGCTCGATCCGCTCGGCGTTGGTCTCGCCCGTGCCCATGAGCATCGTGGAGGTCGACTCGACGCCCAGGCTGTGGGCGATCTCCATGATCTCCAGCCAGCGCTCGCCGGACTCCTTGAGCGGGGCGATGGCCTTGCGCGGCCGCTGCGGCAGCAGCTCGGCGCCGGCGCCCGCGAAGGAGTCCAGTCCGGCGGCGTGGATCCGGCGGATCGCCTCCTCGGCGCTCACGCCCGAGATCCGCGCCATGTGCTCGACCTCGGAGGCGCCGAGGGAGTGGATGACGAGCTGCGGGAACTCCTTCTTGATCGCCGCGAAGTGCTCCTCGTAGTACTCCACGCCGAAGTCGGGGTGGTGCCCGCCCTGGAACATGATCTGGGTGCCGCCGAGTTCGACGGTCTCCGCGCAGCGGCGCAGGATGTCGTCCAGGCCGCGCACCCACACCTTGTCGCTCTTCGGCGGCGCGTAGAACGCGCAGAACTTGCACGCCGTGACGCACGAGTTGGTGTAGTTGATGTTGCGCTCGATGATGTACGTCGCGATGTGCTCGGTCCCCGCGTAGCGCTTGCGGCGCACGGCGTCGGCGGCGGCGCCCAGCGCGTGCAGCGGCGCGGAGCGGTAGAGCTCCAGCGCCTCCTCCGGGGTGATCCGGCCGCCGCCCGCGGCACGGTCGAGGACGGGCTGCAGATCGGCGCTCTCGCTCACCGGGCGTCCCTTCGGAGGGGGTTCGACACGACCGGTTCAGCCTACGCCAGCCGCCTGCGGCGGGGTGCGCAGGCCCTGACGGGCGGCACGTACGGGGCCTACGGCCCCGGGGGCGGCGGGACGAGGTGCCGCGGCCCCCGGGGACCGGCCGTCGCGCCCCGGCGGACCCGGAACGCCCCGGGCTCCGGTGCCGCCCGCACGGGCACGGCGCGCTCCCGGCCGTCGGCGCGCCCGCGCGCCCCCCGCGCTCCTGATGATTGTCGGCCTATGACTCAATTCACGGCTGTCCCCAGGAACCCGCGCCCCGGCTTCCGTCATCCCCAAGGGCGGAAAGAACCGTCATGTCCTTCGGGGCAGCAGCATCATCCGGAGCGACGCGATGACGCACACTTCCGGGGCCTACCGGTCCCAGGGCCACCGGCGTGCTTCCCGTGCCAAACGATGGGTTCTGGTCGTGGCGTCCATAGCCGCGCTCGGCCTGATCGCCTGGCCGGTCATGAGCTACTTCGAGATACCCCCCTTCACGGACAAGGGGAAGCCGGTCAGCTTCGGGCAGCCGGCGGCGGCCGGCGGCGGCCAGGCGGGCGGCACCGGCGGCGAGGCGGCCGACTCCAAGACCCTGATGCCCACCGGCCCGCAGGCCGACTTCCGCGTCGCGAACACGCTCTCCGACGGCACGAAGATCGGCGTCGTGACGCTCACCGGCAAGAAGTCCGGCTTCACCGGCAAGGTGTGGGTGTGGGCCCCGAAGCAGTACGACGACCCCAAGTACGCGAACGCCGGCTTCCCGGTGATGGTCGCGCTGCCCGGCGGCGCGGGCTGGCCGAGCAACTACTGGATGGGCACGGACCTCAAGCTCCAGGACTCCGTCTCCAAGTGGTCGCAGGAGGGCAAGTCCCTGCCGTTCCTGCTGGCGATGCCGGTGCTCAACCCGGACGACAAGCACTACTACGACGGCAGTGACATCCCCGGCCAGCCGAAGATGGGCACCTGGCTCACCGAGGACGTGCCGGACCTGATGAAGGCCAACTTCCGCACCCTGAAGTCCCGTGACGGCTGGGCCTTCATGGGCTCCTCCTCCGGCGGCTTCTCCGGCCTGAAGGCCGTGCTCAAGCACCCGGACAGGTTCAAGGCCGTGATCGCCTCCGGCCCGGACATCGTCCCGGACTCCCCGCTGTGGAACGGCCACGACAAGGAGAAGCAGGAGAACAACCCGCAGGTCCTGGCCAAGCAGCTCATCGACCGCAAGGGCCCGGACGTCTACCTCGCCTTCCAGGTCGGCACCAAGGAGCCGGCCACGGTGATGAACCAGGTCAAGCAGTTCCAGGCGCAGTACGGGCACGGGCCGGTGCACACGATGCTGCGGGAGATCCCCGGCGGCTCGCACAACGCGCACACCTACGTGCCGAGCATGGGCGAGGGCCTGATCCAGTTCATCAGCAAGCAGATGGAGGGCCCCGAGGGCTTCAAGCTCTCGGTCTGACCAGCTCCCGGTCCGACCCGGGAAGGCGGGGGCGCGGCGCAATAGGCGCCGCGCCCCCGCCTTTTGGCGCGCTCCGGCGCGCAACGGCGGTCAGGCGCCCAGCAGTTCCACCCTCACATCGGCCGGGAAGCCCGTCGTCGGTCCGACGCGGCGCGCGAACTCCGTGACGCCCGCGAGCTGACCGGGCCCGAAGCGGAAGTCCAGGGTCGTGAAGTAGCGCTCCAGCAGCCGCTGGTCGAAGGCCTCCCAGCGCGCGGCCTGTTCGGCGACCTTGGCGACCTCCTCCAGGGACAGGTCCCGGGAGGCCAGGAAGGCCTCGTGCACCTTGGAGACCAGGCGCGGCTCACGGGCCAGGTAGTCGCGGCGCACGGCCCACACGGCGAAGACGAACGGCAGCCCCGTCCAGTCCTTCCACATCTGCCCCAGGTCGTGGACTTCGAGGCCCAGCCGGGGCGCGTCGTGCAGCGAGGCGCGCAGCGCGGCGTCGCCGATCAGCACGGCCGCGTCCGCCTCCCGCATCATCAGGCCCAGATCCGGCGGGCAGCGGTAGTAGTCGGGCGCCACGTGGTAGCGCTCGGCGAGCAGCAGCTGCGCCAGGCGGACGGAGGTGCGCGAGGTGGAGCCGAGCGCGACGCGCGCCCCGTCCAGCTGCTCCAGCGGCCGCTGCGAGACGATCACGCAGGACATCACGGGGCCGTCGCAGCCCACGGCGATGTCCGGCAGCGCGACGAGGTCGTCGGCGTTGCGCAGGAACTCCACGAGCGTGACGGGGGCGATGTCGAGCTCGCCGTCGATCAGCTGCTCGCTGAGCTTCTCCGGGGTGTCCTTGGTGAGCTCCAGGTCCAGCAGGGTGCCGGTCCGGGCGAGGCCCCAGTACAGGGGGAGGCAGTTGAGGAACTGGATGTGGCCGACCCGGGGTCGGCTGCGGAGCCGGCCGTGCGGATCGGGCGAGGTCGCTACGACAGAGGCTGAATTGTCCACATCCGGAGGCTAGCCCCGCGCCCGGAGGGTCCGGCGGGCGGGGTCCCGGGACGGTGCCGGGCCTGACGGGCGATCTTTTCCGGCTCCGCCACGCCGAAAACCATCCGACAGCGTGATCTTCAACTCTTTCCCCGTGAGAAGCCAGCGTGCTACGCTCGGCGCAAGTTGCAGTTTGGTTTCCCTTGCAGTACAGAGCCTGCGGAGCATGTGACCCGCAGGCTTTTGTAGTTTTCAGACTTCTCGCAGGTTCTGGAGCAGGGCAACCCTTTGGCCCAAGGAGGGCTTATGGCTACCGGAACCGTGAAGTGGTTCAACGCTGAAAAGGGCTTTGGCTTCATCGCCCAGGACGGCGGGGGCCCCGACGTCTTCGTCCACTACTCCGCGATCAACGCTGCCGGGTTCCGCTCCCTGGAGGAGAACCAGCAGGTCGAGTTCGACGTCACGCAGGGTCCGAAGGGCCCGCAGGCGGAGAACGTCACCCCCAAGTAGTGATCACGGGCCCCCGGGCCCGCGACACCCTGTGGGTGACCGTTCGCGGTCGACGCTGTACCCAAGGAGCCCCGCCCCTGCGTCACGCAGGGGCGGGGCTCCTGCCTTTCCGGCACCGGTTCTTATCGCCGAACATCACCACAGAACGCCCTCACGGAACGCCCCCACAGAACGTCCCTTTTCTTTTACTTTTCTTTCATGTCTGCTCATAAAGTGCATTGATCTCGATCGCGTACCGTTCGGCGATCATGGAGCGGCGCAGTTTCAGCGTGGGCGTGAGCGTTCCGTCCGCGACGCTGAAGTCCTCGTCGAGGATTTCGAACGCGCGAATCCGGGAGGGTCCGGAGAGCCGGCCGTTCGCGTCCGCCACGGCCCGCTCGCACAGCGCCCGCACCGCCGGGTGCCGGCCCGGGCGCGGCCCCAGGGCCAGCCCCTCCCGCTCCGCCCAGGCCGCGAGCTCCGGCACGTCCAGGGTGAGCAGCGCCACCGGGTACGGGCGGCGGTCGCCCACCATGACCGCCCGGGAGATCCACCGGGACTGCTGCAGCGCGAACTCCGTCAGCGTCGGCGTGAGGTTCTTGCCGCCGGAGGTGATGATCAGGTCCTTCTTGCGGCCGGTGATGCTCAGGTAACCGTCCGCGTCCAGGGCGCCCAGGTCCCCCGTGTGCAGCCAGCCCTCGGCGTCGAGTGCCTTTTGCGCGGTGGCGGCCGGGTTCGCGTGGTAGCCGGCGAAGACGCCCGGGCCGCGGGCCAGGACCTCGCCGTCCGCCGCGATCCGCACCTCGCAGCCCGGCACGGCCCGGCCGACCGTCCCGTACCGCACGGCCCCCGGGTGGTTCATGGTGATCACCCCGGAGGCCTCGGTCATGCCGTAGCCCTCGAAGACGGGGACGCCGCACGCGCGCAGGAAGTCCAGCGTCTGCCGGGCGATCGGGGCGGCCCCGGTCAGCGCCCACCGCAGCCGCCCGCCCAGGGCCGCCCGTACCGGCGCGTACAGCAGCTCCTCCGCCTCCTGCCACACCGCGCGCAGCCCCGCCGGGATCCCCTCGCCGCGCTCGCGCGCCTCCGCCACGGCGACGCCGACGCGCACCGCCTCCGCGAAGCGGGCGGCCCCCTCGGGCCCCCGCCGCTCCGCGAGCGAGCGGGCCGTCGCGTGCACCTTCTCGAACAGGCGCGGAACGGACGGCAGATGCGTGGGCCGTACCTCGGCCAGCTCGCCGACGACGTCCTCCATCCGCCCGCCGAAACAGCACAGCGTCGCGCCCTTGACCAGTGCCGCGACCTCCACGAGCTGCGCGTAGACGTGGGCGAGCGGCAAGTACAGGTACATGACGTCGCCGGGCCCGCCGCCGAGGAGACCGGAGGTGGCGTCGTCGGCGCGCGTGACGTTGCCGTGCGTGAGCCGGCAGCCCTTGGGCAGGCCGGTGGTGCCGGACGTGTAGACGATCGCGCACAGATCGTCGTCCTCGACGGAGCGCGCCCGCGCGAGCAGTTCGGACAGGGGCGTGCGGTGCGCGGGGAGCTCGTCGAGGGTGAGCAGCCGCTCCGGGGAGTCCGGCACGGCGCCCCGGGCCGCGCCGGAGCCGGTACGCGCGCCGGAAGCCGCGCCGAGGCCGCCGCCCGCACCGGAAGCCGAGCCCGAGCCGGTGCCGGAGCCGGAGACACCGCCCGCGCCGGAAGCCGCACCCGCCCCCACGCCGGGACCGCCGCCCGCGCCGGAAGCCGCGTCCGCGCCGGGGGCCGTGGCTGGCTCCCGGTCCCCTCGCCCGTCGCCCTCCCCCGTCCGTTCCATCAGCACCACATGCCGCAACCCCGGCAGCCTGCCGCGCAGTTGCAGCACCCGTGCCGCCTGGGCCTCGTTCTCGCAGACGGCCAGGACCGCGCCCGAGTCGCCCAGGACCCAGGCCAGTTCGTCCTCGCCCGCCGTCGGGTAGACGGGGACGGCCGCGGCGCCCGCCGCGAGCGCGCCGAGGTGGGCGCGGATCCACTCCGGGCGGGTCTCGGCCAGGATCGCCACCCGGTCGCCGGGGGCGGTCCCGAGCGCCATCAGGCCGCGCCCCGCGGCCCGTACGGACGCGCGCAGACTGTCGTAGCGGAGGTCCGACCAGCCGCCGTCGCGGCGCCGGAAGCGCACCGCGGGCCGCTCTCCGTACCGCTCCGCCGCCCACTCCGCGAGTACGGCCAGCGTGCCGGGTCGTTGCCGCATGAAGCCTCCAGGTGTGCCGGTACGGGTACACGAGCGCGCACGACGCTAGAGCGCGGCCGCGGCGGCCGCGCAGGACCGGAACGGTCAGCGCCGCTGACCCCGGCGCTCAATGCGGCTACCGTGCACGCATGGACGGGCGCACGATCACCGTGCACCACGTGCGGGCCGCGCTCGGCGGCGCGCGGCGGCTCGGCCTGGACACCGTGCCGCTGCTGCAGGCCGCCCGGATCCCGCCGCTGCTCCTCGGCGACGACCGGGCACGGGTGACGCCCGTGCAGTTCTCGGGGCTGATCGACGGCGTGCGCCGGGCGACCGGCGACGAGTTCCTGGGGCTCGCGCCGGCGCCCAGCCGCTGCGGCACGTTCGCCATGATGTGCTACGCGTGCGTGGGCTGCGCCGACCTGGGCGGCGCGGTGGAGCGCGCCACACGCTTCTACGGGCTGTT
This sequence comes from Streptomyces gamaensis, assembly GCF_042656465.1. Classification (NCBI taxonomy): domain Bacteria; kingdom Bacillati; phylum Actinomycetota; class Actinomycetes; order Kitasatosporales; family Streptomycetaceae; genus Streptomyces; species Streptomyces gamaensis. The sequence continues at coordinate 262,830 of NZ_JBHSPB010000009.1, forward strand.
CCCCGGCGGGCCCGAGCTCGCGCTCGAACGGCGCGGCCCCGACGCGGTGTTCACCGTCCGCAACGATCTGCGGGGCTTCGCGGAGGAGTACTTCCTCGCCCAGTGCCTCGTGGTGGTCTGGCACCGGCTGGCGAGCTGGTTCATCGGCCGCCGGCTCCCCCTGCGCTGGGCCGGGTTCGCGCATCCCGCGCCGCCGTACGCCGACGAGTACGCGCCGCTGCTGGGCTGCCCGGTGCGGTTCGGCGCGGAGCGCACCGGCGCCGGCTTCGACCCGGAGTGGCTCGCGGCGCCGGTCGTCCGGGACGAGTCCGGGCTGAGGGAGCTGCTGCGGCGCACCCCGGCGGAGCTGATCGGCCGGGGCGAGGACACCATGACGCTCGCCGAGCAGGTCCGCGAGGCGCTCGTACGGGCGCTGCGCGGCGGCCGCGAGGCCCGGCTGCCCGAACTGGACCGGCTGGCCGCGCGGTTCGCGGTGAGCCAGGCCACGCTGCGCCGCCGGCTGAACGAGGAGGGCACCTCCTACCGCCGGCTGAAGGACCAGGTGCGGCGGGAAGCGGCGCTCGCCGGGCTGTCCGAGGGCCGCGAGCCCATCGCCCACCTCGCGGCCCGCCTGGGCTTCTCCGAGGACACGGCCTTCCACCGGGCGTTCCGCCGCTGGACGGGCACGACGCCGGGCGCGTTCCGGCGGGCGGCGCGGGCGGAACAGGCCCCGGGGGTTCCGCCCCGGGCCCCCGCGCTCCGGCGCACGGCAGCACGCGCCCCGCTCCCCGGCCACCCCACGGGCAGCCTTCTGCGGGGCCGGGACTGACGGGTCAGGAAACCTGCGCGTTCCGGTCAGGTGTCCGCTGACTCTCCGGTCACTACGGTCTCCGCCAACTGACCGGCACCACTGGAGAGTCGGGAGAGCCGCACATGCACCTTCCGCACCTGCCACGCATGCCACGCCCGCCACACCTGCGCGCGACAGCCGTCGCCGCCGTCCTCGCGCTCCTCGCCGCGTTCGGGACCGCGGCCGCGGGGGCCGCCGAGAGAGCCGGTGGCGCCCCCGGCGAGATCGTCAGCGCCACCCCCACCTCCTTCCACCCGCTGCCCGGCCAGCCCACCAACACCCGGGCCTGGCACGTCGTCTACCGCTCGACGACCGCGAAGGGCGCCCCGAACACCGTCGCCGGCACCGTGATCGTCCCCCGGGACGGACGCACGGGGCCGCGCCCGCTGATCACCTACGCCGTGGGCACGGTCGGTCTGGGCCACCAGTGCGCGCCCTCGGCCGGCTTCCCCTACGGGACGACCGTGGAGGCCAACCTCATCCAGCTGCTGACCCTGCGCGGCTGGGCCGTCGCCGTCACCGACTACGAGGGCCTGGGCACCCCCGGCACGCACACCTACACCGTCGGCGCGGCCGAGGGGCACGCCGTCCTCGACATGGCACGGGCCGCGCTGCGCCTGCCGCAGGCCGGGCTCGGCCCGGACACGCCCGTCGGCATCATGGGCTACTCCCAGGGCGGGCAGGCCGGTTCGTGGGCCGCCGAGCTGCACGACACGTACGCGCCCGAGCTGGACGTCAAGGGCACCGCGACCGGCGGCGTCCCCGCCGACCTGCTCAAGACCGCCGACTACAACAATGGCGGCATCGGCGCGGGCCTGATCCTGATGGCCGCCGTCGGCCAGGACGCGGCCTACCCCGAACTGCGCCTGGACTCCTACCTCAACGACGAGGGCCGCGCCTACGTCGCGTTCATGAAGCACAACTGCGTGGCGGTCAATACGGCGGCGGCGCTGTTCAAGCGCATCTCCGACGTGACCGTGAGGAACCCGCTGTACGAGCCGGACTGGCAGCGCGTGCTGCGCCTGTCGACCCTGGGCACGCACGCCCCCGACCACCCGGTCTACCTCTACCACGGCGTGATCGACGAGCTCATCCCGTACGCCGTCGGCAAGCAGCTGCGCTCCGACTGGTGCGCCAGGGACGTGAGCGTGCAGTGGACTTCGCTGCCGCTGGGCGAGCACGTGGCCGGAGCGATCGCCGGGGCCGTCCCGGCGGCGGACTGGCTCGCGGAGCGCTTCGCGGGTGAACCCGCCCCGGGCAACTGCGCCGCCGCGTAGGCCGCGTGACGAGGCCCCGCGCCGCCTTTCCGCAGCGGGCGGCGCGGGGCCGTCGGTGCCCTCGCGGGCGTACGGCCGGCTCAGCGCGCGTACAGGCCGTCGATCTCGCGCGCGAAGTCCCGGGCGATCAGGGCCCGTTTGAGCTTCAGCGAGGGCGTGAGGTAGCCGTTGTCCTCGGTGAAGTCGACGGGCAGGACGGTGAAGCGGCGGATGGACTCGGCCCGCGAGACGGTGGTGTTGGCGTCGTCGACCGCTCCCTGGAGCTCCGCCAGCAGCTCACTGTCCGCGAGGAGTTCGCCGAGCGGCACGTCCTGCTTGCCGCGCATGCGGCGCCAGTGCGCGAGCCCGTCCGGCTCCAGGGTGAGCAGGGCGGCGATATAGGGGCGGTCGTCGCCGACGACGAGGCACTGGCTGATCAGCGGGTGGGCGCGCAGCCGGTCCTCCAGCGGGGCGGGGGCGACGTTCTTGCCGCCGGAGGTCACGAGGATCTCCTTCTTGCGGCCGGTGATGGTCAGATAGCCGTCGTCGTCGAGGGCGCCGAGGTCGCCGGTGGCCAGCCACTCGTCCCCGCCGGCCGGGACGGCGGCGCCGCGTCCGGCGTCCCAGTAGCCGGCGAAGACGTGCCCGCCGCGCAGCAGCACCTCCCCGTCGTCGGCGATCCGCACCGCGCCGCCGGGCAGCGGCCAGCCCACCGTGCCCAGGCGCGGGCGCAGCGGCGGGGTGAGGGTGGCGGCGGCGGTGGTCTCGGTCAGCCCGTAGCCCTCGAAGACCTCGATGCCGGCGCCCTCGCAGAACGCGGCGAGCCGGCCGCCGAGCGGGGAGCCGCCGCTGAGCACGTAGCGCACCTGCCCGCCGAGGGCGGCGCGGATCCGGCGGTAGACGAGCGGGTCGTACAGCGCGCGGGCCGCGCGCAGCCGCGCGTGCGGGCCCGGGCCGGTGCCGTGCCGGGCGGCCTCGCGGGCCTCGCCGTAGGCGCGGGCGACGCGGGCGGCCCGGTCGAAGGAGGCGGCCCGGCCGAGCCGTTCGGCCGTCGCCCGCGCGGTGTTGTGGACCTTCTCCAGCACGTAGGGGATGACCAGCAGGAACGTCGGCCGGAAGGCGGCGAGGTCCACGAGCAGGTCCTCGGCGCGCAGCGAGGGGGTGTGGCCGACGCGGACGCGGGCCCGCATGCAGCCGACGGCGACGGCGCGGCCGAAGACGTGCGACAGCGGCAGGAACAGCAGGGTGGCGGCGGGCCGCCTGCTGGCCGAGCGGAACATCGGGTGCAGCAGTTCGGTGGCGTTGTCGGCCTCGGTGAAGAAGTTGGCGTGCGTCAGGACACAGCCCTTGGGGCGGCCCGTCGTACCGGAGGTGTAGATGAGGGTGGCGATGTCGTCGGGTCCGCGCTGCGCGCGGCGTGCGTCGACGACGTCGTGCGGCATCCCGCGCCCGTCCGCCATCAGGCCCGGGACCGCGCCGGCGTCGAAGCGCCACACGTGGGCGAGGGCGGGCAGGGCGCCGCGCGCGTCCGTGACGAGCTTCTCCTCCCGCTCGCCCTCGACGGCGCAGGCCACGGCCCCGGAGTCCTTCAGGATCCACTCGACCTGGAGGGCGGAGGAGGTGGGGTAGACGGGGACGGGCACGAGGCCGGCCGCCCAGGCGGCGAAGTCCAGCAGGCTCCACTCGTAACCGGTCCGCGCCATGATCGCGATCCGGTCGCCGGGCCGCAGGCCGCGCGCGACCAGGCCGCCCGCGACGGCGCGGACCTCGGCGGCGAAGGTCGCCGCGGTGACGTCGCGCCACAGGCCGTCGCCCTGTTTGCGGCTGAGCACGATGTCGCAGGGGGCGACGGCGGCGTTGTCGAAGGGGATGTCGCCGAGCGACCCCCGCCGGACGGGGGGTACGAGCGCGGGGACGGCCGCCTCGCGGACGACACCGGCGACGCGGGTCGTACGGGGCGGGACGAGGACGGGCGGGGCGGCGCGGTGCGGTATGGACACGTGCGGCTCCTTCGAACCCACAACTGACCCTTACTGGGCGGTAATTCGCGGGCGAATCTACGCCTGAAGGGGGACGCACTCCAGCCCTCCCGTAGTCCTTATGGCCAGCAGACCTCCATCCGTTTTGCTGATGTGTACGGCTTTGCGGTGGAAATAACCTCGGGGGCGTCGGGTCGCCGCACGAGCGGCACCCCCGTTCGCGCCAGGGAGTCACGCCCACCATGAAGACCACACGCAGCAGCCGCACCGCGCTGCGTGCCACCGTCGCCACCGCCGTCCTCGCGGGCGCCGTCGCCCTGCCCGCCACGGCCCTCACCCCGGCCTTCGCCGCGGACGCCCGGCCCAGCGGCGGTACGGTCACCCTGGACGCCGGCCCCGGGCAGCCGCCCAGGGGCGGCGTCGCCGCCGGTGAGGCACCCGAGCAGCGGCCGGACTCCGGCCCCGCGATCGTCGGCGGCGCGCTCGCGGCGGCGGCCGCCCTCGGCGGAGTGGGCCTGCTGGCCACCCGCCGCCGCCCCGGCACCGAGCGCTGACGCGGGCGGCCCGGCGGGCCGCCGCGCGCCGCGGCGGGCGAGGAGGGGACTCATGAACGGGCCGGCGCCCAGCGCCGCCCGTTCATGAGATTGCCCAGCCCCGCCCAGGCGAGGTTCATCAGCGTCCCGGCCGCCTCCTGCTCCGAGGGCGGCGCGCCGGTGCGCCCGGCGGCCTCGCAGGAACGGGAGTCGGCCCAGCCCGCCAGCGACTCGGCGGCGCCCACGAGGGCGTGCGCGAGCCCGGCGATCTCCCGCTCGGGCAGCGCGCACTCCTGCTCCGCGCCCTCCCGCGCCGTCCGGGCGATCAGGTCCGTGACGACGTCCACCAACTGCTGCCGCAGCCGCGCCACTTCGAGCGCGAACGGCTCCCCGTACGTACGGGCCTGGCAGTGCAGCAGCGCCCAGCCGTCCGGGTGCGCGGCGGTGTGCGCGAAGAACGCCCGCAGCCCGTTCCACAGCCGCCGGTCGGCGGGGGCTCCCGGGTCGACGGCCGAGCGCACCGCCGCGATCAGCGCCTCGGCCTCCCGCCGCACGCAGGCGCTGAACAGCTCCTCCTTGGAGTTCAGATACAGATACACCAGCGGCTTCGACGCCCCGGCGAGCTCCGCGATCTCGTCCATCGAGGCCGTCCGGTAGCCGCAGCGCGCGAAGACCTCCACGGCGGCGTCCAGCATCTGGCGCGTCCGCACCTCACGCGGCATCCGCCGGCTCCGCGCCTTCACCTTCTCCTTCGTCCCCGCCCCCGCAGCGTGGGTCTGTACACCTTTCACGGCAACATCCCTCCACCCCCGTCACGTTACCGGCAGGTAATGTCACGGAGGGGAGGGATGTCAAGGGCCGTTGGGCCCAACGGGACGGCCGTCGGGCCCTGTTGCGCGGGACCGCGATTCAACTACGCGGCGGCGGGAACCGTTTCCGGCTCCGCGTCGAGCCGGGAGCCGTCGGCGGTGTCGTAGGCCTCGCGGTCCAGGATCTTCTCGCGGGCGGAGACCAGGATCGGTATGACCGATTGGCCTGCCACGTTCGTCGCGGTGCGCATCATGTCCACGATCGGGTCGATCGCCAGCAGCAGGCCCACACCCGCCATCGGCAGGCCCAGCGTCGACAGGGTCAGGGTCAGCATCACCGTCGCGCCGGTCAGACCGGCGGTGGCGGCCGAGCCGATGACCGAGACGAACGCGATCAGCACATAGTCGCGCACGCCCATGTCCACGCCGAAGACCTGGGCCACGAAGATCGCGGCGATGGCCGGGTAGATCGAGGCGCAGCCGTCCATCTTGGTCGTCGAGCCGAACGGCACGGCGAAGGACGCGTACTCCTTGGGCACGCCCAGCCGCTCGGTGACCCGCTGCGTCAGCGGCATGGTGCCCACCGAGGAGCGGGAGACGAAGGCCAGCTGGATCGCGGGCCAGGCGCCCCGGAAGAACTGCACCGGGTTGACCTTGGCGACGGTCGCCAGCAGCAGCGGGTAGACCACGAACAGCACGATGGCGCAGCCGACGTAGATGTCGGCCGTGAAGGTGGCGTACTTGCCGATCAGGTTCCAGCCGTAGCTCGCGATGGCCTTGCCGACGAGGCCGAGGCTGCCCAGCGGGGCGAGCCGGATGACCCACCACAGGACCTTCTGCAGCAGCTCCAGCGCCGACCGGCTGAGCGTCAGCACCGGCTTGGCCTTGTCGCCGAGCTGGAGGATCGCGATCCCCGCGGCGGCGGCGAGGAAGACGATCTGCAGGACGTTCAGCTCCGTGAAGGGCGTGATGACGTCCTTGGGGATGATGCCGGTGAGGAAGTCCAGCCAGGAGCCGTGCTTCTTGGGCTCCGCGCCGTCGGCGGCGGTCAGGCCCGTACCCGCGCCGGGGTTGGTGATCAGGCCGATCGCCAGTCCGATGACGACCGCGATGAGCGAGGTGGCCATGAACCACAGCAGGGTCCGGGTGGCCAGCCGGGCGGCGTTGGAGACATTGCGCAGATTGGTGATCGAGACCAGGATCGCGAAGAACACGAGCGGGGCGACCACGACCATCAGCAGCTGGACGAAGAGGCTGCCGATCTTCTCCAGGGTCACCTGGAGCCAGTGGATGTCACCGCTGCGGGCGGCCCAGCCGAGCAGGGCGCCGAGCACGAGACCCAGCAGGATCTGGGCCCAGAAGGGGACCTTGGGTATGCGCCGGCGCGCGGATGCCCGCGCGGGCGTGGGGGTCTGGGGGGTCGATGCCAACGGAAACTCCGGGGACGGACGGGGAAGTGCAGGGCGTGGTGCGCCGGGGGAGGTCCGTGGATACGGGATCTCCGGCCGCGGGGACGTGCGTCAGCGGCGACAACAGGCCGCGGAGACGGAGCGGCAAAGATCGACGTGCAGGCGCGCCACGAGCCGGGGGCCCGTGGGGAACTGGTGCGCTGCTGCTGTCTGCATGTCCCATACGTTAACACTCGGACTTTGGGCTGCCCAAAGTCATTCTTTGGGTCAGCGATGGCCGGAAACTTGCGGGGACACGCCAACGCCCCGCCGTGGAGCGGGAACTCCACGGCGGGGCGTCACAGCCATGTGTCAGCGACAGGTCGCGGTGATGTGAGGAGAGTTACACCCGGTATGGGGTGATTCGCTCTCTCCTGGAGGGCGTGCGGCGGTGCCGAGACGCCGCACGCGGGCGGGCGGTGCGGCCCGTCAGGCCACGCTGTCCTCCTGGGCGGCGTTGGCGGCCAGGCGGCCCTTGGCGCGGTCCACGCGCTCGACGATCTGCTCGGACATCGCGTCGCGCTGCTTGCGCAGCAGGACCCAGCTCAGCGGCGCGGAGAGGATCAGCGCGAGCAGCAGCATCCAGACGGCGTTCGAACCGTTCGCGCCCAGCGGGATCGCGCGCAGGGCGCACAGCCCCCACACCACGGCGAAGCAGGCGACGAGCAGGCCGAACCGCAGAGCGGTGTAACGGAGCGAGGCGAACTTCTGGCTGGTCACGGGCGGGACCTTCTTGTCGTCGGCATTCGGAAGGGTCGCCCTCCAGTCAAGCACGGACCGGCGCCCGGCCGGAGCGGGGGGCGTGCCACCGCCCGCCCACGCCCCCGGACGTGCCCCCGGACCTGTCTCAGACGCGCATCGGCTGCGGCGTCTCGCGGCGCCCGGCGTCCGGGCCCGGGTACTCGCGGATCACCTCGTAGCGGGTGTTGCGCTCCACCGGGCGGAAGCCGGCGTCCCGGATGAGCTCCAGCAGATCCTCGCGGGTGAGCTTGTTCGGGGTGCCGTAGTTGTCCGCGTCGTGCGTGATCTTGTACTCGACGACCGAGCCGTCCATGTCGTCCGCGCCGTGCTGCAGCGCGAGCTGGGCGGTCTGCACGCCGTGCATGACCCAGAACACCTTCACGTGCGGGACGTTGTCGAACAGCAGCCGGGAGACGGCGAAGGTCTTCAGCGCCTCGGCACCGGTCGCCATGCTGGTGCGCGCCTGCAGCCGGTTGCGGACCTTGCCGTCCTTCATGTCGACGAAGTCGTGCTGGTAGCGCAGCGGGATGAAGACCTGGAACCCGCCGGTCTCGTCCTGCAGTTCACGCAGCCGCAGCACGTGGTCCACGCGGTGGCGCGGCTCCTCGATGTGCCCGTAGAGCATCGTGCACGGGGTCTTCAGGCCCTTGGAGTGCGCGAGGCGGTGGATGCGCGACCAGTCCTCCCAGTGGGTGTCGTGGTCGACGATGTGCTGCCGCACCTCCCAGTCGAAGATCTCCGCGCCGCCGCCCGTGAGCGACTCCAGACCGGCGTCGATCAGCTCGTCGAGGATCTCCGAGGCGGGCAGCCCGGAGATCTTCTCGAAGTGCTGGATCTCGGTGGCGGTGAACGCCTTCAGCGAGACGCCCGGCAGCGCCTCCTTCAGGGCGCGCAGCGAGCGCGGGTAGTAGCGCCAGGGCAGCGTCGGGTGCAGGCCGTTGACGATGTGCAGCTCGGTGAGGTGCTCGTTCTCCATCGCCTTGGCGAGGCGGACGGCCTCCTCGATGCGCATCGTGTACGCGTCCTTCTCGCCCGGCTTGCGCTGGAACGAGCAGTAGGCGCACGAGGCCGTGCACACGTTGGTCATGTTCAGGTGGCGGTTGACGTTGAAGTGCACGACGTCGCCGTTCTTGCGCGTGCGCACCTCGTGGGCGAGCCCGCCCAGCCAGGCCAGGTCGTCGGACTCGTAGAGGGCGATGCCGTCCTCGCGGGTCAGCCGCTCCCCTGCGTGGACCTTCTCCTCCAGCTCGCGCTTGAGCCCCGCGTCCATGCGTCGCCCGCCTCTCTCGTACCGAACCTTCGCGCCCCGCCGAGACTACTCCCCGCCTCCCGCCCGCGGTCCGGGCGGGCCCTGCGCCCCCGGGCGCGAGCCGCCGGCGGACGGGCGGGGACGCCTCAGAGGTGCTCGGGGAGGTCGCCGACGCGGCTCTCCCACTTCGTGGAGAGCACGATCGTGGTGCGGGTGCGGGCGACGCCCTTGGTGCCCGAGAGCCGGCGGATGGTGCGCTCCAGGCCGTCCACGTCGCCGGCCCGCACCTTGAGCATGTAGGAGTCGTCGCCGGCGATGAACCAGCAGTCCTCGATCTCGGCGAGGTCGCGCAGCCGGCGCGCGACGTCCTCGTGGTCGGCGGCGTCGGAGAGCTGGATGCCGATGAGCGCCGTGACCCCGAGACCGAGCGAGGCCGCGTCCACGGTCGCGCGGTAGCCGGTGATCACTCCGGCCGCCTCCAGGCGGTTGATGCGGTCCGTGACGCTCGGGCCGGAGAGGCCCACGAGCCGGCCCAGCTCCGCGTACGAGGCCCGCCCGTTCTCCCGCAGGGCCTGGATGAGCTGCCTGTCCACCGCGTCCATTGCTGGCACCTTTCAATAATCAGCGAACTCGCCGCTTTTCATGTAGAATCTAAGGCATGCAGGGGTTGAGGCCCTGCGAATCTCCGCTAACTCACCGAGATCAACGACGATCCTTCAGGAGTGAACTCCGTGTACACGATCGAGATGGCCTACGCCCGTATGCGCGAGCTGCAGGACCTGGCCAACCGTTCGCGTGCTCACCGGGTCACCGACGCGCAGCGCGGCACCAAGGCCAAGGCCCGCACCGCGCGCGCCAAGAAGCGCTAACGCGCGTCCCGGGAGCGCGCTCCACCCAGCTCTCCCTTCCACCGGCGGTACAGCTGATGCGGCACGCCCGCCGCGTCCAGCACCCGCCCGGCGACGAAGTCCACCAGATCCTGGATGTGCGTCGCCCCCGCGTAGAACGCCGGAGAGGCGGGCAGCACCACGGCGCCCGCCTCGTCCAGCGCCACCAGCTGCCTGAGCACCGGACCGCTCAGCGGACTCTCGCGCACCGCAATCACCAACGGGCGCCGCTCCTTGAGCGTCACGCTCGCGGCCCGCTGCAGCAGATCCTTCGACAGTCCCAGCGCCACCCCGGCCACGCACGCCGTGCTCGCCGGGACGATCAGCATGCCCTTGGCCCCGTACGAACCCGACGAGGGCCCCGCCGCCAGATCCCCGGCCGGCCAGTACCGCAGCCGCGTCACCTCGGTCTCGAAGGTGCCCGGCTTGCCGTCGGCGCCCAGCGCGAGCCACTCGCGCACGTCCTCGCGCCAGTGCGCGTCCCGGAACGCGATCCCCGTCTCGTCCAGCAGCGTCAGCCGCGAGGCCCGGCTGACCACCAGGTCGACGTCCTCGCCCGCCGCCAGCAGCCCGCGCAGCACCGCGGCCGCGTACGGGGTGCCGGACGCGCCGGAGACGCCGACCACCCAGGGGCGGCGCCGCGTCTGCTTCTCGTCCCTCTCCACGCGTCCGAGCCTAGCCGCAGGGCCCCGGCCGCCGATCAACGGCGGCCGGGGCCCTGTGCGTACGGCGGAGCGCGGCGGCTACCAGCTCAGGCCGCGGCTGATCAGGTCCAGCAGCCCGAAGAAGAACAGCACGATCCCGATCACGCCGTTGACGGTGAAGAAGGCCCGGTTCAGCCGGGACAGGTCGTGCGGGCGCACGATCGTGTGCTCGTAGACGAAGGCGACCGCGACGATCGCCATGCCCGCCCACCACAGTGCCCCCGCGTGCGTCATCAGCCCGTAGGCGACCAGCAGCCCAGTGGCGATCACGTGGCAGACGCGGGCGCCGTGCAGCGCGGCCGGGACCCCGAAGCGGGCCGGCACGGACTTCACGCCGTGCGCGCGGTCCGCCATCACGTCCTGGCACGCGAAGATCAGGTCGAAGCCGCCGATCCACACGCCCACCGCGAGCCCGAGCACCACCGCGTCCCGCGACCAGCTGCCGGAGACCGCGAGCCACGCGCCCACCGGGCCCATCGCCTGCGCGAAGCCCAGGATCGCGTGCGGGAAGTTCGTGAACCGCTTGCCGTAGGGGTAGACCACCATCGGCACGACGGCGACGGGCGTGAGCGCCAGGCACAGCGGGTTGAGCAGCGCGGCCGCCCCCAGGAAGAAGGCCAGCGCCACCAGCGCGCCCGTCCACGCCGAGCGCACCGAGACAGCGCCGGTGACCAGCTCGCGGCCCGCGGTGCGCGGGTTACGGGCGTCGATCTCGCGGTCGATGATGCGGTTGCAGGCCATCGCGAACGTCCGCAGGCCCACCATCGCGACGGTCACGAGGAGGAGCTTCCACCAGTCCAGCCGCTCGTCCTTGACGTACATGGCCGTCAGCGCGGCGATGTAGGCGAAGGGCAGCGCGAAGACGGAGTGCTCGATGAGCACCAGACGCAGGAAGGCCCGCACTCTGCCCTGCGAGGGAGCGGGCCCCGGGTCGAGAACTCCTTCGGCGGCGGTCACCGGCAGCACCCCATCGTCGTCCGGACCGTCACAGCCCGTACTCCTTCCAACGCTTCGTCACTTTCTCGGCGGTGCCGGGGTCCGACAGCACCATGTGCGGCCAGCCCCCGTCGCGCGTGTAGCCCTCCTCGGGCCACTTCGCCGTCGCGTCGATGCCCGCCTTGCCGCCCCAGAACTGCTGGTAGGAGGCGTGGTCGAGGTGGTCGACCGGGCCCTCGACGACGGTCAGGTCGCGCGCGTAGTCGGTATTGCCCAGCGCCCGCCAGGCCACCTCGTGCAGATCGTGCACGTCGCAGTCGGCGTCGACCACGACGATCAGCTTGGTCAGCGACATCATGTGCGCGCCCCAGATCGCGTGCATGACCTTCTGGGCGTGCTTGGGGTACTTCTTGTCGATCGAGACGATCGCGCAGTTGTGGAAGCCGCCCGCCTCGGGCAGGTGGTAGTCCACGATGTCCGGCACGATGATCTTGAGCAGGGGGAGGAAGAACCTCTCGGTGGCCCGGCCCAGCGGGCCGTCCTCCGTCGGCGGCCGGCCGACCACGATCGACTGCAGCAGCGGACGGCGCCGCATCGTCACGCAGTCGATGGTCAGCGCCGGGAACTCCTCCTGCGGCGTGTAGAAGCCGGTGTGGTCGCCGAAGGGACCCTCCGGCAGCGTCCGGCCCGGCTCCAGCCAGCCCTCCAGGACGACCTCGGCGTGCGCCGGCACCTGGAGCGGCACCGTCTTGCAGTCCACCATCTCGATCCGCTTGCCCTGCACGAAGCCCGCGAAGAGGTACTCGTCGATGTCGCCGGGCAGCGGGGCGGTCGAGGCGTACGTCACCGCCGGCGGGCAGCCGAAGGCGATCGCGACGGGCAGCCGCTCCCCGCGCCGGGCGGCCACCTGGTAGTGGTTGCGGCTGTCCTTGTGGATCTGCCAGTGCATGCCGATGGTGCGCCGGTCGTGCCGCTGCAGGCGGTACAGACCGAGGTTGCGCGCACCGGTCTCGGGGTGCTTGGTGTGGGTCAGGCCCAGGTTGAAGAAGGAGCCGCCGTCCTCGGGCCAGGTGAACAGCGCGGGCAGCGCGCCGAGGTCGACGTCGTCGCCGGTGAGCACGACTTCCTGGACCGGCGCGTCCTTGACCTTGCGCGGCGGTACGTGCGTCATCGAGCCGAGCTTGCCGAAGGCCTCGCGCACGCCGACGAAGCCGTGCGGCAGTTCCGGCCGGAGCAGGGCGCCGATCTTCCCGGCGATCTCGTCGTAGCTCTTCAGGCCGAGCGCCTTGAGCAGCCGGCGGTCGGTGCCGTAGACGTTCATCGCCAGCGGCATCGCCGAGCCCTTGACGTTCTCGAAGAGCAGGGCGGGCCCGCCGGCCTTGTTCACCCTGTCGACGATCTCCCCGACTTCGAGATGGGGATCGACCTCGGCCTTGACGCGTCTGAGGTCGCCTTCGCGCTCCAGTGCCCGCAGGAACGAGCGGAGATCGTCATAAGCCATGGGGTCAAGTATCCGCCACCCACTACCCTGGACCCGTCACGGGGGCCGTCGTGCTCGGTGCGTCCGGCCCGTCGCCACGCACCCGAAGAGAGCCGCCCGCATGCTCAGGTATCTGCCGTTCCTGCTGGTCCTGGCGCTGTGGATCTACACGTTCATCGACTGTCTGAACACCCCCGAGCAAGAGGTCCGCGGGCTGCCGAAGCTCGCGTGGGTGATCGTGATCCTGCTCTTCGGCGAGGTGCTGCTCGGCCCGGTGGCCTGGCTGGTCGCGGGGCGCCCGCGGGCGGCGGCACGGCAGCGCGCGCATGGACGTGACGGCGGCGGTGCGCGCTGGGTCGCGCCCGACGACAACCCCGAGTTCCTGCGGTCCCTGGACAAGGACCAGGACAGGGGCAGGGACAAGGACGGCGACGGCGGCGCCCAGGGCGGACCGCCGCCCGCCCGCTGATACCGCGTCAGCTTCTCGGCGCCGCTCTCCCACCGGCCGTACGGGTCGGCGAACCATCCCCCGCGCGAGTGAGCCCGCCCCTGCCGTCAAGGACGCGCGTTCGGACAACTCCCGTCTCTTCACAGCCAATTGACACAGCGTTCACGACCCGGCCCCTGCCCCGGCCGCGCCCTGACCGGGAGAGTCGTTGCGGTCACACTGAGGCACCACGCGACTCCAGGGAGAGGGGCACGCATGCCCGACATGACCCGACGCAGACTCCTCGGCTCGGCGGCGGGCGCGGTCGGCGGCGCCGCCACGCTCGCGCTGCTGCCGCCGAGCGTGCAGCGGGCTGTCGCCGCCGGACCGCCCGCGCGCGGTTCGCTGCGGGACATCAAGCACGTCGTCCTGCTGATGCAGGAGAACCGCTCGTTCGACCACTACTTCGGCACCCTCAAGGGCGTCCGCGGCTTCGACGACCCGAAGGCGCCGAGACTGCCGGACGGCAGGAGCGTCTTCCACCAGCCCGACGCGAAGAACCCGGCCGGCTATCTGCTGCCGTTCCACCTCGACACCCACAGATCCAGCGCTCAGGCCATCCCCTCCACCAGCCACGCCTGGGAGGTGCAGCACGCCGCCTGGAACGGCGGCCGCATGGACCGCTGGCTGCCCGCGCACCGCGCCGCCGACGGCGCCAACGGCCCCTATGTGATGGGCTACCACACGCGCGAGGACATCCCCTTCCAGTTCGCGCTCGCCGAGAACTTCACCGTCTGCGACAACTACTTCTGCTCGGTCCTCGGACCGACCTGGCCCAACCGCCTGTACTGGATGACCGGCACCATCGACCCCGCCGGCACCCACGGCGGCCCCGTCATCGACAACATCGCGCCCAAGCCCTACCGCTGGACCACCTACGCGGAACGGCTGCAGAAGGCGGGCGTCAGCTGGCGCGTGTACCAGCAGGAGGACAACTACGAGTGCAACCTGCTGGAGGAGTTCGAGCAGTTCAAGGACGCCCGGCCCGGTGACCCGCTCTACGAGCGCGGAATGCGCCGGCTGCCCGCCGGGGCCTTCGAGGCGGACGCCCGCGCCGACCGGCTGCCCGCCGTCTCCTGGATCATCCCCACCTCCACGCAGTCCGAGCACCCCCAGTACCTGCCCGCCGCCGGAGCCGACTTCGTCGCCAAGAAGATCGAGGCCATCGCGAGCAACCCCGCCGTGTGGCGCAAGACCGTCTTCATCCTCAACTACGACGAGAACGATGGCCTCTTCGACCACGTCCCGCCGCCGACCCCGCCCAGGGGCACCAAGGACGAGTACGTGCGCGGCCTGCCCATCGGCGGCGGCTTCCGCGTGCCCTGCCTCATCGTCTCGCCCTGGACCATCGGCGGCTGGGCCGCGGGCGAGGCCTTCGACCACACCAGCTGCCTGCGCTTCCTGGAACGCTGGACGGGCGTGCGCGAGCCCAACATCAGCGCCTGGCGCCGGCACACCTTCGGCGATCTGACCTCCGCGTTCGGCTTCAACGACCCGCGCAGCAGGCCGCCGTCCCTGCCCCGCAGGACGGAGGAGTGGCTCAAGGAAGCCGAGTGGGAGGTGGCGCACCTGCCCAGGCCCACCCTGCCGGGCGCCCGCCAGAGCGTCCCGCACCAGGAACCGGGCCGCCGCCCGCGCCGCTGAACGCCCGTACCGCAGCACGCGAAACGGCCCGTCCCCCCAGCGGGGGACGGGCCGTCGTCGATCGGCGGATCAGACGCCCGCGTACGAGTGCTTGCCGGTGACGAAGATGTTCACGCCGTAGTAGTTGAAGATGTACGTCCCGAAGGCGATCAGCGCGATGTACGCGGCCTTGCGGCCCTTCCAGCCGGCGGTCGCGCGCGCGTGCAGATAGCAGGCGTAGGCGACCCAGGTGATGAAGGACCAGACCTCCTTGGGGTCCCAGCCCCAGTAGCGGCCCCAGGCCGCCTCGGCCCAGATCGCGCCCGCGATGATCGTGAACGTCCACAGCGGGAAGACCGTCGCGTTGATCCGGTAGGCGATCTTGTCGAGGGTGGCGGCGGCGGGCAGCCGCGACATCGGGTTGTCGGTGACGCGGGCCAGCTTCGCCTTCAGCCGCGCGTACCTGCGCTCGGCGGGCAGCTCGGCGAGGTAGGAGGTCAGCCCCGCGCCCGTACGGCCCTGGAGCAGCCGCGCCTCGTAGCCGTCCCGGAAGAGATACAGCAGCGTCGAGCAGGCACCCACCCACAGCGCGGCACCGGAGAGGATCGCGCAGGAGACGTGGATCCACAGCCAGTAGGAGTGCAGCGCCGGCACCAGCTGGTCGCTCGCGGTGTACAGCACCGACACCGCCAGGCCCAGGTCCAGCAGGATCGTGGTGACCAGCGGCAGGCCCAGCCAGCGCACGTTCTTCTTCGCGGCGAGCAGACCGAGGTAGACGCCGACCGCCGTCATGCCGAAGGTCGTGGAGAACTCGTACATGTTGCCCCACGGCGCCCGCTCCACCGACAGCGCCCGCGTCAGGACCCCGCCCGCGTGCAGGAGGAACGCCAGCACCGTCAGGGAGATGGCGATGCGCCCGTAGACGTCGCCCTTCTCGCTGCCGCCGGCCGCGCCCGGCCCGTCGGGGACGTCCCGGGCGCCGGCGACGGCACGCGTGACGACCTTGGGGCGCTCCAGTACGGCCGTGCCGCCGCCCTTGCGCTCCGCGGCACCGCCGGCCGCGGCGGCGGGCGCCGCGGTGGTCAGCGAGGCGGCCGTACGGCCCACCGCGCTGCGGCTGCCCAGGACCCACTCCGCGATGTGCGCGATGAAGGCCAGGGTGTAGACGGCCATGGCCGAATAGATCAGCACGTTGCTGATATGGGCCAGGTTCTCGTTGGCTGCGACCGCGAGTCTCACGCGCGCGCTCCTTCGGAAGGATCAGCAGAATCTGTCGAGGGCGGCCCGGCCGGCGGGGCGTCGGGCTCCAGGGCCGCCGCCAGGCCCGCGAGCTCCTCCGGCAGCCGGGCGGACTCGCTGCGGCCGAGGCCCGCGAGCTCGACGACCGTACGGCCGTCCTTCCCCGCCACCGCCCGGACCCACACCCGGCGCCGCTGGATGAACAGCGAGCCGGCCACCCCGACGAGCGCGCCGACCGCGCCGATCAGCGCCGTGGTGTTGCCCGGCTGCTGCGAGACCTGGAAGCTCGCCCACGCCTTGATGCCGTCGAACGACAGCGAGCCCGCGCCGTCCGGCAGCGTCAGGGTCTCGCCCGGCCGCAGCGCGGACCGCAGCAGATCGCCGTTCTCGCTCTTGAACTGCTTCATCCGCTGCGTGTCGAGCTTGTAGACGTTCTGCGGCAGCCCGCTGTTCATGCCCAGATCGCCGTAGAAGGCGTTCAGCGACAGCACCGGATAGTCCAGCGCGGGGAAGGACGAGTGCGGGCCGCGCACCGGGTCCAGCGCGTACGTCGAGGTGAACAGGCCCTGGAAACCGAGCCCCTGGCTCGCGCCGTCCTTGCCGCGGGCGTCGGGCACCTTGATGACGCCCGTCATGGTGCCCTCGCTGTCCTGCGGCAGGAACGGCACCGGCCCCTGGTAGACGACCGTGCCCCGGCCGTCCTTGACGGTGACGACCGGCGCGTAGCCGTGGCCGATGAGGTAGACCTTCGCGCCCTGGACCTCCAGGGGGTGGTTCACCTCGATCGCGGTCTTCTTCCCGGCCCCCTCCGCGTCGCCCTCCCAGTAGGTGACGTTGGCGCGGAAGGTACGGGCCGTACCGCGCTGCGGGCCGGTGCGCTCGTAGCTCTCGTCGAAGCTGTTGAGCGTGAACCGGAACGGGCCGAGGTCCTCGGCGGAGAACAGGGAGCCGGACTTGAAGTCGTCGTACTGCGGGAGGGCGTTGGCGAAGCTGCCGCCCTCGACGACCAGCGTGCCGCCCTCGGACTTCCACAGCTGCCCGGAGGCGAAGGCCACCAGCATCACCAGCAGCGACAGATGGAAGAGCAGATTGCCCGCCTCGCGCAGATAGCCCTTCTCCGCGGCCACCGAGCCTTCGCCCGGGGCGACGCGGTAGCGGCGGCGCCCGAGCAGCTTCCCGGCCGCCGCGAGCACCTGCTCGGGGGCGGCGTCGGTGTGCCAGGACGCGTACGCGGGCAGCCGCGTCAGCCGGCGCGGGGCGGCCGGCGGGCGGCCGCGCAGCTGGCCGAGGAACTGCCAGGTGCGCGGCACGATGCAGCCGATGAGCGAGACGAACAGCAGGATGTAGATCGCCGAGAACCACACCGAGCTGTAGACGTGGAACAGGCCGAGCTTCTCGTAGAGGGGCGTGAGCGTCTCGTGCGCGCGCTTCCACTCGTCGGCCTTGACCGAGTCGGTGCTCGTCTGCGGGATGAGCGAGCCGGGCACCGCGCCCAGCGAGAGCAGGAACAAAAGGATCAGCGCGACCCGCATCGAGGTCAGCTGGCGCCAGAACCAGCGGGCCCAGCCCAGCGCCTCACGGGCGGTCCAGGCCAGCGCGCCGAGCGCGCCCGGGCGGCGCACGCCGCCGAACGAGCCGGGCACGGCCTGCCCGGAGTCCTCGGCCGGGGCCGTGGACAGCCGCTCCCCGGCGGAGGCGAGATCCCCTTCCCGGGCGTCGGTCTCCTCGGCGCCGGTCTTCCCGGCGGACGTATCGGTGTTGGCCATCGGTTCAGACCTCAAGAACGAAGGAGTTGGTCCAGGACTGCATCACGCCGACCAGCTGGTCCCACACTCCCGTGACGAGCAGCACGCCCACGGCGACGAGCATCGCACCGCCCGCGCGCATCACCCACGCGTAGTGCCGCTTGACCCAGCCGAAGGCGCCCAGCGCCCTGCGGAAGGCCACCGCCGCGAGCACGAACGGCAGCCCCAGGCCCACGCAGTAGGCGACGGTCAGCAGCGCCCCGCGCCCGGCGCTGGCCTGGTCGTTGGAGAGCACCAGCACGCTCGCGAGCGTCGGCCCGATGCACGGCGTCCAGCCCAGGCCGAAGACCACGCCCAGCAGCGGCGCCCCCACCAGGCCCGTCGTGGGCCGGGTGTGGAAGCGCAGCTCCCGCTGCCCGAAGCGGTTGAGCACGCCCATGAAGGCCAGGCCGAGCAGGATCGTCAGCGCGCCCAGCACCTTGTTGATCACGTCGCGGTGGCTCTGCAGGGTCTGGCCGAAGAAGCCGAAGAGGGCGCCGGTGGAGACGAACACGGCCGTGAAGCCGAGCACGAACAGCGAGGCGCCGAGCACCATCCGCCCCCGCCTGGCCTTCGCCAGATCCACTCCGCTGACGCCGGTCACGTACGAGAGATAGCCGGGCACCAGGGGCAGCACACAGGGCGAGAAGAAGGACACCAGCCCGCCGAGGACCGCGACCGGCAGGGCCAGCAGCAGCGCCCCGGAGAGCACCGTCTGGTTCACATCGCCCACGGCGGCCAGGGTCACGGCCGTCCGCGCGGGCAGAGCGGGAGCGGGGATCACCGGGTCACTTCTCCGCGACCAGCGGTTCGAGCGTCCTGCGCAGCTCGTCCTCGCTGAGCGCCTTCAGCGCCCGCGCCGCGATCTTCCCGTCCCGGTCGATGAAGATCGTCGTGGGGATCGCCTGCGGATTGAGACTGCCCTTGGGGAAACGCAGCACCAGCTTCTGCTCGGCGTCGTACAGGCTCGGGTAGGGGACGCCGTATTCCTTCTCGAAGGCGATCGCCGCGGCGGGCGCCGGGTCGCGGGTGTTGAGCCCGACGAACTGCACGCCCTTGTCCTTGTAGTCATTGGCGACCGTGACGAGGTTCTTCGCCTCGGCCCGGCAGGGATTGCACCACGAACCCCAGACGTTCAGGACGACGATCTTGCCCCGGTAGTCCTTGGCGACGTCGAGGTCCTTGCCCTCCAGCGTCTTGCCCGACAGGTCCGGGGCGGCCTGCCGCTCGCTCCTGTCGCTGACGACCGTCACCCCGCCCGTGCCCTGCACGAACTTGGTGTCGCCGCCGCTCGCCGTCTTCGTACCCGAACCGCAGGCGGTCAGCGCCACCGCCGCGAGCGCGGCGAAGGCGGCCGGGAGGGCGATGCGGCGGCGTGGTCCGAGGCGTCGAAGGGCGCGGCAGGCACTCATGTGAAAAGTTTCGCATGGTCCCATCCGCGATCTTCCGCACCCCCCTCGGCCCGCCGGTCACTCCGCGCGGGGAGTCCACTTCTGGCCCACTTCGAGCCGCCGCAGCCCCTGCAGCACCGCCGGGTCCTGGACGTCGAGCCAGTCGACGAACTGGCGGAAGGACACCAGCCGGACGTCCTTGCGCTTCTCGTCGGCGATGTGCTTGAGCGCCTCCTCGACGGCGTCCATGTAAATGCCGCCGTTCCACTGCTCGAAGTGGTTGCCGATGAAGAAGGGCGCCCGGTTGGTCTCATAGGCCCGCTCGAAGCCCGCGATGTAGGACTCGGTGGCCTGCTGCCGCCAGTGCGGATAGTTCTCCACCGGGCCGCGCGTGGTGTTCTTCGACTGGTTGGCGAGGATGTTGTAGTCCATCGACAGCACCTCGAAGGAGTGCCCCGGAAAGGGAATCTGCTGCAGGGGCAGATCCCACAGGCCCTCCTTCTTCGACGGCCACACCTGGGTGCCGCCCGGGGAGGAGGCGTCGTAGCGCCAGCCCAGTTTCGCCGCGGTCGGCAGCAGGTTCTCCTGCCCCAGCAGACAGGGGGTGCGGCCGCCGACGAGTTCCTTGTGGTAGTCGAAGGGCAGCGGGTCCGCCTCGGTGAATCCGGTGTTGGTGTGCCACTCGGTCACAAAACCTGTCGCCTGCTCGATCTCGGACTCCCACTGCTCGGGCGTCCAGTGGGCCACCGAGCCGTGGCCGGTGCAGAAGTGCCCGTTGAAGTGGGTGCCGATCTCGTGGCCCTCCAGCCACGCCTCCCGCACGTTCTCCAGCGTCGACTTGATGTGCTCGTCGGAGAGATAGCCGATGTCGGAGGCGCCCACCGGGTTGTTCGGCGGCCGGTAGAGCTCCTTCTTCGACTCCGGCAGCAGATAGAGCCCGGAAAGGAAGAACGTCATGTGCGCGCCGTGGTCGCGGGCCAGTTTGCGAAAGCGCGGGAAGAGTCCGTTGCCGACCTCGCCCGCGCCGTCCCAGGAGAAGACGACGAACTGCGGCGGCTTCTCCCCCGGCTCCAGCCGCTGCGGCTTCGGCGGCTGGTTCGGCTGGGCCCCGGCGTCCGCGGTGGAGCCGTCCCCGATCGGTTTCGCCTTGGCCTGCTCGCTGGCCTTCGCCGAGGGGGACTCGGAGCCCGACCGTGCCGCGCAGCCGGCGGCGCCCAGCGCGGCGGCCGCGCCTATGGCCGTCCCGAGCAGTCCTCGTCGGCTGATCTCACGCATGATCGTCTCCGTCCGTGCTCGTCACGCTGCCACGCAACGGGCCGTACCGAGACAACCCGTTGCGGTCCATATAAAACGACATTGCGTGAGAGGGCGCGCCGAGTAGGGCGGTTGCGCGTTTTGGCAGCTCTTTACATGCCCTGACACCTCTTTGGAGTGATGCACCGAAAAACCCGGAAGGCCCGGAAAACGCGACGGCCGGGGCCAGGGGCCGTGGCACTGCCACAGCTCCGGCCCCGGCCGAGAACGTCCGAGGTCACAGCGGATTCCGGCGGGCGCGCGGGCGGCCCGCCGGGCTCAGGCGCCGAACGCCTTGGGCTTGCCCTTCACCGGCTTCGCGCCCGCCAGCAGATGCCGGGGCACCAGATCCCGGGCCGGCTCGCTGTAGCCCACCGACACGACCTTCTCACCCCGGAAGGTGAACGTCGTCAGGCTCGCGAGCGTGCACTGCCGCTTGCGCGGGTCGTGCCAGAGCCGGCGCCGCTCCGCGAAGCTGCGCACCACCCAGATCGGCAGCTGGTGGCTCACGCACACCGCCTCGTGCCCGCGGGCCGCGTCCCGGGCCGCACCGAGCGCGGCCATCATCCGCACGACCTGCTCGATATAGGGCTCGCCCCACGAGGGACGGAACGGATTCGTCAGGTACTTCCAGTTGCCCGGGTGCTTGAGCGCGCCGTCGCCCACGCCGAAGGTCTTGCCCTCGAAGACGTTGCCCGCCTCGATCAGCCGCTCGTCGGTGGCGATGTCCAGGCCCAGCACCTTGGCGATCGGCGCCGCGGTCTCCTGCGCGCGCTCCAGCGGCGAGGCGACGACGTGCGTGATGTCCCGCCCGGCCAGGTGCTCGGCGACCCGGTCGGCCATCGCGCGCCCCAGCTCCGACAGGTGGTAGCCGGGCCGGCGCCCGTAGAGCACGCCCTCGGGGTTGTGCACCTCGCCGTGCCGCATCAGGTGCACGACGGTGATCTCCCCGTCACGGGCCGCGCCGCCGCCTCCGGCGCCCTTGGTCACTTCGCTGGTCATGCCGTCCATCATTCCGTTGCCTCGGCCGCGGCCCGCGCCGCCCCCGGCAGGGCCGCCGCGACACGCTCGATCGCCGCGTCGTCGTGCGCGGTGGAGACGAACCACGACTCGAACGCCGACGGCGGCAGATACACGCCCTGCGCGAGCATCGAGTGGAAGAACGCCGTGTAGCGGAAGGCCTGTTGGGTCTTCGCCGTCGCGTAGTCGGTGACGTCCCGGTCCGCGAAGAACACCGAGAACATGTTCCCGGCGACCTGCAGCCGGTGCGCGACGCCCTCCTTGGCCAGCGCCTCGCCCACCAGCGTGCGCACCCGCTCGGAGACCTCGTCCACCCGCGCGTACGCCGCCTCGTCCAGCAGCCGCAGCTGGGCCAGGCCCGCCGCCGTGGCGACCGGGTTCCCCGAGAGCGTGCCCGCCTGGTAGACCGGGCCGGCCGGGGCCAGATGCCCCATCACGTCCGCGCGCCCGCCGAAGGCCGCCGCCGGGAAGCCGCCGCCCATGACCTTGCCGAAGGTCATCAGGTCCGGCACGACCCCGTCGAGGCCGAACCAGCCCGCCCGCGAAACCCGGAAACCGGTCATCACCTCGTCGGAGATGAACAGCGCGCCGTTCTTCTCGCAGGCCGCCTTCAGGCCCGCGTTGAAGCCGGGCTGCGGCGGCACCACGCCCATGTTGCCCGGCGACGCCTCGGTGATCACACAGGCGATCTCGCCGGGGTGGGTGTGGAAGGCCTCGTGCACGGCCTCCAGGTCGTTGTACGGCAGCACGATCGTCTCGCCCGCCTGCGCGCCCGTGACCCCGGGGGTGTCCGGCAGCCCGAAGGTCGCCACCCCGGAACCGGCCGCGGCCAGCAGCGCGTCCACGTGCCCGTGGTAGCAGCCCGCGAACTTGATCACCTTGCTGCGGCCGGTGAACCCGCGCGCCAGCCGGATCGCCGACATCGTCGCCTCGGTGCCCGAGGAGACCAGCCGCACCTGCTCGACCGGCGCGACCCGCGCGACGATCTCCTCGGCCAGCGCGACCTCGCCCTCGCCGGGCGTGCCGAAGGAGGTGCCGCGCGCGACGGCCTCCTGCACGGCGGCGACCACCTCGGGGTGCGCGTGCCCGAGGATCATCGGACCCCACGAGCACACGAGGTCCACGTACTGCCGGCCGTCGGCGTCCGTGAGGTACGGACCACTGCCGGACACCATGAACCGGGGCGTACCGCCCACGGCCCGAAAGGCCCGCACCGGGGAGTTCACGCCACCGGGCGTGACGGCGGCCGCGCGGTTGAAAAGACTCTGCGAGACTGGGGCGTCGAATGGGTAGCTCACGCCACCCATCGTCTCAGAGCCGCGCGGGGAGTCGTCTTTCGGGCGTTTCGCGCGCGGTGTGCGGGGGAGGTCTCTGAGACGATGATCGGGTTGCGCGGCGGGGGCTGTGCTGCGTGAAAAATGCGGTCGGGTGGAGATATGCATCGCGGTGGCGGACTGGGCGAGGGCACCGATGACCTGGGACCCGAGCGAGCCCGGAGGTCACGCAGGGGGCGGCACCGGCGCGCGGAGCGCGACGAGCACGGCGCGGAGCGCAGGGGCAGTGGCCGCTTGGGCGTGACGTACAAGTACTTCGGCGCGCCCGACGGGGCGACCGCGGCCCGCGTTCCGCTGTCCATGCGCCCGGAGGAGCTCGGCGGCGACGAGCTGGGCATGGGCGGGATGTTCACGAGCATCAAGCCGGAGACGGTGGCCGCGATGGTGCTCACCGGCATCCAGGGCATACCCCTGCACAAGGTCCCCCCGCTGGAACTGGTCGTGCTCCACCCCGACTACGCCGTCGTCAAACTGCCCCTGACCGTGGTCGACCCGCTGCGCGGCGTCGGCGAGGAGTCGGTGGGCGCCGCCGCGTTCATCTGGTCCACGGTGCCCGACCGGGGCGGCCCGCGCGACGCGTTCACCGTCTACCGGCTGCTGCACGAGTGGCAGGACTTCTCCCACCGGCTGCACGAGGCGGGCCACCAGCCGTACTGCCTCGTGTGGCCCTGAGCCCGCGCGACCGCCGCGCCCGCATACGCTTGCGGCCATGCTCGTCGCGCGTTCCATCGTCCTGTTCGTCCTCGCCGCGCTGCTGGAGATCGGCGGCGCCTGGCTGATCTGGCAGGGCGTGCGCGAGCACCGCGGCTGGCTGTGGATCGGAGCCGGCGTCGCGGCGCTCGGCGCCTACGGCTTCGTGGCGACGCTGCAGCCGGACGCGGAGTTCGGCCGGATCCTCGCCGCCTACGGCGGGGTCTTCGTCGCGGGCTCGCTGGCCTGGGGCATGGTCGCGGACGGCTACCGACCCGACCGCTTCGACGTGCTGGGCGCGCTGATCTGCCTCGCGGGCGTCGCCGTCATCATGTACGCGCCCCGGGGCCGCTGACGGTCCACACCCAGGAGCCGCCGAAGGTACGCGCCCCGGGGCCGCCGGCCGCCGCGCGCCCGGCGGTGTGACCGGGGCGACAGCCCCGCCGCGAGGGCCCGGGCCTATCCTGCGAGGGATCGTCAAGGAACGCCGCGGAAGGCACCCGCGCCCCAGGAGGCCCCTCATGAGCACACGTACCGCGGTCATCACCGGGGCGAGCACCGGCATCGGCGCGGCGAGCGCCCGGAAGCTGGCCGCCGCCGGCTTCCGCGTCGTCCTCGCCGCGCGCCGCCGCGACCGGATCGAGGCCCTGGCGCAGGAGCTCACGGCCGCCGGCCACGAGGCGCTCGCCTACCCGCTGGACGTCACCGACCGCGCCGCCGTGGACGCCTTCGCCCGTTTCCTGGAATCCGGCCCCGGCCCCGTGGACGTCCTGGTCAACAACGCGGGCGGCGCGCTCGGCGGCGACCCCGTCGCCACGGCCGACCCGGCCGACTGGCGCACCATGTACGAGGTCAACGTGCTCGGTGTGCTCCATGTGACCCAGGCGCTGCTGCCCGCGCTGCGCCGCGCCCCCGGCGGCGGCACCGTGCTCGTGCTGTCCTCGACCGCCGCTCTCGCCCCGTACGAGGGCGGCGGCGGGTACGTCGCGGCCAAGCACGGCGCCCACGTCCTCGCCCAGACCCTGCGGCTGGAGCTGTGCGGGGAGCCGGTGCGGGTCGTCGAGATCGCCCCGGGCATGGTGCGTACCGAGGAGTTCGCGCTCAACCGCTTCGGCGGCGACGCCGAGCGGGCCGCCGCCGTCTACGCGGGCGTGGCCGAGCCGCTGACGGCCGAGGACGTCGCCGACACCGTCGCCTGGGCGGTGACCCGCCCCGCCCACGTGAACATCGATCTGCTCGTGGTCCGTCCGCGTGCGCAGGCGTCCAACACCAAGGTGCACCGCGAAGCGTGAGCCCGGGCGGACGGGCCGCCCGCCGACGCACCGACGAGCCGGCAGAGAGCCGGGAACAGACGGGAGTCAACACCCCATGCGTGTCATCGACTTCGACCACCTCGTCCTCAACGTCCGTGATGTGGAGCGGTCGTTGGCCTTCTACTGCGGTCCGCTCGGCCTGGAGCCGGTGCGCGTCGAGGAGTGGCGGGCGGGCGAGGCGCCCTTCCCGTCGGTGCGGGTCACCCCGGGCACGATCATCGACCTGGTGCTCAGGCCCGAGCAGGAGGGCGCCGGGCACAATGTCGACCACATCTGCCTCGTCGTCGAACCGCTGGACTGGCAGACGGTGATCGACGCGGGCACGTTCACGGTCGTCGACGGCCCCGGTACGCGCTTCGGCGCCCGGGGCGACGCCGAGTCCCTCTATGTGCTCGACCCGGACGGCAACACCGTCGAGCTGCGCTGGTATCCGCAGGACCGGCGGGGCTGAGCCGGCGACTCAGCCCTTGACGCAGACGACCTGCTTGAGCCGGGCGACGACCTCGACGAGGTCCCGCTGCTGGTCGATGACCTGCTCGATCGGCTTGTACGCGGCCGGGATCTCGTCGACCACGCCGGCGTCCTTGCGGCACTCCACGCCCCGGGTCTGCTCCTTGAGGTCCTGCGCGGTGAACCGGCGCTTGGCGGCGTTGCGGCTCATGCGCCGGCCGGCGCCGTGCGAGGCGGAGTTGAAGGAGTCCGGGTTGCCCAGGCCGCGCACGATGTACGAGCCGGTGCCCATGGAGCCGGGGATGATGCCGTACTCGCCGCCGCCCGCGCGGATGGCTCCCTTGCGGGTGACGAGCAGGTCCATGCCCTCGTAGGTCTCCTCGGCCACGTAGTTGTGGTGGCAGGAGATGACCTCGTCGAAGGTCACTCCGGCCTTCTTGAACTCCCGGCGCAGCACGTCCTGCGAGAGCGCCATCATGACCTCGCGGTTGTGCCGCGCGTACTCCTGCGCCCAGAACAGGTCGTGGCGGTAGGCGGCCATCTGCGGGGTGTCGGCGACGAAGACGGCGAGGTCGCGGTCGATCAGGCCGTGGTTGTGCGGCAGCTTCTGCGCCTCGCCGATGTGGTACTCGGCGAGCTCCTTGCCGATGTTGCGGGAGCCGGAGTGCAGCATGATCCACACGCGGTCGTCGGCGTCGAGGCACAGCTCCCAGAAGTGGTTGCCGCCGCCGAGGGTGCCCATCTGCTTGTGGGCGCGCTCGTGGCGGAAGCGGACGGCCTCGGCGACGCCGTCGAAGCGGCCCCAGAAGTCGTCCCAGTGCGCGGTGGGCAGTCCGTGCAGCCGGCGCGGGTCGACCGGGGAGTCGTGCATGGCCCGGCCGACGGGGATCGCGTCCTCGATCCGGCGCCGCAGCCGGGAGAGGTCACCGGGCAGGTCGTTCGCGGTGAGCGAGGTGCGGACCGCCGACATGCCGCAGCCGATGTCGACGCCGACCGCCGCCGGGCACACCGCGCCCTTCATCGCGATCACGGAGCCGACGGTGGCGCCCTTGCCGAAGTGCACGTCCGGCATCACCGCGAGTCCCTTGATCCACGGCAGGGTGGAGACGTTGCGCAACTGCTGCATGGCGACGTCCTCGACCCCCGCGGGGTCGGCCCACATACGGATCGGTACGCGTGCGCCGGGCACCTCGGTGTACGTCATGAAAATTCCTCATTCCCCCACAAAGCAAAGATAACTCGAAATGCAGACATACCAGACTGATCCGACGATTCACGGCGGTGGACCGGCGGACCTGGCAGAACGTGCGGTAGACATACTGTCCAGCCGCTCCCCCGCGGGCGGCAACGGGTTTTCGGGCGAGAGGAGCCACGGACAGTGCAGCGAAGGGCGTACGCACCGGCCGCCGCGCTGACCGCGGCGGCCCTCGCCGCGGCACTCACCGCGTGCGGCGGCAGCGGCTCCGCGGGACCCGGCGACGACGCCAAGCCCGGCCGGCCCGGCGCCTCCGCCCCCGCCGCGCAGCCCGGCAAGTACCGCAGCCTGCCCGAGCCCTGCCGGTACGTGAACCGCGACACCCTGCGCCGCATGCTCCCCCTCGGCCAGGACGACAGCACGCCCGACGCCGAGCAGATCTACCAGGGCACCCCCGCCATCACCTACGACACCGACCGCCGCGTCGGCTGCCACTGGAAGCTGGAGACCCCCGAGGGCACCCGCAGCCTCTCGGTGGACTTCGAGCGCGTGGTCTCCTACCAGGCGGGCGTCAGCGACGAGGAGCGCGCGGGCCGGCTCTACGAGCGCCGGGCGAGCGCCGCGCACATCCCGGGCCCCTCGGCGTCCCCGAGCGGCACCTCCGCCACCCCGGGCTCCTCAGGCTCGCCGGCGAGCGGCTCCTCCCCCGCCCCGGGCTCCCCGGGCGCGAGCGACGGCCCCCGCCCGCAGGGCAGCGGCAGCCCGTCACCGCTCCCCTCCACGAGCACGAGCCCGGGCCCGAGTACGAGCGCCTCCGGCTCCCCCTCGGCCACCCCCTCTGCCGCCCCCTCTGCCTCGGCGAGTCTCGCCCCCCGCACGCTGGACGACCTCGGCGAGGACGCGTTCATCGACGACAAGCTCGTCACGGCCGGCTCCGGGGTGCACCGCGGGATCAGCGTCGTCTTCCGCGACGCCAACATCCTCGTCACCGTCGCCTACGACCAGTGGTCGGCCGACAAGCAGCACATCCCCGGCAGCGCCGACCTCCAGGGCAAGGCCCACGGGCTGGCCCGTGAGCTGGACGCGGGGCACTTCGGCAACTAGCCCGGCGCGTTCGGCCACCGCCGGGCCCCACCCGCGTACCGTGCCGACTGACGTACGCGCGCCCCGCGCCCACCCCCTCCCCCGCGACCCCTGCCCCCGACACGGAACGAGCGAAGGACCCATGCACCGAACCCGCCCCGCCCGCCTCCTCGTCTGCGCCGCCGTACCGCTGCTGCTCGCCGCCACCGCCTGCGGCGGCGGGGGCGGCGAGAAGAAGGCCTCACCGAGCCCGTCCGCCTCCTCCTCCGCCCCGGCCGGCGGGAGCTCCTCGCCGGCGCCCACCCCGCAGGCGGCCACGTTCGCCAAGCTGCCCGAGGTGTGCCGGACGATCAGCGAGAAGACGGTCGACGAGCTGGTGCCGAAGGCGAAGAAGAAGGAGGGCGAGGCGCTGGCGTCCTCCGCCGACCCCAACGACTCGGCCACCTGCCACTGGAACGGCCTCAACGACAGCGACGTGAAGAACATGCAGTTCCACGAGCTGTTCGTCTCGCTCAAGCGGCTGACCCCGGACCCGACGCTGGGCTCCGCCGACAAGCGCGCCCAGACCTTCGCCCAGCAGCAGGTGATGGGGGCGTCGAAGCCGACGCAGGGCGAGGAGGTCAAGAACGTCACGACCGACAAGGTCGACGGCATCGGCAACGAGGCGACCGCCGTCTCCTTCGACTCCCGCAAGTCCGACACCGACTTCCGCAACACCAGCGTGATCGCCCGCACCGCCAACGTGGTCGTCACCGTCAAGTACAGCGGCTCCGGCTACCAGGGCGCGAAGACGCCCAGCGCCGACGACATCATGAAGGGCGCGCAGACCGCCGCCAAGGAGGCCGTGGCCGCCGTTGCCGAGGCCAACAAGCACTGAAGCCCACCGGCGCCGGACGACACCGGACGACGCGAAAGGGCCGCCCCGGGACATCCCGGGGCGGCCCTCGTCGTGCGCGGCGGTTACGCGCCGAGCAGCTTGCGCACCCGCTCCTGGCCCACCGCCAGCAGCAGCGTGGGCAGCCGCGGACCGGTGTCCCGGCCGACGAGCAGCTGGTAGAGCAGCGCGAAGAAGGCGCGCTGGGCGACCTTGAGCTCCGGCGTCGGCTTGGCGTCCGGCGCCAGCCCCGCCCGGATCTTCGGCACGCCGTAGACGAGCGTGGTCAGCCCGTCCAGCGACCAGTGCGTCTCCAGGCCCTCCAGCAGCAGCCGCAGCGACTCGCGGCCCTGCTCGTCGAGGGCGGCCAGGGCCGCGGTGTCCGGCTCCTCGCGCACGATGGTGCGCTGCTCGGCCGGGACCTGCGTGTTGATCCAGTGCTCGGCCCGGTCCAGGCGCGGCCGGGTCTCCTCCAGCGAGGTGACCGGGTTCTCCGGGTCGAGCTCGCCGAGGATGCGCAGGGTCTGCTCGTCGTGGCCGGCGGTGATGTCGACGACCGAGGCGAGCGTGCGGTACGGCAGCGGGCGCGGCGTCACGGGCAGCTCACCGGCGGCGGTGCGCACGGCCCGCGAGTAGGCGGCGGCGTCGGCGGGCAGCGCGCTGCCGTCGGCGACCTTGGCGGCCAGCTTGTCCCACTCGTCGTAGAGCCGCTGGATCTCCTGGTCGAAGGCGATCTTGAAGGACTGGTTGGGCCTGCGGCGCGCGTACAGCCAGCGCAGCAGCGGCGCCTCCATGATCTGCAGCGCGTCGCCCGGGGTGGGCACGCCGCCGCGCGAGGAGGACATCTTGGCCATGCCGCTGATGCCGACAAAGGCGTACATCGGGCCGATGGGCTGCTCGCCGCCGAAGACCTCGCGCACGATCTGCCCGCCGACGACGAAGGACGAGCCCGGGGAGGAGTGGTCCACGCCCGAGGGCTCGAAGACCACGCCCTCGAAGGCCCAGCGCATCGGCCAGTCGACCTTCCACACGAGCTTGCCGCGGTTGAACTCGCTCAGCAGCACGGTCTCGGAGTGCCCGCACACACAGGTGTAGGCCAGCTCCGTGGTCGCGTCGTCGTACGCGGTGACCGTGGTCAGGTCGCGCTCGCAGACGGCGCAGTACGGCTTGTACGGGAAGTACACGCCGCCCGCGCTGCCGTCGTCCTCACTTGCCGCACCCGAGCCCTCGGCCGCCTCCAGCTCCGCCTCGTCGACGGGCTTCTGCTGCTGCTTCTTGGGCTTGCCGGTCGCCTTGTCCTTGGTGCGGTACTGGTCGAGGATCGCGTCGATCTCGCCCCGGTGCTTCATCGCGTGCAGGATCTGCTCGCGGTAGACGCCCGAGGTGTACTGCTCGGTCTGGCTGATCGGGTCGTACTCCACACCCAGCTCGGCCAGCGAGGCGACCATGGCCGCCTTGAAGTGCTCGGCCCAGTTCGGATACGACGAGCCGGCCGGCGCCGGGACGGAGGTCAGCGGCTTGCCGATGTGCTCGGCCCACGACTCGTCGACGCCGGGCACGCCCGCCGGGACCTTGCGGTAGCGGTCGTAGTCGTCCCAGGACAGCACGTGCCGGACCTCGCGGCCCCGGCGCCGGATCTCGTCGGCGACCAGGTGCGGGGTCATCACCTCGCGCAGGTTGCCCAGGTGGATCGGGCCGGAGGGGGACAGGCCCGAGGCGACGACGATCGGTTTGCCGGGCGCGCGGCGCTCCGCCTCGGCGATGACCTCGTCGGCAAATCGGGAGACCCAGTCGGCCTCGGTGCTCTGAGCCTGAGCCACGGCACTTCCTTCCTTACGGTCCTGGCATGACCATTGTCCCAGACGGCGGCGGCGCCCCCGGGGTTGCCCGGACCGCCGCGCAATCCCCCGGTCCGCCGCGCGCGCCCGTGGGATACTCGGGGGTACCCAGCCGGCCGACGACAGGAAATGGCAACCACCCCATGGCTTCGGTTCCCTCCCTCGCTTCCTCGCTCCACCAGCGCCTCGCGGACGCCCTGACGGCAGCCCTGCCCCAGGCCGGCGCCGCCGACCCGCTGCTGCGACGAAGCGACCGGGCCGACTTCCAGGCCAACGGGATGCTGGCGCTCGCCAAGAAGCTGGGGGGCAACCCCCGCGAGCTGGCCGCCCAGGTCGTCGGGCAGCTGCCCGCGGACGGGCTGATCGAGGGCGTCGAGGTCTCCGGCCCCGGCTTTTTGAACATCACCGTCTCCGACCGGGCCGTCACCGAGACCCTCGCCGCCCGCGCCGCCGACGACCGCCTGGGCGTGCCCGTCGCGGCGGAGCCCGGCACCACCGCCATCGACTACGCCCAGCCCAACGTGGCCAAGGAGATGCACGTCGGCCATCTGCGCTCGGCCGTCATCGGCGACGCGGTCGTGCGGATCCTGGAGTTCACCGGCGAGAAGGTCGTCCGCCGCCACCACATCGGCGACTGGGGCACCCAGTTCGGCATGCTCATCCAGTACTTGATCGAGCACCCCCACGAGCTGGACCACCGGGCCGGCGAGGACGCCACCGCCTCCGGCGAGCAGGCCATGTCCAACCTCAACCGGCTCTACAAGGCCTCCCGCGCCCTCTTCGACTCCGACGAGGAGTTCAAGGAGCGCTCGCGGCGCCGCGTCGTGGCCCTGCAGGCCGGCGACGAGGAAACGCTCCGGCTGTGGCAGCGCTTCGTCGACGAGTCGAAGCTCTACTTCTACTCGGTCTTCGGCAAGCTCGACATGGACATCCGCGACGAGGACGTGGTCGGCGAGTCCGGCTACAACCACATGCTCGCCGACACCTGCCGGATGCTGGAGGAGTCGGGCGTCGCGGTGCGCTCCGAGGGCGCGCTGTGCGTCTTCTTCGACGACGTCAAGGGCCCCGACGGCAAGCCCACCCCGCTGATCGTGCAGAAGTCCGACGGCGGCTTCGGCTACGCCGCCACCGACCTGTCCGCGATCCGCGACCGCGTGCGGAACCTGGGCTGCGACACCCTGCTGTACGTGGTGGACGCCCGCCAGTCCCTGCACTTCAAGATGGTCTTCGAGACCGCCCGCCGGGCCGGCTGGCTGACGGACGACGTCAAGGCCGTCCAGCTCGGCTTCGGCACGGTGCTGGGCAAGGACGGCAAGCCGTTCAAGACCCGCGAGGGCGAGACGGTGCGCCTGGTGGACCTGCTGGACGAGGCCGTCGAGCGCGCCGCGTCCGTCGTGCGCGAGAAGGCCCAGGACCTCACCGAGGAAGAGATCGCCGAGCGCGCCGCCCAGGTCGGCATCGGCGCCGTGAAGTACGCGGACCTGTCCACCTCCGCCGGCCGCGACTACGTCTTCGACCTGGACCGCATGGTCTCCCTCAACGGCGACACCAGCGTCTATCTCCAGTACGCCTACGCCCGCGTCCAGTCCATCCTGCGCAAGGCCGGCGACGCGGCGCCCAAGGCCCACGCCGAGCTGCCGCTGGCCCCGGCCGAGCGCGCCCTGGCCCTGCACCTGGACGAGTTCGCCGAGACCCTGGCGGCGGTCGCCGGGACCTACGAGCCGCACAAGCTCGCCGCCTACCTCTACCAGCTGGCCTCCGCCTACACCACGTTCTACGACCAGTGCCCGGTGCTGAAGGCCGAGACCCCCGAGCTGGTCGAACAGCGCCTGTTCCTGTGCGACATGACGGCCCGTACGCTGCGCCAGGGCATGGAGCTGCTGGGGCTGCGCACGCCGGAGCGGCTGTAACGGCCCTGCCGCGCGGGCCGGTTGACGCCCGTACCTGACAAAGGGGCGGTCACTTCCCGAAGGAAGTGACCGCCCCTCGTTGGTCGTTCACAGCCTCACAGCTGCCGCGCGACCTCCGTCGCCCAGTACGTGAGGATCATGTTCGCGCCCGCGCGGCGGATGCCCGTGAGGGTCTCCATGATCGCCTTGTCGCGGTCGATCCAGCCGTTCGCGGCGGCCGCCTCGATCATCGCGTACTCGCCGCTGATCTGGTACGCCGCCACCGGCACGGCGACGGACTCGGCGACCTTGGCGAGGATGTCGAGGTAGGGCAGGGCCGGCTTGACCATGACCATGTCGGCGCCCTCGGCGAGGTCGAGGGCGAGCTCGCGCAGGGCCTCGCGGGCGTTGGCCGGGTCCTGCTGGTAGGTCTTGCGGTCGCCCTTGAGCGAGGAGCCCACCGCCTCGCGGAAGGGCCCGTAGAAGGCCGAGGAGTACTTCGCGGTGTAGGCGAGGACCGCGACGTCCTCGTGCCCGGTCTGGTCCAGCGCGTCGCGGATGACGCCGACCTGACCGTCCATCATGCCGCTGGGGCCCACCACGTGGACGCCCGCGTCGGCCTGGACCTGCGCCATCTCGGCGTAGCGCTCCAGGGTCGCGTCGTTGTCGACGCGGCCGGCGGCGTCCAGCACTCCGCAGTGGCCGTGGTCGGTGTACTCGTCCAGGCACA
Organism: Streptomyces gamaensis; assembly: GCF_042656465.1. Lineage (NCBI taxonomy): Bacteria > Bacillati > Actinomycetota > Actinomycetes > Kitasatosporales > Streptomycetaceae > Streptomyces > Streptomyces gamaensis. The sequence continues at coordinate 295,914 of NZ_JBHSPB010000009.1, forward strand.
GGTCGCTCATCACGACCAGCTCGTCGCCGACCTCGGCCCGCACCTGGCGGACGGCCTCCTGCAGGATGCCGTCCGGGTCGGTGCCGGCGCTGCCCAGCGCGTCCTTCTTCGCGTCCTCGGGCACCCCGAAGAGCATGATCCCGCCGACGCCCGCGGCGACGGCCTCGACGGCCGCCTTGCGCAGCGTGTCCAGGGTGTGCTGGACGACGCCCGGCATGGCCGCGATCGGCACGGGCTCGCCGATGCCCTCCCGCACGAAGGCGGGCAGGATCAGCTCGGCCGGGTGCAGCCGGGTCTCGGCGACCATGCGGCGCATGGCCGGGGTGGTGCGCAGCCGCCGGGGACGGCTGCCGGGGAACGTTCCGTACGTGCTCAACTGCGTGCCCTTCTGCGCGATCCGGGCCGCCGCTCGCTCGGCCGGGTCACCGGGTCGCCGGCCTCCAGGGCCGCGTCCCGGCGGGCCGCGCCGAACTCCGCGAGCGCCTCGGCGAGTTTGTGCACCGAGGGCTCGGGCGACAGCACATCCACCCGCAGGCCGTGCTCCTCCGCGGTCTTCGCGGTGGCCGGTCCGATGCAGGCGATGACGGTGACATTGTGCGGCTTGCCGGCGATGCCGACGAGGTTCCGCACGGTGGAGGAGGAGGTGAACAGCACGGCGTCGAAACCGCCGCCCTTGATCGCCTCGCGGGTCTCGGCCGGCGGCGGCGAGGCCCGTACGGTGCGGTAGGCGGTGACGTCGTCGACCTCCCAGCCCAGCTCGATCAGGCCCGCCACCAGGGTCTCGGTGGCGATGTCGGCGCGCGGCAGGAAGACGCGGTCGATCGGGTCGAAGACCGGGTCGTAGGGCGGCCAGTCCTCCAGCAGGCCGGCGGCCGACTGCTCGCCGCTGGGCACCAGGTCGGGCTTGACGCCGAACTCGACCAGCGACTTCGCGGTCTGCTCGCCGACCGCGGCGACCTTGATGCCGGCGAAGGCGCGGGCGTCGAGCCCGTACTCCTCGAACTTCTCGCGCACCGCCTTGACGGCGTTGACGGAGGTGAAGGCGATCCACTCGTAGCGGCCGGTCACCAGGCCCTTGACGGCGCGCTCCATCTGCTGCGGGGTGCGCGGCGGCTCGACGGCGATGGTGGGCACCTCGTGCGGTACGGCGCCGTAGGAGCGGAGTTGGTCGGAGAGCGAGGCGGCCTGCTCCTTGGTGCGCGGTACGAGCACGTTCCAGCCGAAGAGGGGCTTGGACTCGAACCACGAGAGCCGGTCACGCCGGTCGGCGGCGCCGCGCTCGCCGACCACGGCTATCACCGGCTGCGCGCCGTCGGCGGCGGGCAGCACCTTGGCGGCCTTGAGGACCTGCGCGAGGGTGCCGAGGGTGGCGGTCCAGGTGCGCTGGCGGGTGGTGGTACCGGCGATCGTGACGGTCATCGGCGTGGCGGCGTCCCGGCCGGCGGCGACCAGTTCGCCCGCGGCCGCGACGACCGAGTCGAGGGTGGTGGAGACGACCGCGGTGGCCTCGCTCGCGCCGACCTCGCTCCAGCAGGTCGCGTCGGCACTACGGGCGTCGACGAAGCGGACGTCCCCGCCCTTGCCGTCGCGCAGCGGCACCCCGGCGTAGGCGGGCACGCCCACGGCCGTGGCGACGCCCGGCACCACCTCGAAGGTGATGCCCCCGTCGGCGCAGGCCAGCATCTCCTCGGCGGCGTTGCCGTCGAGGCCGGGGTCGCCGAGGACGGCACGCACGACCCGCCTGCCGCCGCGTGCGGCCGTCATGACAAGATTGGCGGTGTCCCGAAGGACCGGTACTTCGGGCAGCCCGACGGTTTTTGATGACTCGTCAGTAACCGTCTGAGCAGGCATGTCCACAGTGGCACGCGCGTGCGCGCGCACCACGTCGAGCACCTGCGGGTCCGCGATCAGGACATCGGCGGACGCGAGGGCCTCCACGGCACGCAGCGTCAGCAGTCCCGGGTCTCCGGGTCCGGCCCCCAGGAAGGTGACCTGTCCGGGCGCGGTGTGGTTCGGGGCGTTGGGGTTCAATGTGCTCGCTCCCCCATAAGACCGGCCGCGCCCTTGTCGAGCATCGCGGCGGCGAGCTCGCGGCCCATGGCCACGGCTTCCTCGCCCGACGACGGCACGGGACCGGTGGTGGACAGCTGCACCAGCGTCTTGCCGTCGACTGTGCCGACGACACCCCGCAGGCGCATTTCGGTGACTTGCCCGTCGGCCAGAAGGTCGGCCAGCGCTCCCACGGGAGCGGAACAGCCGGCCTCCAGGGCGGCGAGCAGGGAACGCTCGGCGGTCACGGCGGCCCGCGTGTACGGGTCGTCGAGCTCGGCGAGCGTCGCGGCGAGGGGTGCGTTGGTCGCTGCGCACTCGATCGCCAGGGCCCCCTGGCCGGGGGCGGGCAAAACATGGTCCGGCGCGAGGAGTTCACTCACGTCCGCGAGCCGGCCGATACGGGTGAGGCCGGCGGCGGCCAGCACCACGGCGTCCAGCTCCCCGCTCGCGACGAAGCCGAGGCGGGTGTCGATGTTGCCGCGGATCGGCACGGTCTCGATGTCCTTGCCGAGCTCCCGCGCCCACGCGTTGAGCTGCGCCATGCGGCGCGGCGAACCGGTGCCGACCCGGGCGCCCGCCGGAAGCTGCGCGAAGGTCAGCCCGTCGCGCGCGACCAGCGCGTCGCGCGGGTCCTCGCGGCGCGGGATCGCGGCGAGCGCCAGCTCCTCGGGCTGCCCGGTGGGCAGGTCCTTCAGGGAGTGCACCGCGAAGTCGATGTCGCCCGCGAGCAGCGCGTCGCGCAGCGCCGAGACGAACACCCCGGTGCCACCGATCTGCGCGAGGTGCTCGCGCGAGACATCGCCGTAGGTGGTGATCTCCACCAGCTCGACCGGACGTCCGGTCAACTCCCGCACGGCCTGCGCCACTTGACCGGACTGGGCCATGGCGAGCTTGCTGCGGCGGGTACCGAGCCGCAGCGGGGTCTGGGTGTCGTTCATGCCGGCTCCGCGGAGGGGTTGTGCCGATCGGCCCGGCTGACGGCGGCCACCGCCCGCGGGTCGAGGTCGAAGAGTTCCCGCAGCGCGTCGGCGTAACCGGCGCCGCCCGGGGTGGACGCGAGCTCCTTGACGCGCACGGTCGGCGCGTGCAGGAGCTTGTCGACGACGCGGCGGACCGTCTGGACGATCTCCGCGCGCTGCTTGTCGTCGAGACCGGGCAGCCGGCCCTCCAGCCGGGCCACCTCGGAGGCGACGACGTCGGCGGCCATGGTGCGCAGGGCGACCACGGTCGGGGTGATGTGGGCGGCCCGCTGCGCGGCACCGAAGGCGGCGACCTCGTCGGCGACGATGGAGCGCACCCGGTCGACATCGGCGGCCATGGGACCCGCCGACGGAGTCGGCTGATCGGACCCAGCCGCGGACGCCGTGGCGAGCGACTCGATGTCGACGAGGCGGGCACCGGCCAGGCCGTGCACGGCGGCGTCGATGTCGCGGGGCATCGCGAGGTCGAGCAGGGCGAGCGGGGCGGCGGCACCGTCCGGGCACGCCTCGTCGACGGCGCAGACGTCCCCGGCGGCGGCGCGGGCGGCGAGCGCGGTCCGTATCGCCTCGGCGGTCAGGACCAGGCCCGTCGCGCCCGTACAGGAGACGACGACGTCCGCGCGGGCCAGCTCCGCGCCGACCCCGGACATCTCCACGGCCTCGGCGCTCGGGCCGGGCGCGCCCGCGCCGCCCGCCTCGGTGAGGATCGCGGCGAGCCGGGCGGCCCGCTCCAGGGTGCGGTTGGCGATCGCGACGTGGGCCACGCCCGCGCGCGCGAGCGTCGCCGCCGCGAGCGAGGACATCGAGCCCGCGCCGATGACGAGCGCGCGCTTGCCCGCCGCCCAGCCGGCGACGTCCGCGCCCTCGGCGAGCTGCTCCAGGCCGAAGGAGACCAGCGACTGGCCGGCCTTGTCGATGCCGGTCTCGCTGTGGGCGCGCTTGCCGACCCGCAGGGCCTGCTGGAACAGGTCGTTCAGCAGCCGGCCCGCGGTGTGCAGCTCCTGGCCGAGCGCGAGCGCGTCCTTGATCTGGCCGAGGATCTGGCCCTCGCCGACGACCATCGAGTCCAGCCCGCAGGCCACCGAGAACAGGTGGTGGACGGCCCGGTCCTCGTAGTGCACGTACAGGTGCGGGGTCAGCTCCTCCAGGCCCACGCCCGAGTGCCGGGCGAGGAGCGTGGACAGCTCGGCGACACCGGCGTGGAACTTGTCCACGTCGGCGTACAGCTCGATGCGGTTGCAGGTGGCGAGCACCGTCGCCTCGGTGGCGGGCTCCGCCGCGAGGGCCGCGCGCGCGAGCGCGATCTGTTCCTCGCGCGCGAGGGAGGCCCGCTCCAGCACGCTCACCGGCGCGCTGCGGTGGCTCAGTCCGACGACAAGAAGACTCATGCCGGCATCACGGCGGGTACGTCCCCGTCGGGTCCCTTTCTGCCGGCCGCGGCCGCCGGGGCGACCGGGGACGGCGCGGTGGCGGGAGCGGCGGACACCGCCGGGGCGGGCGGTACGCTCCCGGGCTCCTCGCCGGCCTTGCGCTGCTCGTGGAAGGCGAGGATCTGCAGCTCGATGGAGAGGTCGACCTTGCGGACGTCCACCCCGTCGGGCACGGAGAGCACCGTGGGCGCGAAGTTCAGGATCGAGGTGACCCCGGCCGCCACGAGCCGGTCGCACACCTGCTGGGCGGCGCCCGCCGGGGTCGCGATGACGCCGATGGACACCCCGTTGTCCCGGATGATCGATTCGAGCTCGTCGGTGTGCCGCACGGGCAGCCCGGCGACGGGCTTGCCGGTCATGGCCGGATCGGCGTCGATGAGCGCCGCGACGCGGAAGCCGCGCGAGGCGAAACCGCCGTAGTTGGCCAGCGCGGCGCCGAGGTTGCCGATACCGACGATGACGACCGGCCAGTCCTGGGTCAGGCCGAGCTCGCGGGAGATCTGGTAGACGAGGTACTCGACGTCGTAGCCGACCCCGCGCGTGCCGTACGAGCCGAGGTAGCTGAAGTCCTTGCGCAGCTTCGCGGAGTTGACGCCCGCCGCGGTCGCGAGCTCCTCGGAGGAGACCGTGGGCACCGAGCGCTCGGAGAGCGCGGTCAGTGCCCGCAGGTACAGCGGGAGCCGGGCGACGGTGGCCTCGGGGATCCCTCGGCTTCGGGTCGCCGGTCGGTGAGTTCGGCCAGTTGCCACGGTGCTCCTGCGGGTAGAGCGGGGCTGCGGGCGGCGCCTCGTCCCAGGACCGCCCCGTCGAACGCAGGCTATGCCTTTGTGAACGCGTGCACAAAGATGGTGTCCATTTTGTCCCGGCAAAGTGACCGGTGTCACGCGCCCTTTCGGCCCGGTTCGGGAACTAAAGAGCGGGGCGCCTCGACCGTCACACAGGCCACACGCACCCCAGCGGAGCGTAGACGGGGACACGGGCGCTCACTCCTCACGCTGTACCCCCGGACACGAACAAATCGCCCCCGATGGTAGTCGACTCAGGCATCCATTCCGGCCGCCACAGGGGGCGGCACAATGGCGGCATGAGCCCCCTCCTGCGCCGTCGCGCCCGCAAAAACCCCGCCGACAGCACGGTCACCCTGATCGGCAGACCCGGCTGCCACCTGTGCGACGCGGCCGAGGCCGAGATCGTGAAGGTCTGCTCGGAGCTCGGCGCCTCCTGGGAGAAGAAGGACATCACCCAGGACGAGGAGCTGTACCGCCTGTACTGGGAGCAGATCCCGGTCATCCTCGTCGACGGCGCCCAGCACGACTTCTGGCGGGTGAATCCGGACCGGCTGCGCAAGGCCCTCGGCGCCTGACCACTCCCGGCGGTTCCGCAACAAAGACCACCGCGAATCCGTACGGACCGGACAGCAAGTCACCAGAACGTAGCCGGAAGTTCACACCTCACCACCGGTCCGGCGCCCTCCACCCCGAACAAAATGACTATGCTCGCGCTATGGCCCTCCCGTCGCCCGACCACCACCCCGGCAGGAGTCCCTTCGGGACGCGTTCTCGATGGGGATGGTTCACTCGGGGCCGCCGCCCCGCCACGGCCCGCAGCGTGCTCGCGGGCGAGGCCGCCGCCGAGGCAGCCCGCAAGTCCGCTCAGCAGCACGACGCGGGCGAAGAGGACACCACGGGCGCGCCCGCCCAGGAGCCGGACTTCCCCGTCGTCGGGGACACCAGGGCCGCCGCCTTCTTCGACCTCGACAACACGGTCATGCAGGGCGCCTCGCTCTTCCACTTCGGCCGCGGCCTGTACAAGCGCCACTTCTTCCACAAGCGCGACCTCGCCCGCTTCGTCTGGCAGCAGATCTACTTCCGTGTCGCGGGCGAGCACCCCGACCACGTCGAGGACGCCCGCGACAGCGCCCTGTCCATCGTCAAGGGCCACCGCGTCTCCGAGCTGATGACCCTCGGCGAGGAGATCTACGACGAGTACATGGCCGAGCGGATCTGGGCCGGCACCCGCGCGCTCGCCCAGGCCCACCTGGACGCCGGGCAGAAGGTCTGGCTCGTCACCGCCGCCCCCGTCGAGGCCGCGACCATCATCGCCCGCCGGCTCGGGCTGACCGGCGCGCTCGGCACGGTCGCCGAGTCCATCGGCGGCGTCTACACCGGCCGTCTGGTGGGCGAGCCGCTGCACGGCCCCGCGAAGGCCGAGGCCGTCCGCGCCCTGGCCGGCGCCGAGGGCCTGGACCTCGCGCGCTGCGCCGCCTACAGCGACTCCGCCAACGACATCCCGATGCTCTCGCTCGTCGGCCACCCGTGCGCCGTCAACCCGGACGGCAGGCTCACCAAGCACGCCCGCGAGCACGGCTGGCGGCTGCGCGACTACCGTACGGGCCGCAAGGCCGTGCGGATCGGCATCCCCGCGGCGGCGGGCCTGGGGGCGCTCGCGGGCGGCACGGCCGCCGCGATCGCGCTGCACCGGCGCCGGCGCTGACCGAACTCGCGCTCGTCAACACCCGGCGCGCCAGGACCGATTGATTTCGGCCACCGGTATCCCGCCCCCCACCAGGGGGACATCACCACAGTCCGTAACCGGTGCTCACTCTCAGGCAATCCTGTCGTCATACCCTCACACGGCTCCCGACAGTCCTCCCCCGTCCGGATTGCCACAACACGCTGCCCATTCGGCCACACCAGAGCCAAATTCGGTCAACTTCCTTTCAGGGTTCGATATTTGATCGATCTCCAATCGGTAAGAGTCCGAACGGAAACGATGATTTGAGCAACTCGGTGTAGTGCTGCCTGTACGAAGCGTTATTCTCCTCAGACGCAAACCGGTACCTCCTTGTCCCTACGACGAGTGAACGGTCCCGTACTGCACGTGATGGAAGCTCTGCCTCTGGGAGTCCCGTGTACCCACACGTCGGGGTTGACGCCTCGGGCCTGGCTACGCTGCGCGCAACGGTCCTGGACCGGCTGCGCGGCTTCGTCCCCACCGCGTACGCCGTCCCTGCCTTCGCCACGCCCGTCCCCGCAGGAGGTCCCGTCGGCCCCTGCTACGCCCTCGCCGAGGGCAGCGCGGCCGTGGGCAGACGAGCCGCCCGCCGCGGGACCGGGGCGGGCGCGCCCCCGGCCGGGACGGCGAGCGCCACGGGCTCCGCGGCCGCCACGCGCCGTCCCAGCGCGGACAGCGACAGCGCCCGGATGCTGGATCTGGTCGAGCGCGCCCAGGCCGGCGAGGCCGAGGCCTTCGGCCGCCTCTACGACCAGTACGCCGACACCGTCTACCGCTACATCTACTACCGGGTGGGCGGCCGGGCCACGGCCGAGGACCTCACCAGCGAGACGTTCCTGCGCGCCCTGCGCCGCATCGGCACCTTCACCTGGCAGGGCCGCGACTTCGGCGCCTGGCTCGTGACCATCGCCCGCAACCTCGTCGCCGACCACTTCAAGTCCTCGCGCTTCCGGCTGGAGGTCACCACCGGCGAGATGCTCGACGCCAACGAGGTCGAGCGCAGCCCCGAGGACTCCGTCCTCGAATCCCTTTCCAACGCTGCCCTGTTGGAGGCGGTGCGCAAGCTCAATCCCCAGCAGCAGGAGTGCGTGACCCTGCGCTTCCTGCAGGGCCTGTCGGTCGCCGAGACCGCCCGGGTCATGGGCAAGAACGAGGGCGCCATCAAGACCCTGCAGTACCGGGCGGTCCGCACCCTGGCCCGCCTCCTGCCCGACGACGCCCGCTGAGCCCCACCGACCCCCGCGCGCACCCCCTCGACCCCGGCTTCCCACGGCCCCGGCAGGGCCCTTTCGAGCAGCCTCGGCGGGGCCCTTTCGAGGACGCCCCGCACCCCGTCACTCACCCGCGGTCACATCCTCCGGCCCGCGTAACCCGGCTGCCGCGCCCGTCGTTGTGCGGGATGCAGACTTCCTGCGGTCGCGCCCATGCCCGTCATTCACTCACTCGATCGAGTGGATGCGCTCCTGGCGTGCAACCCTCCCGGTTTCAGGGAAGTCGACCGTCATGACGAGAGGAGGTGCCGCCCTGTGATCGCGAACGTATCCGCGCACCGGCGGGCGAACGCCTTCGCCGCGGCCCTGGAGGAGAAGGAACTCCAGGACCCGGCAGCCGCACAGCCCGGCCCGGCGGCACACAACGCCGAGCAGGAACGGCTGTTGACCCTCGCGGGAGGGCTCGGCGCGATCCCCGCGCCCGAGCTCGACCCCGAGGTCCGCACCGTGCAGCGGGCCCAGCTGGTCGCCGCGATGGAGAGCCTCGCGGCGGGCGGCGAGGGCGGCGTCCCGGAGCAGCGCTCCGGCCGCGGCGCCCACCGCGCCCTCAGCCGGCTCCGCCCGCGCTCCCGCTGGTCCAAGGGGCTCGCGGCCGGCGGGCTGACGGTGGGGGTGGCGGCGGGCGCCTTCGGCGGCGTCGCCGCCGCGAGCGCCGGCGCCCTGCCCGGCGACACGCTCTACGGGCTCAAGCGCGGCATGGAGGATCTCCGCCTCGGCATGGCCGACGACGACTCCGCCCGCGGCGGGCTGCTGCTGGACCAGGCGGCGACCCGGCTGCAGGAGGCGCGCCGGCTGATGGAGCGCGGCCGCTCGGGCCGGCTGGACCACGAGGAGCTGGCCGAGATCCGCAGGACCCTCTTCGGCATGCGGCGTGACGTCTCCGAGGGCCACCGCCTGCTGCACGCCGCCTATGAGCGCGACGGCTCGCTCGACCCCATCCAGCGCCTGTCGTCGTTCGCCGCCTCGCACCGCGAGGGCTGGAGCCGGCTGCGCGACAAGCTCCCGGTCCAGCTCTCCCAGGTGGGCAATGAGGTCAGCTCGGTCCTCAAGGCCATAGACGACGAGGTCGCGCCGCTGAGCTCGCTGCTGACCCCGCACCAGGACAGGCACGGCTCGACCCCCCGGCACGGCACCCCCCACGACGGCACGGGCCGTACGGGCCGCCCCACCGCGCCCTCGACCCCGCCGTCGGCCTCCGACGGCAAGCGCTCCGCCGACGGCCAGGCGCACCCCTCCACCTCCAGCGGCCACGACGAGCACGAGGGCCTCCTCGGTGGTACGGGCCTGCTGCAGCCCCCCTCCGGCAGCGGCAGTTCCGCCCCCGCCGGGCCGACGCACGGCGGCAAGGAGGGCAAGCCGTCCAAGCAGCCGGATGTCACCATCCCGCCGCTCCTGCCGGATCTCCTCCCGGGGCTCGGATTCCACGGAGAAGAGCCCAAATAAGCGAGCCCGGACCAGCGGGCTCAAACAAGCCTGGAACGAGGGCAGTTGTCGAGGTCGGTGTTCTTCACCCCGGCCGGGCCCCACGGCCCGTACCGGTCAGAAGAACACCGACCTCCGCTGTACGAGCAGCTTGTAGAGCGTGTGCTGAATCGTTTCTCGCACCTGGTCGGTGAGGTTGAACATCAGCATCGGGTCGTCCGCCGCCTCCGGCGGATAGCCGTCGGTCGGGATGGGCTCGCCGAACTGGATCGTCCACTTCGTCGGCAGCGGCACCAGCCCCAGCGGGCCGAGCCACGGCCAGCTCGGCGTCAGCGGGAAGTACGGAAAGCCCAGCAGCCGGGCCATCGTCCGCGAGTTGCCGATCATGGGGTAGATCTCCTCGGCGCCCACGATCGAGCACGGCACGATCGGCGCCCCCGCGCGCAGCGCCGTCGAGACGAAGCCGCCCCGCCCGAAGCGCTGCAGCTTGTACCGCTCGGAGAAGGGCTTGCCGATCCCCTTGAACCCCTCCGGCATCACCCCGACCACCTCGCCGCGCTCCAGCAGCCGCTGCGCGTCCTCGGCGCAGGCGAGCGTGTGCCCGAGCTTGCGCGAGATCTCGTTGATCACCGGCAGGACGAAGACCAGGTCCGCGGCGAGCATCCGGATGTGCCGCCCGGCCGGGTGGTGGTCGTGCACCGCGACCTGGAGCATCAGACCGTCGATCGGCAGCGTCCCCGAGTGGTTGGCGACGACCAGCGCCGCGCCCTTGTCCGGGATGTTCTCCAGGCCCTTCACCTCGACCCGGAAGTACTTCTCGTAGAAGGGCCGGAGCGCGGACATCACGACCTGCTCGGTGAGCTCCTCGTCGTAGCCGAACTCGTCGACCTCGTACTCACCGGTGACCCGCCGCCGCAGGAAGTTCAGCCCCTGGGCCAGCCGGTGCTCCCAGCCGCCCTCCTCACCCTGCTTCCCGGCGATCTCGGCCGGAACCGGCTGCTCGGCCACGGCCGGCTCTTCCTCGCGGTGCTGCGGCGCGGCGTGCGCCACGGCCGCCCCGACCGCCGCGATCGGCGTCGCCGGCCGGTCCGTACGGCCCCGGGGGACGCGCCGGCCCCGTCGCTTGGCCCGCGGTTCCTCACCGAACGGGATGACCTTCGCATCCGCCATGGTGGGTGCGCTCCTCAGTTCTGGCCACGGCCGGCAGGCAGTGCCGCGGCGATCCGGTCGACGGTACGGGCGAGGGTCTGCGGCGGCAGCAGCCCGGGGCCACGGCTGTGCGCGAAGTCCGCGAAAGCCCCCGCGGTCGTGTAGCGGGGTTCGAAGCCCAGCGTCTCGCGCATCTGGGTGGTGCTGACGACCCGGCCGTGGGTGAGCAGCCGCAGCTGCTCCGGCGAGAAGTCCAGCGCGCCGACGGAACGCAGCGCGGCGCCGGCCCAGGTGACGGTGGGCAGCAGCAGGGGCAGAGTGGGCCGGCCGAGCCGGCGGGCGGCCTGCGAGAGCAGCAGCACGCCGTCACCCGCGATGTTGAAGGTGCCGCTGTTGAGGGTGGCGCGGCGCGGCTCCCCGGCGGCGATGCGCAGCACCTCCAGCACGTCGTCCTCGTGGACGAACTGCAGCCGCGGGTCGAAGCCGAGGACCGTGGGCAGCACGGGCAGCGAGAAGTACTCCGCGAGCGGCGAATCGGCGTGCGGCCCGAGGATGTTGGCGAATCTCAGCACGCACACGGCGACGTCGGGGCGGCGCCGCGCGAAACCGCGCACGTACCCCTCGACCTCGACGACGTCCTTGGCGAAACCGCCGCTGGGCAGCGACTTGGGCGGGGTGGTCTCCGCGAAGACCGCGGGGTCGCGGGGCGCGGAACCGTAGACGTGAGTGCTGGACTTCACCACGAGCCGCCGGACCGAGGGGGTCTTCTGGCAGGCGCCGAGCAGCTGCATGGTGCCGATGACGTTGGTCTCCTTGACCACGGACCGGCTGCCGCGCTTGCCCAGAGCGGTGCCGTTGACATCCATGTGGACGACCGTGTCCACGCCTTGTTCGGCCAATACCCGGGCGATCGCGGGATGGCGGATGTCCGCCCGTAGGAATTCGGCCCGGCCGAGATCGTGCTCGGGAGGCACCGCGTCCACCCCGATGACCCGATCGACATCGGGCTCGCGCTGGACGCGGCGGACGAAACGGCCCGCCAGCTGCCGTGCGGCTCCGGTGACGAGCACGACCTTGCCCAAGATCAGCGCCTTCCTTCCCAGCCCTTGCCCGGATTGCCCGTATCACTCGGGTCACGCGGCCCGGCTCCACGAGTGGTGCTGTCGCGGCCACCGTAGCGGTTCGTTGTTGCGCTGTGACGACCGGCCGACGCGCGGAGCGACATTTCAAGCCGTAGCGAAGGATTTACTCACCGCTACCCGGCCTGGGGCCGCCGTGGGGTCACGACACGTCGGGACGTCCCCCCGACGCACCGCAGCCCTCCCACCGATGGACGGCGGGAGGGCTGCGGGACGTTCACAGCGGCGCTGCTTACTTCTTGTTGCGACGCTGCACACGCGTGCGCTTGAGCAGCTTGCGGTGCTTCTTCTTGGCCATCCGCTTGCGCCGCTTCTTGATAACAGAGCCCACGACTACCCTCGCTTACATCGAATCACTCGGTGCGGGGCGTCCGAGCCCACACGACCTACATCGGGCCAGCCTACCCGCCACCGCGCGATCAGCGTAATCCGGGGCTCCCGTCAGGCTGTTTCCACCCCCACGAAGGATTCCCGGAGGTACTCGTGCACCGCTTGCTCTGGGACCCGGAAGGACCTCCCCACCCGGATCGCCGGCAGATGACCGCTGTGCACCAAGCGGTACACGGTCATCTTGGACACCCGCATCACCGCGGCGACCTCCGCCACGGTCAGGAACACGACCTCGTTGAGAGGCCTTTCGCCAGCAGCCATGACACACCTGAACCTTCCGCACATGACGCGCACCGGCTTCCCCTCCGGTGACTCCTCGTCGCTGCGCGCTCACTCCCCAGGTTAGGGGCGGGTGATGCGAGTGGGGAAGAGGAGCAGCCATCGGCCGCCTACTGTGACAGACACGCTCGATTGAGTACATAGCGAGTAAGCGGTCGGTAGTAATCAGACCGCACAGCGTCATCAAGCGGAACGACCACGGACACCCGCCCCTCGGCCTGCCCGACGAACGGCGCGGGGTCGTCCGAGTCCGCCAGCCCGATGGCCTCAATACCCAGCTGACCTGCCCCGCAGACCCAGCCGTGGTCCCCGACGACCAGCGCCGGAAGGGGTCCTCGACCCTCCATCGCCACCGTCAGCGCCACCCGAAGCGGGAGCGGGGAATGCGTATGTACGCCCGGCTCATTCGCCCCTCCGCGCGCGCCGGGTTCACGCACCAGCGCGACTCCCCGCACGTAATCAAGGTTGTAGGTACGTACCCCGAACCGGGTCGTTATGTCGACACTTCTGCCCTGCGCCGGGGTGAGCACACTGCATCCCGCCGCCGAGAGCCCCTCGGCCAACCCGGCGTAGAAGCCCAGGAGTCGGTGCGGATGACCCGTGCCGATCAGCACGGGCGCACCGGCCGCGGCCGCCTCCGCGAGCCGGCCGGCGAAGGCGTCGAGCGCCACGAGCGTGCGGTCGGGGTCGATCACGTCCTGCCCCGACGCCTCGTCGGGATCGGCCGAAACTCCGCACCTGCGCCCCATCAGCCGCAGCAACTCACCCACGTGCCAGTCGTGTTCGGGGTCGAGGCCGAGCAACACCCGTGGATCGCGGGCGGCGAACGCGCGGTACCGGCGCAGACTCCGCTCCCGGGGCGTGGCCACGGTCCCGGCGAGACGGGCGGCGAGCAGATGCGCGCGCAGGGCACGGGGGCTCAGCACACCCCCGATGCTGGCGGAATCCCGCCCCTGACACGGGCGTTCAGCGGGCCGGTCCCACGGTCGGCCTAACAGGGGCCCACGTGTACTGACGCACGGTCCGCACCGCCAGCACCCGCACGGCCCCGGTCCGCTGACGCGCCACCGCCCTGACGGGAGCTCACCGCGCCCGGCCGCCGCGCGGCGTGGTGCCGTGCTGTACGGCCCGTACGGCGCCGTACGGGCCGTACGGGCCCGGGGGCCGCGGATACGGCAGGCGCCCCGTACGGACGTCACGGCAGCAGACCGTGCGCGGGGAACACCGCCCGCCGGGTCGCCAGCACCGCCTGGTCGAGCCGGTCCGCCGGGTCGTACCCGCACGCGAAGTCCCGCCACCGCGGCTCCAGACCGTCGGTCATCCGCTGCGGCCCCAACTGCCGTGTGCGCCGGAAGACTTCGGACCGCCACTCCTCCGGCACGGCCGATTCCGGCGGCACCGGGCGGCCGGCGGCGATCGCCACGAGGTGGGTCCAGGAACGCGGCACGACGTCCACGACCGCGTAACCGCCCCCGCCCAGCGCCAGCCACCGGCCGTCCGCGTGCTCGTGCGCCAGGGCGTGGCAGGCCTCCGCCACGGCCCGCTGCGCGTCGAGCGACACCGCGAGATGCGCCAGCGGGTCCTCGAAGTGGGTGTCCGCGCCGTGCTGGGTCACCAGCACCTGCGGCCGGAAAGCCGCCAGCAGCTCCGGCACGACGGCGTGGAACGCCCGCAGCCAGCCGGCGTCCCCGGTGCCCGCGGGCAGCGCCACGTTCACCGCGCAGCCCTCCGCCTTGCCCTCACCGCACTCCTCGGGCCAGCCGGTGCCGGGGAAGAGCGTCCGGGGATGCTCGTGCAGCGAGACGGTCAGCACCCGCGGGTCGTCCCAGAACGCGGCCTGCACCCCGTCCCCGTGGTGCACGTCCACATCGACGTACGCGACCCGCTCGGCGCCCAGTTCGAGGAGCCGGGCAACGGCCAGCGCGGCATCGTTGTAGACGCAGAACCCCGAGGCCGCCGCGGGCCTGGCGTGATGCAGACCGCCCGCGAAGTTCACCGCGTGCAGCGCCTCACCGCGCCACACCGCCTCGGCCGCGCCCACCGACTGACCGGCGATCAGCGCGGACACCTCGTGCATGCCCGGGAACGCCGGTACGTCCAGCGTGCCGAGCCCGTAGCCGCCGTCCGCCGACGCCGGGTCGGCGGAGGCGGCGCGTACCGCCGCGACGTAGTCCGGGCGGTGCACCAGACGCAGCGTCGACTCCCCCGCCGGTGGAGCGGCCACCACGTCCAGTGCCCGGTCCAGCCCGTACGCCTCGACCAGCCGCATGGTCAGCGCGAGCCGCACCGGATCCATCGGATGGCCGGGGCCGAAGTCGTAGCCCGTTACCGCCTCGTCCCACATCAGCTGTGCTCGGCCGCTCATGCCCGCCACCGTAGCGGTCCCGCGCAGGGCCCAATGGCCCGGCGGACAAAGGAGTTTGCGGAAACCGGGGAATTCTCCCGGCACCCGCGCGGCGTCGCTGTCGTTGTCGTTGTCGTTGTCGTTGTCACAGCAGATAGCGCAGGACGTCCGTCATCTCCCCGAACAGCCCGGTGGCGCCCGCGAGTCGGTCGCCGGGCATCATCGACGTGAACCCGTAGACGTCCATGCCGGCGGCCACCGCCGCCTGCACTCCGAGCGGACTGTCCTCGACGACCGCGCAGCGCGCCGGGTCCGCCCCCATCGAACGTGCCGCGTGCAGAAAGAGATCGGGCGCCGGCTTGCCCCGGCCGACGTCCTCGGCGCTGAAGATCCATTCTTCTTCGAACCACGAGTCCAGTCCGGTCTTCCGGTGCCCGATTCTGATGCGCTCGTGCGTCCCCGAGGAGGCGACACAGTACGGGACGCCTTCGGCGACGAGTGCTTCGAGGACCTCGACAGCGCCCTTTATCGGCTGGAGGTCACGGGCGAAGGCCGCGAAGACACGGGCGTGGAAGGCCTCGTCGAAGTCGGGCGGCAGTTCCTGCCCGGTCCGTTCCCGGACGAGGTCGTGCACCCGGTGCACGGCGGCGCCCATGTAGTCCCGCAGGGAGTCCTCGAAGGTGGTCGGGTGGCCCAGTTCGGTCAGATAGCCGGCGAGGATCGCGTTGGAGATCGGCTCACTGTCGACGAGGACGCCGTCGTTGTCGAAGATGACGAGGTCGTAGCGCATGGCGCCACCCTAAACGCAAAAAGGCCGTGGGTCCCGGACAGAAATCCGGGACCCACGGCCCCAACAATAGCTCGGCGGCGTCCTACTCTCCCACACGGTCCCCCATGCAGTACCATCGGCGCTGAAAGGCTTAGCTTCCGGGTTCGGAATGTAACCGGGCGTTTCCCTAACGCTATGACCACCGAAACACTATGAAATTAACCAACCAGCCAACCCCCATCAGACAAGGGGTTGTGTCATGGTCTGTTACTTCAGAACCAACACAGTGAACGCGAGCAACTGAGGACAAGCCCTCGGCCTATTAGTACCGGTCAACTCCACACCTTACGATGCTTCCATATCCGGCCTATCAACCCAGTCGTCTACTGGGAGCCTTACCCCATCAAGTGGGTGGGA